>CAYVPC010000078.1:0-14342 GCA_964453555.1 uncultured Hyphomicrobiales bacterium | reverse complement strand
GTGAATGCAAAAACTAATCGCGCGGACGACGAAAGCAGTGATCGTTTTCATGGGGTGTTAATGCGACAACCCGCGGTTTGAGGCGTTATGACAACGGCAAAATCGAGGCACGTCCCTCGGGCCGGCCGGCAAGGCGCAACCGGGGTCGCGCAGCTGATAATGGCGCATCGGCGTGCAGTTCGTTCATGGAATCTCCAATTGCGGCCTTAGATGCCCTGAAACGCCCAAAAAGTGAAATCGTGGATATTTTCCTATTTCGGGCTTTCCGTACCCCGCGGCGCTTCGCTCGGGCGCCGACTGGGCCGGCACGCTGGACAAGGCGGGTTTTTCCGCCCAAATGTGCCCGATCCGGGGCGCCACGATCGGACAGCCGCCGCGGGGGAAAACCGGACCGGCAGGCTTGATTGTCAATGCATCGTGGCCAAGTTGATTGTCACGGCGTTGTGGCCAAAGTATTGAAATGGAACACGGCGGGGCACCCCGCCATGATTGCGGCCCAAAGCCGCAGTCCGGCGATCCCGTCTGGAGGTCATTGATGAAAGTCATACTCGCTCAGCCTCGAGGATTTTGCGCCGGCGTGGTACGTGCCATCGAGATCGTCGAGCGCGCGCTGCAAAAGTATGGACCGCCGGTCTATGTGCGCCACGAGATCGTGCACAACAAGCACGTGGTGGAGAGCCTCAAGGCTAAGGGTGCGCACTTCGTCGAGGATCTGTCCGAGGTACCGCCGCACGCGGTCACCATCTTCAGCGCGCATGGGGTCGCCAAAAGCGTCGAGGAGGAAGCGGCATTACGCGAGCTTCCGGTGCTCAATGCGACCTGTCCGCTCGTCACCAAGGTGCACAATCAGGGCAAGCGTTACGTGGCGCAGGGACGCCGGCTTATCCTCATCGGGCATGCCGGCCACCCTGAGGTCGAAGGCACGATGGGCCAGATTTCCGAGCCGGTGACATTGGTGCAGACCGAAAACGACGTCGACAAGCTCGATATCCCGCCCGACACGCCGGTCGCCTACGTGACGCAAACCACGCTCAGCGTCGACGATACGCGCGGCATCATCGCCGCATTGCATCGCCGTTTTACCGACATCGTCGGGCCCGAAACACGCGACATCTGCTACGCCACGCAAAACCGGCAGACCGCGGTGCGCGAACTTTCGACCCTGGTGGACGTTATCCTGGTGGTCGGCGCCAAGAATAGTTCCAATTCCAACCGGCTGCGCGAGATCGGTCATGAAGTCGGCACTCCGTGCTATCTGATCGCCGACGGCAGCGAAGTCGAACCCGACTGGTTCAACGGCGCGCAAACCGTCGGCATTACAGCCGGCGCTTCGGCACCCGAAGTACTGGTGGAGGATGTGATCGACGCTCTGCGCCGGCTCGGTCCGGTCGAAGTGTCGGAACTAACCGGCCGCCAGGAGACCATCGAGTTTCGGCTTCCGCCCGAACTCACGGACGGCGGCAGGACTGCGACGCGGGCGACGGCAAAGGTTTAGTCTCGCCCGACCGCGGCGAGCTTCGGGCTAACGACAAAAAGGAATCGATAGTGACTGTTTCGCTAAGACAGAAGATTGCCGTTGGTACCTATGTGATGAAGCAGCGGCTCACCGGCCGCAAGCGCTACCCGCTCGTGCTGATGCTGGAACCCTTGTTCCGCTGCAATCTCGCCTGCACCGGCTGCGGCAAGATCGATTATCCGGACGCGATCCTCAACAAGCGGCTTTCGGT
This sequence comes from uncultured Hyphomicrobiales bacterium, assembly GCA_964453555.1. Classification (GTDB taxonomy): domain Bacteria; phylum Pseudomonadota; class Alphaproteobacteria; order Rhizobiales; family Xanthobacteraceae; genus BOG-931. The sequence goes on along the minus strand of CAYVPC010000078.1, from coordinate 12,615 downwards.
CAAGGAATGCCTCGACGCCGTCGATGAGTGCGGCGCGCCGATGGTGGCGATTCCTGGCGGCGAGCCGCTCATTCACAAGGAAATCGGCGAGATCGTCAAAGGCATCGTGGCGCGCAAGAAATTCGTCTCGCTGTGCACCAACGCGCTGCTGCTGGAAAAGAAGCTGCATTTGTTCGAGCCATCGCCCTATCTGTTCTTCTCGGTGCACCTCGACGGCATCAAGGAACATCACGACAAGTCGGTGTGCATGGACGGTGGCTTCGACAAAGCCGTGTCCGCGATCAAGGTCGCGCAGGCCAAGGGTTTTGCCGTCAACGTCAACTGCACGATCTTCGACGGCCATCCGGCGGAAGACATCGCCAAATTTCTCGACCTCACCGCCGAGCTCGGCGTCGGCGTTTCGATCTCGCCCGGCTATGCCTATGAGCGCGCGCCCGACCAGGAGCATTTCCTAAGCCGCCGCAAAACCAAGGAACTGTTCCGCAACGTCTTTAAACTCGGTAGGGACAAGAACTGGAATCTCACCCACTCCAGTATGTTCCTCGATTTCCTCGCCGGTAACCAGGAATTCCACTGCACGCCGTGGGGCATGCCGACGCGCAATATCTTCGGCTGGCAGAAGCCGTGCTATCTGCTCGGCGAAGGCTACGCCAAGACGTTCGATCAACTGATGGACACAACGGACTGGGACGCCTACGGCACCGGCCGCTACGAGAAGTGCGCGAACTGCATGGCCCATTGCGGCTACGAGCCGACCGCGACGGAAGCGATCATGCAGCATCCGCTGCAAGCGGCGATGATCGCCTGGCGCGGCGTGAAGACCGAAGGCCCGATGGCTCCGGAAATCTCGATGGAGAACCAGCGTCCGGCGCAATACGTGTTCGATGGCCAGGTGCAGCAGACGTTGTCGGCGATGCGCACCAACGAAGCGCGCGAGAAAGCCGCCAAGGCGGCGAAGACTTCAGCAAGCGCGGCATAGCTTCATTTCCCCGCGGGGGGTGATCACATTCCCCAGGCGACCGTTGGAGCGTTTCCGCGCCTGAGGTTGCGGTAGCGCGCCATCGCCCAGAGCGGGAAGAATTTCGAATAGCCGTGGTAGCGCAGGTAGAAGACGCGGGGAAAACCGGTCGCCGTGTAGCGCGGCTCGTCCCAGGAGCCGTCGGCGCCCTGGGTCTGCGCGAGATATTCGATGCCACGCGCCACCGCGGGATGATCGACGGCGCCCGCGGCCATCAGGCCGAGCATCGCCCAGGCGGTCTGCGACGCCGTCGACGGCGCCGGCTCGTAGCCGCGATAATCGAGCTTGTAGCTTGAACCGTCCTCGCCCCAGCCGCCGTTTTCATTCTGGATGGCGGCGAGCCAGTCCACCGCCTTGCGCATTTCCGGCGCATCGTGATCGACGCCGACGGCGTTGAGCGCACACAAGACCGACCAGGTGCCGTAGATGTAGTTCATACCCCAGCGGCCATACCAGCTTCCTTCCGCAAGCTGCGTCCGGCGCAAATAATCGACGCCGTGCGCCACTGCCGCGCTGGTCGCGGCCGTCTCGCCGAATTGCGCGAGCATCGAGAGGCAGCGCGCGGTCACGTCCTCGGTGGGCGGATCGAGCAACGCGCCGTGATCGGCGAACGGAATATTGTTGAGATAATAATATTCATTGTCGGCATCGAACGCGCCCCAGGCGCCGTTCTTGCTTTGCATTCCTAAAATCCATTCGCGCGCCCGCGCCAGGCTCGGCTGATAATCATCACACCGGCCGGAAAGATTCTGCACGCGATCCATCGCCATGGCGACGACAGCGGTGTCGTCGACGTCGGGATAGTGCGGATTGGCGTATTGGAAGGCCCAGCCGCCGGGGCGGATATCGCCTCGGCGCGCGATCCAGTCGCCGCGCACGTCGAGGACCTGCATCGGCACCAGCCAGTCGAGGCCGCGCTTGACTTGCGCTACGACGCCTTCGCCGCCGACTTCCAGAAGCGCGTGGCAGGTGAGCCCGGTGTCCCAGATCGGCGACACGCAGGGCTGGCAATAGGCTTCGTGCTCGTGCACGACCAGAAGCTTCTCGACCGATTTGCGGGCGATAGCGCGCTGCGGATGATCCTCCGGATAGCCGAGCACGGCGAACATCATGACGCTGTTTGCCATCGCCGGGAAAATCGCCCCGAGACCGTCTTCGCCGTTCAACCGTTCGCTCACCCAGGCGACGGCGGCATCGACGGCGCGCTGGCGCGTCGACTTCGGAAAGAACGGCTCGGTCGCGCGCAGAACGTTGTCGACGCCGCGGAAGAACCAGAACCACGACGTCTTCTGCTGCGGCGCCTTCGGCGTCGGCCCGATGGTCTGCGGCGACGCGACAAACAGTTCGTCGATATGCACGCCCTTGGCGTTGCGCGCGCGCGGCTTCTTCACCATCAGCACCAGCAACGGCGCGATGACGGTGCGGCTCCAATACGAAATCTTGTCGAGATGGAACGGAAACCATTTCGGCAGCAGCATGACCTCGACCGGGATCACCGGCACCGCGCGCCACGGAATGAAGCCGAACAGCGCCAGCATAATACGCGTGAACACATTGGCGCGTTCGGCGCCGCCGCGGGCGCGCAGCGCTTCGCGTGCGCGCCGCATATGATCCGCGTCGACCGGATCGCCGATCATCTTCAGCGCGAAATAGGCCTTCACCGTCGCGCTGACGTCGAGATCGCCGTCGCGGAACAGCGACCACCCGCCATGCGCGCCCTGGACGCGCCGCAAGTAGACCGCGATCTTGGCTTCAAGCGCGGCATCGACCGGCTCGCCGAGGTAATGCCGCAACAGCACATATTCGGCCGGGATGGTGCAGTCGGCTTCGAGCTCGAACACCCAATGGCCGTCCGACCGCTGCTGTCTGAGCAGCGCCTGCGTCGCCTTCTGGATGCGTTGTTCGAGCGCTTCGTCCGGCTGTCGGGCGGACGTCGTTTGCGGTGCAGGCCGGATTGTTTGCTCGAGTGTATCTTCGATCATGCCAGCTTCGCGATAATGTCGGCGGCGCGATTGCCGGATCGGATCGCGCCTTCAATGGTAGCGGGCAGGCCGGTATCTGTCCAATCGCCGGCAAGGACGAGATTGTGCCACTTGGTTGCCGGACCGGGACGCCGCGCGTCCTGGTCCGGCGTTGCGGCAAACGTTGCGCGCCGCTCGCGCACGATCTGCCAGGGGGGCAAAGTCGCCGGCAATCCGGTGACGCACGCGACCTCCTTCCAGATCGTCTTGGCAAGCTGTTCGCGCGGCGTGTCGATAAGCCGGTCGCCGGCGCTAACGGTGATGGAAATCCTGCCGGGAAAAGCAAAGATCCATTGCACCGTCGCGTTGAGCACGCCGAGAATCGGGGGCATCTCGGCCGGCGGCTCGGTGCGAAAATGCGCATTGACGATGGCTCGGAACTCGGTCGGCACTTTGAGATCGCGAATGAGCGAAGCGGCAATATAAGGGGGCACGGCGAGAACGACTGCATCGTCGGCGCCGAGTTCGACAGCGTCGTCGCCGAATTCAAGCGCCGCAATCCGATCCAAGCCAAGGCGCATGCCGCGAAGCTGATGCTCCATGCGCAATGCGACGCCGTGTTGCTTGAGATAAGCGAGCGCCGGCTCGATCAGCGTCGTGCCCAGTCCTTCGCGCGCGATCAGCGGCCGGCAGGCGCGGCCGCCGGCCGCAAGCGTTTCGCGGATAACCGCGCCGGCAAGCCGGGCCGCGCCAAGCGGAGCGTCGATGTTGAGCGCCGCGAGCAGCAGCGGCTCCACCAGCCGCTCATACAAAACGCCCTTGCAGGCGATCACCTCGCCGACCGCCTTGCCGGCGCCTGGCCACAGCAGCCGCGCCAGCGGCAAGTAGTCGGATACGCCAGTACCCGGCACCCGCCGTTTTGGATCAAACACCCAGAACGGGATGCGGCCGTCGTTGAAGCGCAAGGTCCAGGGCGCGCCGCCGGCGAGATCGACGAAAGAGAATTGCGCCGACGGCGGACCGACCAGCCGGCCTTGCGCGCCGATGCTGCGGAGATAATCGAGCGCGGCGTGATTGCCGGAGAGCAGAAGATGGTTGCCGTTATCGATGGTCATGCCGAGCGACGCATCGTGATAGGAGCGGCAGCGGCCGCCGGCAAAGGCGGTGGCCTCATGCACCAAGATCTTTCGGCCGCGCGCGGAAAGGCGCACGGCCGCAGAGAGACCGGCAAGTCCGGCGCCAACGATGTGGACGGTGCCGTTCATCGCATCACACGAGATTGCGTAGCACGATGAAGAGGAGCCTGGCGCGCGGCAGCCGCACCCGCTCGCGCGGCGGCGCGAAGCCGCGCGCGACCAGGCCTTCGAGGATGACATGGTAGGCCTCGCCCATGAGGCGCGGGGCGCGCACCGCGCGGCGCGGGCTCTGCGCCATGATTCTACGCGCCTCGCGAAAGTGCAGCTCCGCGCATTCGACGACGGTGGCGCACACCTTGCCGAGCGCGGGATGGGCCAGCACCTCGTGCGGATCCGTCGCGCTGATACCCTGCGCCTGCAGCGCCTCGCGCGGCAGATAAAGCCGGCCGAGCGAGGCATCTTCGTCGAGGTCGCGCAAAATGTTGGTGAGCTGCAGCGCCAGCCCCAAATGGTGAGCGAGCGCCACGCCGGCGTCACGCTCCATGCCGAACACCCGCACCGAGAGGCGGCCGACCGCGCAGGCCACGCGGTCGCAATAGAGGTCGAGCGTTGCACGGTCCGGCGCGCGGATGTCGGCGACAACGTCCATTTCCATGCCGTCGATGATGGCGATGAGGTCCTGGCGTCGCAAATCGAAAGTTCGCACCGCCTGCGCCAGCCCGGCAAGCGCCGGCGGCGGACCTGCATAGATCGCGCCAACATCCGTGCGCCATTGCGCCAGTTGCCCGCGGCGCACGTCGCGCGGGCCTGGATCGTCGGCGATGTCGTCGACGGCGCGACAGAACGAATAGATTTCGAACATCGCTTCGCGCTGCGCGCGCGGCAGGATGCGCATCCCGCTATAGAACGAGCTACGGGAGGCGGTTGCCGCCGCCGGCGTCGGCTTCGTCACTCACGCACCCCGCGGCTTCTGCGTCGTAGCGGACAGGCGCCGGCCGAGCCGGCGGGCCGAGCCGGCGAGGACGCCGACAAGCGTCAGGCCGGCGACGGCGGGCATCGGCAGATGCACGCGATCGCGCAAGGGATCGCGCGTCATCAATAGCCGCGTCAGCCGATGCGCCAAAGTGTTGATGACCGACACCTCGAGCGACAACCGATGGTCCTCGATCAATAGCGGGAAGACGTCGCTCTCGCCCAGGAGCCGCTCGGTGCGCTCGGCGAGGCCGTGCAGAGCGGCGAGCAGCGCCGGCGAGGCCTCCGGTGCTCCCAGCGCTTCGACACCGGCACCGCAGGCCGCGAGCGTGTCGAGCGGAATATAGACGCGGTCGAGATTGCGGTAGTCCTCTTTACAGTCCTGCAGGTGATTGATGATCTGCAAGGCGGCGCAGAGCGCATCATTTGCCGGCCAGGCGCCGCGGCTTTCGCCATGTACGTCGCAGACAAAGCGTCCGACCGGCATCGCCGACAACGAACAATAACCGATCAGCTCGTCCCAATCGCGATAGCGGAGCTTAGTCACGTCGAGCCTGAAGGCGGAGAGCAGATCCTGCGCGTGTTTGGGCGATAGATCGCGCTCGGCGAGCGCCGCGCGCAACGTAGCGGCGGCCGCGTCCTCGCTGTTGGCGCCGGTCAGGCCGGCATCGAGGCGATCGAGCAGGCGAAGTTTTTCCGGCGCCGGGATGGTCGCATGGTCGGCGATGTCGTCGGCGGTGCGGACAAAATTGTAAAACGCCAGGATCACCCTGCGGTGGCGCGGATGAATGAGAAAGGACCCGACCGGGAAATTTTCATCCCGATGCCCTTTTCCCGACCGCCAGGTCTTGGCGTCTATGCCCGCATCGTTCATCGCAATTCCGAAACATTGGCCTGCGCGCGGCCCTTCCACATGCCGCCGCGCCCGCGCGCATGCTGATAGGCGGAATCAATCGTGAACGCCATATAGGTTGCGGCAATGGCCGGCAATGCCAGCCCCCACAGCGCAGACACCCGGTAGAAGCGCAGCGTGGGCTGAAAGGCAAAAGCCATCAGGAGCCAGGCGGCAATGCCCAGCGTGCGTGCCGCACCGCCGGCAAAAACCGCGAGCAAGACAGGCGCGAGATAGGTGACAGCTAGCCCGAGCACCGTCCCCGCCAGCAGCAGCGGCGAATAATTGAGCTGCGCATAGGCGGTGCGCGAAACCATTCGGCGGATGTCTTCCAATGCCGGATAGGCGCGGACGCTGCGCACGCGATCGGTCAGGCCGATCCAGATCGGACCGCGGGCCTTGAGATTTTTCGCCAGTGCACAGTCATCGATCAGGGCACTGCGGATCGCGGCCATGCCGCCGGCTGCACGCAAAACCTCGCGGTGCACCAGCATGCAGCCGCCCGCCGCCGCCGCGGTGGCGCGGCGCGAATCGTTCGCCCACGCGAACGGATAGAGCATCTGAAAAAAGAAGATGAAGGCCGGGATGAACATGCGCTCGGCCAGACTCACGCAGCGGAGCTTGACCATCAGCGAGGTGAGCACCGTGCCGCCCGACAGCGCGCGCGCAACCAGACCGCGCAGCGCGTCGTGGCCGTAAACAATATCGGCGTCCGTGAACAGAAGGTAAGCCGGCGCTGACGACATGGCTTCGGCGGCCTCGACGCCCTGATGCTGTGCCCACAATTTCCCGGTCCAGCCCGCCGGCAGGGCCCTTCCTGTCAGCACGTTCAGGCGGTGCCCGGCGCCGAGCGCGGCGGCCGCGTCGCGCGCGACCTGCGCGGTGCCGTCGCGGCTTTGATCGTCGACCAAGATGATCGTGAACGCGCCGGCATAGTCCTGCTGCAAAAGCGATCCGACCATCTCTCCGACGCAGTCAGCTTCATCACGCGCCGGGATGACGGCGGCGATCGTCGGCCAGGGTTCCTTCCCTGCCGCAATGCCGTCGTCACGCTCGCGCACGCGCCAGAATGCCCCGCGCCCGATCAGGAGATAGAGCCAGATCGCCAGTACCATTGACGCTAGAAGCTCGTTGGTCACAGATAGTCCCCTATGGGCGGTACCGGCAAAAAGCGGGCAGTACCGCCACGTAATTATAGGACCAGATAACACCGATTGGGACGCGGGACGGCCGGGGCAGATCAGCGATGAACGACAAAAACAGTCCTTTTCTGTCGCGTCTCGATCGGACGGCCAAGGACACTGACGACCTGCTCAATAGACTTCTATCACCGCAGGCCGCGCCGGGTGAGATAAGCCGGCCGGCGCGGCTCATCGAAGCGATCCGCTATTCGAGCCTAGGCGGCGGAAAAAGATTCCGGCCCTTCCTGGTGGTCGAATGCGCGGCGTTGTTCAACGTGAAGCGGCAGCAGGCCTTGATGGCGGGTGCGGCGCTCGAATGTGTCCATTGCTATTCGCTGGTGCATGACGATTTGCCCGCCATGGACAACGACGATTTACGGCGCGGGCAGCCGACGTCGCACAAGAAATTCGACGAGGCGACGGCCATCCTGGCGGGCGACGGATTGCTGACTTTCGCCTTCGACATCCTGTCCCGGAGCGAAACGCACCCCGACCCGGCCGTTCGGGTCGAGTTGGTCAACGCGCTCGCCCGCGCCGCCGGCCTGGGCGGCATGGTTGGCGGCCAGATGCTCGACCTTGCCGCCGAAGGCCGCTTCACCGGCAATGGCCCGCAGCGGCTCGGCGAAGACGAAGTGCGCATCCTGCAGGCAATGAAAACCGGTGCGCTACTCCGTTTCGCCTGCGAGGCGGGCGGCATGCTCGGCGCGGCGACGCCGCCGCAACGGCAAGCGCTCGAACACTACGGATCGGCGGTCGGCCAGGCGTTCCAGATCGCCGACGATCTGCTCGATCTCGAAGGCGATACCGCGCAGGTCGGCAAACAAACCGGCAAGGACGCGGCGGCCGGCAAGGCAACCATGGTCAGTGCGCTCGGCGTCGCCAAGGCCAAAGCGCGGCTGCGCGATCTCGTCGCCGAGGCCGAACAGGCGCTGGCGCCTTTCGGCAAGAGCGCCGCAATCCTCATCGAAGGTGCGCATTTCGTCGCCGAGCGGCACGCCTAGCGCAAGGGTTGGTTGATAAGCACTAAAGCGTGATTGCGCTTTTGAGGCCATATTCCTAGGCTTTGTGGGCTGACTTAGCGCCCTCAATTGAACTTTGCGCCAGCGGGTCTTATTTGCCTCTTGGTCGCGCAGTGGTGCGTGACGGCGGCGGCGGATTGCGGCCCGGACCATCGATGATTTCTGGACCTTGAGCGCCATGACCAAGCCTACGCGATTGAGCCTTCGCGCCGCAGCCACGCTGCTGTTGACGCCGGTCCTTTTGCTTTCCGCGACGCCGTATGTCGCAACCAAGGCGCAAGCCCAGGCGGTAACCCCGGCAAAGAAGACCGCTCCGGCAAAACCCGCCAAGGCGCCGGCCCCACCCCCGGTTGCATCGACGTCCAAGGAATTGCCGCCGCGCGTGCCGTTCACCGCCGCGGAAGACGCGGTCGCGGCGATCCCCGGCATTCCCGATGCGCGCTTCTGGGCGGACTCCGAGACCGATTACGCCAACGCGCTGCCCGCGCATGCCGGGCCTTGGCTCATTCTCTCCAGCGGCGGCAGCGACGGCGCTTTTGGCGCCGGGCTGCTTGTCGGACTGACGGCCGCAGGCAAGCGGCCCGATTATGCCGTGGTCACCGGCGTTTCTACCGGCGCGCTGATGGCGCCCTTTATCTTTGCCGGGCCGCGTTACGACAACGCACTGCGCGATTCCTACACCAAGGTCACCGCCGCGGATATCTTCGAAGCGGGTCAGTCGACCGGCGAGAGCTTTGTCGATTCGTGGCCACTCAAGGAATTCATTGCCAAACAGATCACGCCGGAGCTGGTGGCCGATATTGCCGCCGCGCATCGCAGCGGCCGGCGCCTGTTCGTAGTGACCACCAACCTTGACGCCGGACGCTCAATGGTCTGGAACATCGGCGCCATCGCGGAGCACGGCGGCGACGACGCAATGAAGCTGCTCGTCAAAGTGCTGCTAGCGTCGACCGCCGTTCCGGGCGGCTTCCCGCCGGTGCTGATCGACGTCGAGGCGAACGGCAAGCGCTTTGCCGAAATGCATGTGGATGGCGGGCTGGGCGGCCAGTTCTTTGTCGCGCCCCCGTCATTAATGGCGGCCACCAGTCAATATCGGCTGCCGGCGACGGACCTCTACATCGTGGTGAACACCGGACTCCAACCGGAGTTCAAGGTCATCGACCGCTTCGCGCCGTCGATCCTGACCCAAGCGATCGGCATGGCCGTTCCGGTGGATACCCGATTGATGATTGATCGCGCCTATCTTGCCGCCAAGCGCAGCGGCGTCGATTTCAACGTCGCCAGCATTCCCGCGAGCTTCCACGCGCCCAGCAAAGGGCCGTTCGATCCGAAATACATGGGGGCGCTGTTTCAAACCGGCTATGACCAAGGCCGCGGCACAACCCCGTTCAGCGACCAGCCGCCGCCTTATCCGGGCGGACCCACACCGCAACCAAGCCACATTGAGAAGACCGGAGCCAACTGATGAAGAATTTTTTGCACTCGCTCTTTGCCATTGCCTTCGCAGCCCTGCTGGTAGGTGGCAGCAGCGCCCCGTCCGACGCGATAGCCAGCGGCGCCTTTGACGGCGATTGGAGCGTGGTGATCTATACGCGCCACGGCGACTGCGACAGTTCGCTGCGCTATTCGGTGCATATCGTGGACAACCGCGTAATCGCCGGCGAGCCAAGCTATCAAGCCGCCGGCCGCGTGGCCCCGAACGGCGACATCCACGTCGTGGTCGCCGAAGGCGGCCAGTCGGCGAACGGCTTCGGCCGGCTCGTCGGCAATAACGGCAGCGGCCAATGGCGCACCTCGACCGGGCAATGCGCCGGTAACTGGACGGCCGTCCGGCGCGGCTAGAGCCTGTCCGGACAACGCCAGCGGCCGGAGCCGCGATCTATCCGGTTTTGCGTGCAGCCACGTTGGCGTTCCACCACGGGCAAACGTCGCGCGCGCGCACGTAATTGCCGTCCATAACGTTAAGCGGCTCGCGGCCGCCGGCCTCGGCGACGCTGATGCGCAGATCGCGCGCATCCTCGCGCTTGTCGGCCGGTAGCCAGAGGCGGTCATGGCCCCACAGGCTCGGCCCGTCCGTGCGCTCCTGCGGCGTCCAAGTGGCGGGATCGATTGACCGGCCGCCCCAGCCATATTCGACTAGAAAGTTCGACGGCGACCACGAATAGAAGGACGTGACCTGATCGTTGGTGTGGCGGCCGAGTGTGGTGCCGATCATCTCCGGCTTGCGCAGCGCCAGATCGTAAGCCTGCCCGACGTCGTCGAGATAACACAACTCCACCATCAGGTGATGGATGCCGTTCCGGCCGGTCTCGATAAAGGCGAGGCTATGGTGCCGCGGATTGAGGTGGAAGAAATAGGCCTTGAACGGCCGCACGAAATAATCGCTGAGGCGGAAGCCGAGAATCTCGGTATAGAACGGCACGACCTGATCGATCCGCCCGGCGGTCAGCACCGCATGCCCCATGCCGAGCGGGCCGGTGCGAAAACCGGAGATCGATCGCCCGGGCTTGAATGGTTCGGCCGCGACCTCGGCACTGTGGAAGGCTTCAAGCCGGTTGCCGATCGGGTCGGCAAAGACGATCAAATCTTTGACGCGACGCTCGTCAGCCAAGGCGCGCGAGCCGCGCGCGACGTTTATGCGGCATTTTTCGAGATGCGCCGCCAGCGCGTCGAGGGTTGCCCCATCGGCAACTTCCCAGCCGTAGAAGCAAGGCCCTTCAGCATCGTCCGCCTGCACGATGACGCGCTGCTTGCGGTCGTCCATACGCAGCGCCAGCGTGCCGCCGCCTTGATCGACGATTTGCATGCCGAGAAAGCGGGTGCCGTAGGTCCGCCATTCGTCAAGGTTCTTGCCGCGGATGCCGACATATCCGAGCGATTGCAGCTGCATCGCCGCTCTCTCCTGGCCGATTTTCAATTTATCATATTGACGCCAATGCGTAAATTCAGGCTTGGAACCGCCGGAACCGCGCAGAGGAAGCCCACTATGCCAATCGCCGCAACGCTCCAACGGCTGCAACGCTCGCTGGTCAACTCCGCCGGCACCATCGTGTTTGGAATGGAGGACGGCACGGTCTCGATCTTCGGCCTGATTTTCGGCGTCGCCGCGACCACGACAAGCACCCCGGCCGTGCTGATCGCAGGCGCCTCAGGCGCCGCGGCGGCCGCCGTTTCGATGATGGCGGGAGCCTATCTCGACGTCGAGACGACGCGCGACGAAATAAGCGCTAGGCGCTCGCTGATGCAGTCCGATAACGCGCTACAAGCATTCTCGGCTTCGCTTTTGAGCCGCTTCAGCGCTGCCGGACTGACATAAGAGCAATCGGCAGCGCTTGCCGGCGCCGTGCAGGGCAACCGTTCGGCGCTGTCCGGATTGATGCTTGCCCTGCAAGTCGATCCGGACGCGCCGCTTAATCCGTGGGAACAAGCGCTGTGGATGCTGTTCGCCGATTTCCTGGCGGCGGCGGTGCCGATCCTGCCCTTTGTCTTCCTGCCGATACCGCCGGCGAGAATCGTTTCCGGCGTCGTGACGATCGCGCTGCTGGTCGGGCTTGGCATCGGACGCGCTCGCATCGCCAAGCGCGACACCTTGCGCACGGTGATGGAAACCGTTGCGATCGGTATTGCCGCAGCGCTTGCCGGCGTAATTGTCTGCGTGCTGATTGACCGCGGCGTCGGTGGATTGTCCGGCGTCGATCAGGCGTGCAGCGTCCGCGTCGTGTCGTCGAACAATTCCTCCACCGAATAGCGGCGCGGGATAATCTTCATTTCCAGCGCGTAACTGCTCATTAGGTCGAGCGCCGGCCTGACCGCTTCGTAGCCGAACGGAACGAAATCGATCGCGCCGGCTTTCGGCAGGCCCGCCGCCCGCTTGCTTGCGAGCAGCATGCGGAAGATCTCCTGCACGGCAATCGCGTCCGATTTCGCCAGGCTGTCCTTGACCACGACCATGTGGTTGATCGGCACGGTGCCGTGCGTCTTATACCAATCCTTGCCGGCCGCGTCGGGATCGGGAATGACACTCTTAAGCCGGGGATCGTCCGGCATGGCACCGCCGAAAATCGCCGCGTCGAGCTCGCCGTCGATCACCATCTTGGTGATGTCCTTGCCGGCGGCGGCGCGCTCGACCCCCGGCGGATCGCGATATTCGGCGACGTGGGCGTCCTCGAAGGTGACCCATTTCACCTTGCCGAGATCGAGACCGTAATCTTTCCAGAGAATGCCGCGAATCCAGACGCCGGTGGTCTGCGAAAATGACCGCACGCCGACCCTTCGCCCGGCAAGGTCTTCCGGCCGCAGCGCGCCGCGCTCGGAATTGTAGAGCAATGCGCCGTGCTGGAAGCGTCCCAGCATGGTCGCCGGCAGAAGCATCAGCGGCTTACCGTAGGCCTTGGCCTGCAAATACGTGACGATCGCCATCTCGCACACGTCGAACT
>CAYVPC010000077.1:0-14516 GCA_964453555.1 uncultured Hyphomicrobiales bacterium | reverse complement strand
CCGGCCGCCTGTTCGGCTTGCGCCTCGAAGGCGTTTGGATGCATGTGGGCACGCCCGAGGCGGTCGCGGCCGCGGAGGCGGCGCTCGCCGCCACGCATTAGACTTACTCACATTTGGTCATGCCGTCTCGCAAGGCCCGCCAATGCGGGCGACGGGAAATCGCGAATCGAAACGTCCACATGGCTGCTCGCGTCTTCACCATTCCGCCGTCGGCGCCGTTCTTGCCGACGCTGATCAACGCGCTGACTGCCGGCGCGCTCGGCCTTCAGCTCGCCGACGACCCTCTCGCGCTCGCTGCCGTCACGCTCTACCTCCCGACGCGGCGCGCCTGCCGGCTCATGCGCGAGGCGTTCCTGGATATGCCGGGTAATGACGCGGCGATCCTTCCGCGCATCATAGCCCTCGGCGACATCGACGACGACGAGATCGCGTTTGCCGAAGCTGCTGCGGGCGGCATCGCGGAAGATGCGCTTTCCTTGCCGCCGGCGCTCGGCGGCCTCGAACGCCGCCTGATGCTGGCGCAATTGATCAGCAAATGGGCGGCCTCGCCTGAACTGCACGGCGCCAGCGGCGTTCCGCTGGTGGCGCAGACGCCGGCCGCCGCCTGCGCGCTCGCCGACGATCTTGCCCGGCTGATCGACGACATGACCACGCGCGGGGTCACGTGGGACACGCTCGACGGTCTGGTGCCCGATTTTCTCGATCCTTACTGGCAATTATCGCTGAGATTTCTCGACATCGCGCGCCGCTCTTGGCCGCAGATGCTCAACGAGCGCGGCTTGATCGAGCCCGCCGAGCGCCGCGACCGCTTGATCAAGGCCGAAGCGGCGCGGCTCAAACGCAAGACCGACGGCCCGGTGATCGCCGCCGGCTCGACCGGCTCGATTCCTGCGACCGCCGAATTGATCGCCGCTATCGCGCGTCTTCCGCACGGTGCGGTCGTGCTGCCCGGCCTCGATACCGATCTCGACGAAGACTCGTGGCGGCTGATCGGCAGCGACGAAGCCAAGGGCATCGCACCTGCACCCGGCCACCCGCAATTCGCCATGCAGGCGCTGCTGGCCCGCATCGGCATCGCGCGCGACGCGGTGCATAACCTGGCGGCGCCGGGCGGCCGCGAGCGGGTGATCTCTGAAGTGCTGCGCCCTGCCGCCACGGCGGAAGCGTGGTCGCAGCTGGCGGCCGACCGGCAGTTCGGCGCGCAAGCCGATGCGGCGCTGCTGAACGTCAGCGTCATCGAAGCGGCCAACGCCGAAGATGAATCGCTCGCCATCGCGGTCGCGCTGCGCGAAGCGGTGCAGGACGGCAAGACGGCGGCTTTGGTCACGCCCGATCGCGCGCTCGGCCGCCGCGTACTGGCGGCGCTCAAGCGCTGGAACATCGATTCGGAAGATTCAAGCGGTATTGCGCTTGCCGAGACGCCGGCGGGCATCTTCGCGCGGCTCGCGACCGAGGTCGCGCTCGGCGGGCTCGAGCCGGCCGCCTTGCTGGCGCTGCTCAAGCATCCGCTGCTGCGGCCGCCCCTGCGGGCGCACGAGCGGGCCGTCGCCACGCTCGAACGGGCGGTCCTGCGCGGGCCGCGGCCGGGGCCCGGCAGCGCCGGACTGGCGCACGCGCTGGCAAGCTTTCGCACGGAGATCGAAAAATCCTGGCGGCGCGAGCCGAACGATCTACACCGCTCCGATCCCCGGCTCACGCTGACGGGGACCGAACTGACCGCGGCCGCAGAACTCGTCGACTGGCTTGCCGGTGCGTTGGCGCCGCTCGAAAAAATCGCTGGCCGGCACCCGATAAACCAACTCGCTGAGCGCCACCGCGACGTTGTCGATCGCCTCTCGCGGCGGGGAAGCGGCGCCGCGGCGGCCTTTGCCGGTCCCGATGGCGCCAAACTCGCTGAAGCCTTCGAGGAGCTGGCGACGAGCGAGGCGGCCGAGGGTCTCTCGCTTGAGACGCCGGAATACGCCGAGTTTTTTGCCACCGCGGTCGCCGATCGGATGGTGCGGCGGCCGTCGCGGGCTGACGCGCGCGTGCGTATCCTCGGCACCATTGAGGCGCGCTTGACCGACAGCGATCGGGTCGTGCTCGGCGGTTTGGTCGAGGGGAGCTGGCCGCCGGAGAGCCGCAACGACGCGTGGCTCAGCCGTCCGATGCGGCTTGCACTCGGGCTTGATCTGCCGGAACGCCGTGTCGGGCTTTCCGCGCACGATTTCGCGCAGGCGCTGGGCGCGCGCGAAGTGATCCTCTCTTACGCCGCCAAGATTGCCGGTGCGCCGACGGTGCCGTCGCGCTTCGTCCAGCGGCTGGCGGCCATTGCCGGTTCGCGCTGGCAGTTGGCGCTTACACGCGGCGGCAACTATCTCGCCTGGGCGCGTGACCTCGACCGGCCGGAACAAGTCGCGGCGGCGCCGCAGCCGGCCCCCCAACCGCCGCTCGCGGCGCGGCCGCAGCGGCTGTCGGTCACCGCTATCGAAGATTGGCTGCGGGACCCCTATACGATCTACGCCAAATACATTTTGCGTCTGGCGCCGCTCGATCCGGTCGATCTGGCGCCGGGCGCCGCGGAGCGCGGCACCATCATCCACGCCGCCGTCGGCGAATTCACCCAGCGTTACGCGCAAGCTTTGCCGCCCGATCCAGCGCGCGTCCTCGTCGAGATCGGCCAGCCGCATTTTGCCCCGCTGGAGGATTTTCCGGAAACGCGCGCCTTCTGGTGGCCGCGCTTTATGCGCATCGCCCGGTGGTTTGCCGCTTGGGAGGCGCAGCGGCGTCCCGGCATCGCGACGATAGCCGCCGAGATCGACGGCAAGATCGATATTCCGCTCGCCGACGGCGCCTTCACGCTCACCGGCCGGGCCGACCGGATCGAGCGGCGCGCCGACGGAAGCTGTGTCATCCTTGACTACAAGACTGGCTCGGCGCGCAGCGAGAAGCAGGTGCGGACGGGACTCGCGCCGCAGCTCACGCTCGAAGCGGCAATCCTTCGGCGCGGCGGCTTTGCGGGCATCGCTGCCGAGAGTTCGGTCGCGCAGGTCGGCTACGTTCTGCTCAAAGGCGGCGCGAAGGCGGGCGAAACCAAACTCATCGAGTTCGACAAGGGAACGACGGACGAACAGGCCGATTATGCGCTGCAAAGACTCACGGGTCTCGCCCAGCGCTTCGCCGATGCGAGCACGCCGTACCGCTCGCTGGTTCACCCGATGTGGACGCGCCATTACGGCGATTACGATCATCTCGCGCGCGTCAAGGAATGGTCGGCGACCGGCGGCGAGGTCGACGATATCTGGGGCGGCGAATGAGAACGCCCGTCTCGATTCCAGACCAGGTGCGGCGCAAGCAAACCGAAGCGTCCGATCCCGGCGTGTCGGCGTGGGTGGCCGCCAATGCCGGCGCCGGCAAGACCCATGTGCTGGTCCAGCGCGTGATCAATCTGCTGCTCAACGGCGTCGAGCCGGAAAAAATCCTCTGCATCACTTTCACCAAGGCCGCCGCCGCCAATATGGCCAAACGCGTTTTCGATACGCTGGCCAAGTGGATCACTTACAGCGATGCCGAGCTAGATGCGGCCATTCGCGGAAGCTCCGACACGACGCCCGACGCGCGTCGGCGGGCGCTGGCGCGGCAACTGTTCGCCTGCGCGCTGGAAACGCCCGGCGGGCTTAAGGTGCAGACCATTCACGGCTTCTGCACGCAGCTGCTGCATCAGTTTCCATTCGAAGCGAACGTCGCCGCGCGGTTTTCCGTGCTCGACGAGGCCGAGCAGTCCCAGCTTTTGGAGCGGCTGACGCTGAGCGTGTTGCTGGACGGCGCTCGCAACCCCGGCAGTGCGCTTGCCGACGCGCTCGATACGGCGATGACGGCGGCCGCCGATCAAACCTTCCGCGATGTGGTGCGCGAGGCGATCGGCAGGCGCGATGCAATCGATGCCTGGGTCGTGCGCGCCGGCAGCCTGCAAAAAGCCGTCGCCGATCTTTCCGCTCTGCTCGGCGTGAATGACTCGGACCGTATCGACGATATCGAGGCGGCGTATTTTTCGGGCCAAATCATCGCGCCGCCGGAGTGGCCGGCAATTGCAAAAGTTCTGGCGCTCGGTCGAAAGAGCGATTGCGAACAAGCTGCGCGTCTGGTGAGCCTTGCAACGCAATCGGGACCGGAACGTATCGAAACCTATCTCGATATCTTTTGCACGGGCGCCAACAGTGGGCGCAGTCCGCGCGTGTCGATCGTGACAAGTGCGATCAAGGATGCGGCGCTGGCCGAGCGGCTCGGCGCGGAGCAAGATCGCGTTTATGGCCTTCTGCTGCGCCGCCGCGCCGTCTTCAGCCGCGACCGCAGCGTCGCGTTGCTCACTGTCGCCCAAGCGGTTTTGACCCGCTATTACCGCGAGAAGGAGCGGCGTGGCCTCCTCGATTACGACGACCTGATCGACAAGGCGCTGGCGCTTCTCTCGGATTTCAGTGCGGCCTGGGTGCATTACAAGCTCGACCTCGGCATCGATCACGTCCTGGTCGACGAGGCACAGGATACCAGCAGCAAACAGTGGGACATCGTCCGCCGGCTGACGGCGGAGTTCACTGCCGGCGAAGGCGCGCGCAGCCTGACGCGCACCATGTTCGCGGTCGGCGACGAGAAGCAGTCGATCTACTCGTTCCAGAAGGCGGCGCCCAGGGAATTCGCCGAAATGCAGCGCCACTTCAAAAGCGCGCACGAAAAGAGCGGGCTTGATTTCGTGGTGAGCAAGTTCGAGCACTCGTTCCGCTCGGGCGAGGCCATTCTCGAAGCTGTGGACGCGGTATTCAAACTCGCCGGGATCGCGGCAAGCGTCACGTCGGATCCGGCCGGCTTCCCGCCGCACATTCCGCTGCCGAATGCGCCGCCCAGCATGGTCGAGATCTGGGAACCGGAAAAACCCGATCCGCGCGACGAGAACAAGGAAGGTTGGGACGCGCCGTTCGACACAGTGAGCGAGACGAGCCCGCGCGTGAAGCTTGCCCGCCGCATCGCGCGCACGGTGCGCCGGCTGGTCGATGAAGGCGCCGCAAGTTACGGCGACGTGTTGGTGCTGGTCCGCCAGCGCGGCGAATTGTTCGAGGCGATCATCCGCGCGCTCAAAAACCGGAAGATCGACGTCGCCGGCGCTGACCGCCTGATGCTCACCGAGCATATCGCGGTGATGGATTTGATGGCGCTCGCCGACGCGCTGCTATTGCCGGAGGACGATCTGGCGCTGGCGACCGTCCTGCGCAGCCCGCTGTTCGGATTTTCCGACGACGAATTGTTTGGGATAGCGTGGGACCGCGGCCGCTCCTCGCTGCGGGATGCACTGGTCAAAAAAGCCGCCGCAAAGCCGGTCTTTGCCGAGGCCGCGGCGCGGCTTGACGAACTCGCGCAGGCGGCGCGGCAAGAGACGCCGTTTGGCTTCTATGCGCGGCTGCTCGGCGCGGGCGGCGCCAGGCGGCGTTTCCTCTCCCGGCTCGACTTCGAGGCCAACGACGCGATCGACGAATTTCTCAATGTCGCTTTCGACTATGAGCGACGCGAGACGCCGTCGCTGCAAGGCTTCTTGACTTGGCTGCGCGACGCGCGGGCCGAGGTCAAGCGCGACATGGAAATCCGCCGCGACGAAGTCCGCGTCATGACCGTGCACGGCGCCAAAGGCCTGGAAGCGTCGGTGGTGATCCTCGCCGACACCATCACGCCGCCGGTCATCAAGCCGCCGCGGCTGTTGCAGCTTGCCGAGGGCGCAACGATCTGGGCCGGCCGCAAGGCCGATGACGTGGACAAGCTGGCGGATGCACGCACGCGCGCCAATTCCGAAACCGAGCACGAATATCGCCGGCTCCTTTATGTGGCGATGACGCGCGCCGCCGACCGGCTGATCGTTTGCGGCGCCGAAGGAGAGCGCGGGCGGTCGAAAGGCTGCTGGTACAATCTGGTCCGCGAACCGCTGAAGCCGCTGCTGGTCGAGGAAGAAGACGGCGGCGACAAAGTCTGGCGCTTTCGCAAGCCGCCCGGCGCGGCGCTGGCGCCAACGCCAGCCGCGGAGCCGGCCTGGAGCGCCATGCGGCGTGAATTTCCGGTTTGGCTGCGCGAGGATGCTCCTCTCGAAACGCCGCGCTTGGAACGAACGTCGCCGTCCTCCGCTTTCGAGGAGGAAATAGGCCGAACGTTTGCCCGTTCGGAAGGCTCGGTTGTCGAACGCCGCAAGGCGCTTGCGCGCGGCCGCATCGTGCACCGGTTGTTGCAGTCGGTGCCCGACATTCCGGAAGCCGCGCGCAATGCCGCGATCGAGCGCTATCTCAACAACGCAGCGGTTGATTTCTCCTCCGCGGAGCGGACGGAGATGGCGCGGCAAGTCCTCGCCATTCTCAGCGATCTGGTCTTCGCCGAAGTCTTCGCGCAGGGCAGCCGCGCCGAAGTGCCCATCGTCGGCCGCGTCGCCCGCCGCGGCGGCGCGCCGATCGGCGTGTCGGGCCAGGTCGACCGCCTCGCCGTGACGCGCGATTCGGTGCTGATCGCCGACTACAAGACCGATCGGGCGGTGCCACGCGAAGCGTCAGAAATCCCACCGGCCTATGTCGCCCAGCTTGCGCTCTACCGTGCGGTGCTTTCGCGCATTTACCCGAATCGAACGATTTGCGCGGCACTCCTCTATACAGCCGGTCCACGTCTCATCGGCGTTCCGGACACGGCGATGGACACGGAATTGGCTGAAATCCTGCGGCAAAAATCGCCAGCCGGTAACGCCAGAGTGAGGCTCCCTTGACGCTTCCGGATGCCGTTCATACTTTTGGTTGCCTGCCCAGATTCCCCCAATCAGCGAGGTTTCCATGGTCGACAAAGTGACGGATGCAACGTTCGATCAGGACGTGCTCAAGGCCTCCGGGCCGGTGGTGGTGGACTTCTGGGCGGAATGGTGCGGGCCCTGCCGCATGATCGCCCCCGCTTTGGAGGAAATCTCCAAATCGCTCGGCGATAAGGTCAAGATCGTCAAGCTCAATGTCGACGAGAATCCCGGCACGGCGGCGAAGTTCGGCATCATGTCGATCCCGACCTTGATGCTGTTCAAGGGCGGCCAGCTTGCTTCGCGCCAGGTCGGCGCCGCGCCCCGGCAAAAGCTGGAACAGTGGATCACCGCCTCGGTGTGAGGCGCACTGTTCGTCATTGCCGGGCTTGACCTGCCGGCGGGCGGCGGCCTTTCGGCCGCGGAAGGCAGGCCCGGGCGCTCGTCACCGCATGAAAATCTATTGCAGCAGCCACGATGCCCACCGGGATTTCTGTTGCATCAACGGCTTCATCCCGAATTGGAGTCTTCCGGATATCTGAATTGTTTCTGCGTCCGGCCGCGGATCGCGAACCTCGGACAACTGGTGAACTTTTCGCCGTCCGCAGTTCGGGCACAGCACGGAAAACTCCACCGGCAAGCGCGATGTGTTTTGCACGGGAATGTCGCAAGAACACGCCGGACAACTCACGCAAGCATCGGCGTTGCTGATTTTCTGGGAAGTTGCCACGAACGCCTGCTTTTCGCGCCTATGAGGATTTTTCGCGCCTATGAGGATCGATCGGTCCTCGTTCCATTATTTCAATGAGCCGCCCCAGTTTATCGTCAATCTGCCCAAGCCGATACGCGGCGAACTCCGCCGCATAGGCGATACGTTCATCGGCTCCGGGCATTTGCTCGTACCGAACGTTCGGTGCAAAGGCGCTGGCGAAAAAAGTCCGATAGCGATCGTGAACTGCATTCGCTGATCGGTCGCTTGATCGTGTCTCGGGCATTTTGTGTCGCCCTGTTTGTTAGAGATCCGAAAATTGCGATTGCCATTCGCGCGAGCGGGCAGGCCGGCCGGTTCGGGGCAAATGCTCACACGAAGCTTTCCACGCCGGTCGCGGGGCTGCATCGATTTGAAATCGACGAATGAGGGCTTCGACTACGGGCGAAGCCCCCTTCATCATTTTGGCTCACTTATTTGAGCTGAGTCGAAATCGTCGAGAAGGTCGAGGTCAATTTCGTACCGAGACCGTTTACGACCGCGATGATCGCAACCGAGATGCCGGCGGCGATGAGCCCGTATTCGATGGCGGTCGCAGCCGTTTCGTCCTTGAGAAAGGAAGATATGAAAGTCTTCATTGCGAACTCCTTTGGTCCCGGATAGGGGACCGGTTACTCTCATTCGGACGTTAGTTACTTTGCCGGTGTCAGCGGCCAGGTGTCACCGGAGCCGTGATTTCCTGAGCCGCAGGAGCCGCGGTAACGGTTGTGGGGTTTCTGTCGTCGCTATTGTAGTAGATGAGATAACTGCCAAAAATGATGACTGCGACAGAGCCGGCGATGCTCCAGTGCGTGCCTCGATTCGTTCCGAACCACTTATAAAACCATTTGTGCAGCATCTTCATGTCGAGCTGAATAACCGAGCGGGCGCTCATGTCCGTGCCTCATGTTTTTGATGTTTTGCAGTGATAACGGAAAACGCCCTCGGACGTAAGCTGTTCCGATATGGGCGGAACCATCGTCTCACGTCCCTAATGCTTGATGAGTATTACGGCGCACACTCGACAGATAAAACAAAGCATTATCCGGCGTGAAAGAATCTCCCGGTGCGATGCGGCGCCGTTGCCAAATTCTCACGCCACGCGGAAGACATTCGACAACCTGCCCTTCGGCTTGGGGACGTCCGCGACGCTATCGTTCAGCCGCCGCTCTGACGAAATGCGGATCGGCCTCTCGTGCGGTCGCGGACGGTGGCGTCGACAGTTCCTTCTGAAAGTCCGCGAGAATGCCGGCGGCAAGCTGGGATTCAGGCACCGGACGGCCAAAATAAAATCCCTGCGCCTGTTCGCCGTTGGCGCTGTCGAGAAAGGCCGCCTGCTTTGCGGTCTCAACGCCCTCGATGGTCACGTGCATGTGCAACTCGCGCCCCAAGGTGATGATCGTCTTCACCACCGTCTCGGCGTCGCGGTCCGAGCCGTCGAAGCCTTGCATGAAGCTGCGGTCGATCTTGATCTTGTCAAACGGGAAGCGCCACAAATAGCTCAGGCTCGAATATCCCGTGCCGAAATCGTCCATGACGATCGCTACGCCAAGCTCCTTGAGATTCCGCAGCTCGCTCATCACGGCTTCGCTGTCGCCAAGCAGCAGGGTCTCGGTGATCTCCAGCTCGAGCCGGTGCGGCTCCAGATCGGCCTTCTTGAGCGCGGCCGCGACGATTTCGCTGACGCTGCCTGCGAGGAACTGGTCCGGCGAAAGGTTAACCGCCACCGTCAAGTGCTTTGGCCAGCCGGCCGCCGTCATGCACGCTTCCCGCAGCACCCATGTTCCGATTTTGTCGATGAGCCGCATTTCTTCCGCGACCGGAATAAAGACCAATGGCGGGATGAGCGCCCCATCCTCCTTCGGCAAGCGTATCAGCGCTTCATAGCCAAGAAGGCGCCGATCCGACATTTGGAAGATCGGCTGATAATGCAATTCAAAACTGTCATGCAGAACGGCATTGCGGATGATTTCTTCGAGCTCGATACGGCCTTGCAGCTCAGCATCCATTTTCGGCAGGAAAAACCTGACGCAATTGCGCCCGTCGGCCTTGCTTTTATAGACGGCGAGATCCGCGCTTTTCAGCAGCCGCTCGGGCGTGTCGCCATCGGCGGGTGCGAGCGCCACCCCGATGCTCACGGTCGTGTACAATTCGTGCTCCTTCAGCCGCATCGGCTCAGCCAGGGCAGCACTGAGCCGATGGGCGAACTCCTCGGCCTGTTCCCTGCCGCTGATGTTGGGCTGAACCAGGACAAACTCGTCGCCGCCGAGCCGCGCTACGATGTCATCGCTGCGGGTGACCGCGCGAAGGCGCTCGGCGATGGTCTGGAGCAAAAAGTCGCCGCCGTCGTGCCCAAATCTATCGTTGATCGCCTTGAAGTGATCGAGGTCGATGAAATGCACGGCGAGGTGGCCGCGTTGTGCCGCCGACGCCACAAGGAGGGTCTTTAATCGGTCGTTCAGGCTTGCGCGATTCGCCAAGCCGGTCAGCGCATCATGGTGGGCGAGAAAGCGGATGCGCCGCTCGGCGCGTTGCTTCTCTCTGGTGCGGCGGTACCAGGCAATGGCGGGAATCCCGAACGAGAGTCCGGTCAATAGGCACAGGGTGGCCGCTGCAAGTAAGAAGTCATAGAAAAAATGGCTGCGCTGCTCGGTCTGATCGACATACGCGCCGACGATCACGAGCGGCCTGCCGACGACGGCAATAGGCACAAAAGCCTCTGCGTAATAGCTCGGCATTTCAGATGACTGACCTTTTTTGGCATCGACCACAGGCTGCCCCGTCGTGGCGGCACGCAGGGCCTCGGTGCTGTATTCGGAAAGGCTGACCAATACGGTTCCGTCGCGGTCGGAGACCAGCTGAGAATAACCCTCGCGATTGAAGATGACGTAGCGAAAAACTTCGCCGGCCTGCCGCGTCGCCTGGAAGAAAGCCAGACTCGCGGCTGACGGCTGTTCGCCTGCGGCGATCCTATCGAGGTCGGTGACGTTTGCGGCCAGGAAGCTCGCCCAGTTGCGGGCCGTATCCTTGGCGTTCTGGTTCAACAGATGGTTGATCGTCACCTCGACCGTTGCCCAGGTACCGCCCAAGAGCATCGCCAGCACCAGAACCAGGAGGCCGATGCCGCGGCGCAACGAAATATCCGACAGGTAGGACATCGAAGGCCTCACTCAGACGAGCGGAGCTTCTTGATCTCAGATCGGACCAGACCCAGAAGTTCGCGATTGTGAGGGCTCATTGCCGTCCAATCAGCGATCACTGAGGCGAAGGCGTGCTGGGCGCTTTCCAGGTCCGCGGGTGAAGGGTCTGACACCTTTCGTCTGGGATCGGACTTTAACTGTGCGAGGGTTTGTATATCCAATGCTTGCAGACCCGCTGCGGAGCGCTCAGCCAGCCCTTGGCCGCTGTTTTTGCGGATGATGGCTTGAGCTGATAACGGCAAACTTTCAAATTTGCTGCGATTCATGACCACGGCGATTGGAACGTAACCCAGCTCGATCATGAAATGATAATTGGTGACACGCCCGATTCCGAAATCGAACAGCATCGAGGGCGGAAAGGTGGCGGCGTCGATTTTCCCACGGCTGATGGAGTCGGTCGCTTGATTGATGGGGACAAGGACAGGGATCGCCCCGAGCTTTTCCAGCGCAGCAGCCTGGCTTTGATTGTTCGAGCGGATGGTCAGGCCTTTCAGGTCTTCGATTGCGGCAACTGGTTTGCGGCTGTTGACATTTTCCGGACCCGACGCGAACGCGTTGATCACGAAGAAGTCCCCGTAGCCTTCGAGAGCGCCGGCCTCAATCAGCCGGACGAAGACGAGGCTGGCCTCGCGTGAGTCGCGATAGATGCCGGGCAGTTCCAGGACAGTGGAATCAGCAAATTTGTCCGGCGAATATCCCGGCACGGTCATCGCTATATCGGCTGTGCCATCGGCGACCAATTGCGCCTGTTGGGTCAGCACCGGGCTGATCGCGCCGCTGAAATAAACTTTGATCTCGATCAGGCCTTTGCCTTCGTCGTTGACGGCGTCGACGAACGGCTTGATCGTGTACTGGTAGATATTCGAGCGGTCGGAGGTGAAGAAGGAAAACTTGAGCTCAATCGGCTCGGCGAGCGCAATTGACGGCAATAGCGCAAATGTGACTAGAGCGCATCGTGCCAGAGTTTTGAGCATCGATTTCCCGATCTTGATGGCAGTCGCGCAAATTGCGTGGAACACGCGATGTCCTGCGCAGTCTGGCCAAGACTCTCAGATAGGCCGTCACGCCCGCGGCGGCCTGGATTTCACGCATCGTGGATTGGCGCGAGTTAAGGCCGGAACTAAAATTGTCCGTTCCTGGCATTTATCGACAACAACGGGGACCCCGGACGTCGTCAGCGCCCTAATGCCTGAAATGGCGGACGCCGGTGATGACCATGGCGATGCCGTGGTCGTCGGCGGCCTTGATCACTTCGTCGTCGCGCAGTGAGCCGCCCGGCTGAATGACCGCGGTGGCGCCTGCCTCGATCGCGACCAGCAATCCATCGGCAAACGGAAAGAACGCGTCGGAGGCGGCCACCGATCCCCTGGTCGCCGGCTCCGCGCGGCCGGCTTCCCGGGCCGCGTCTTTTGCCTTGAGTGCGGCGATGCGGGCGGAATCGATCCGGCTCATCTGCCCGGCGCCGATGCCGACCGTGGCGGAATCCTTTGCGTAGACGATTGTGTTCGACTTGACGTGCTTGGCGACGCGGAAGGCAAAGCGCAGGTCGCGCAGTTCGGCATTGCTTGGCGCGCGTTTGGTGACCGCTTTCAATTCCATGTCGTCGATCACGGCGTTGTCGCGCGACTGCACCAATAAGCCGCCGGCGACGGTCTTGGCCGTCAGTCCCCCGGCGCGCGGATCGGGCAGGCCGCCGGCAAGCAGCAGCCGCAGATTCTTCTTGGCGCCGACGATGGCAATCGCTTCCTCGCTGGCGTCGGGCGCGATGATGACCTCGGTGAAAATCTCGGTGATGGCGCGCGCCGCGTCGGCGTCGAGCGCACGATTGAGCGCGACGATGCCGCCGAAGGCGGAGACCGGGTCGCAGGCGAGGGCCTTGCGGTAGGCGTCGACGAGGCTCTCGCCTTCGGCGACGCCGCACGGATTGGCGTGCTTGATGATCGCGCATGCCGCGGTGCGGGACGGATCGAACTCGCCGACGCATTCGTAAGCCGCGTCGGTATCGTTGATGTTGTTGTAGGAAAGCTGCTTGCCCTGCGCCTGGCGCGCGGTCGCGACGCCGAAGCGCGCGCCGCCGGCGCGATAAAACGCCGCCGCCTGATGCGGGTTCTCGCCGTAGCGCAATTCCTCGATTAGCCGGCCGCCGACGGTGCGGTAATCCGGCGCGATTTCGCCAAGCTCGCCGGCGAACCAGTTGGCGATGGCCGCGTCATAGGCGGCGGTGCGCGCGTAAGCCTTGGCGGCGAGCCGCCGTCGCAGCTCAAGCGTCGCCATGCCGCCGTACTGCGCGAATTCGTCGAGCACCGCGGCATAATCGGCCGGTTCGACCAGGACGACGACGTCGCCGTGGTTCTTGGCGGCGGAGCGGATCATGGCCGGGCCGCCGATGTCGATGTTCTCGATGCAGTCCTCGAAACTTGCGCCGCGCGCGACGGTTTCCTCGAACGGATAAAGGTTCACGACCACCAGATCGATCGGGCGGATAGTGTGCGCGCGCATGGCTTCGGCATGCGCGGGGTTTGCCCGGATGCCGAGCAGTCCGCCATGTACCGCCGGGTGCAGCGTCTTGACGCGGCCGTCCATCATTTCCGGAAAGCCGGTGACGTCCGCGATGTCGAGCACTTTGAGCCCGGCATCGCAGAGCACCTTGCGCGTCCCGCCGGTGGAGACGAGCTCGACGCCGTAGCCGGCGAGCGCGCGGGCGAATTCGACGACGCCGGTCTTGTCGGAGACGGAGATGAGGGCGCGCGCGGCGCGGCGCAGATGCTCGGTCATGGCGTCTCTTTACACTCGCTTCAGCGCTTCGTCATTCACAGCGGCAGCCTCGGTTCCTTCTCGCGGACGCGCTTTGCGGCGGCGGCGGTCGCCGCCGCGCCCTGACTGGACTGCTGAAAGCTCCAGACCACGCGCGGCGCCGATCCCGCCTGTCCGGCAATGACCATTTGCGCGGCCCGGCGCGGACCGTCGTTGCCGGCAAGGTAGACGCCGTCGGCGAGTTGAATCTGATGGTCGCCGGCGCTGAACGTCCACACCTCCTTGTTCGGCATGACCAGGAGGACGCCGTGGCCGTCGGTCAGCCGGGTCGCCTTGATCAGCGGGTGCAGATGGAAGCGTATGGCGTATTGGTCCTTGGCAAGGCGAAGCCGTGGGCTGCCGTCGGCGGCGAGAAACAGATCTTCGCCCTGGAGCCGGGTCCCGTCGGCCGCCAGCGTCAAGGTGCGCTGGTGCACGACGTTAAACCGGCCGGCATAACCGTCATGGCCCGCGCGCAGCACGATCGCATCCGGGCGCTGCTCGCGCGCCACCGAAACGTGGGTCGGCCCGCCCACCATCGGCGAGCCGCCCAGCACACGGCGGAACACCGCCGCTTCGACGAATTGGGCCGAGGATGTCTCGTTGAACGTCGCGGTCGATTGCGCGGCGGTCGCCCGCGCCAGCGGTCGCCATTCGTCGCGCGCCATCGCCGGCATGCCGCTATTGACCACGATGAGATTTTGCTTCGGCGACGAGAATTCGAACGAAAGGCAGCCGGCATGCGCCTCCAGGCTCATTTCGATCGGCGGCGCGCGGCCGGTATCCATGATCAGCACGCCGCCGCCCGCTTCCAGGCGCTGATAGGCGGAGTAAGGCGCGTTCGATATCGGCGCGCCACGGGTCTCGTCATAGGCAAGCAGCGTCAGCAACAGCTCGGCCGGCGTGGGGCCCATGCCGTTGAAGTGCGCGAACGTTCCATCGGAATGGCGGAAGAAGCGCAGCATCGGCATCATCCGCTCGATGGCGTTGAGCA
>CAYVPC010000076.1:0-14714 GCA_964453555.1 uncultured Hyphomicrobiales bacterium | reverse complement strand
CTCAGCGGCGGTCGCCGAACAGCCGCAGCATCATCAGGAACAGGTTGATGAAGTCGAGATAGAGCGACAGCGCGCCCATCACCGCCTTGCGGCCGGCGACGGTGCCGTCGTCCTGCGGGCTGTACATTTCCTTGATCCGCTGCGTATCCCAGCCGGTCAGCCCGGCGAACACGATCACGCCGATCACCGAAATCGCCCAATCAAGCCCGGTCGAGTGCAGGAAGATGTTGACCAGGCTGGCGATGATGATGCCGATCAGGCCCATGAACATGAACGAGCCGACGCCGGTCAGATCGCGCTTGGTGGTGTAGCCATACAGGCTCATCGCGCCGAACGTCGCGGCGGTGATGAAGAACACCTGCATAATCGACTGCTGGGTGTAAACGAGGAAAATAGACGCCAGCGATAGCCCGAGCACGCCGGCATAGACGAAGAACACCGCCAGTGCCGTGCTGGCCGCAAGCCGGTTGATGCCGAAGCTCAGCAGCATCACCAATCCGAGCGGTGCAAAGATGAACACCCACATCAGCGGGCCCTGGAAGATAGCGTGGCCGAATGGAGTGAGCGTACCGGACGGGGTGACAGCGGCGTAGAAAGTGAACCACGCCACCACCCCGGTTAGCGCCAGGCCGGCCGTCATGTAGTTGTAAACGCGGATCATGTAGGCGCGCAGACCCGCGTCGATCGCTACCTGATCGGTGCGATAGCCGGGCCGGGCGGTCGCGATATTCCGGTCAAAGTCCGACATGAAGAACACCCCTGGGTTGTCCCGGTAGACGCCGGGCCTTTGTTCTTGTCCGGCAAAGCCGGACGGCAATGTGGCACGAATCTAGTGCGAAAGGCAGAGCCGCGCCAGATGGCGGGGCTGTGATATTTGGGTCAGGTTACCGGACGTTACCGAACGTTCATAATACGCGCTTTTACAGGTTCCTCAGCACCTCCGCAGGCTTGTGGCCAAGGGCAGCAAATGTCCCGGCGAGCCCGAGCGCGACCGTTACGAGGAGCGCCGCGACGGCGGCGCCGATTGCCTGCGCCGCCACCCAAACGAAGGAAAATTCCATGATGCGGGTGACGACGAGATCGGCGGCGAGCGAGCCGGCCGCGACGCCGAACACCACGGCGGCAAGACCGATGAGCAGATATTCGAGCGCGTAAGCTGCGAGCAGACGGTAGCGCGTGGCGCCAAGCGTTCGCAGCACCACCGCGTCGTAGATGCGAAAGCGCTGGCCGGCCGCGAGTGCGCCGCCGAGCACCAGCGCCGCGGCTACCAGCGTGACCGCGCTCGCGGCGCGCAACGCCAGCACCAGACTGCCGACCAGATGATCAACCGCATCGAGCGCGTCCTTGACGCGCACGGCGGAGACCGTCGGGTATGCGTCCGCCAGCGCCTTGACAAGCGCCGCGTCCTCACCGGCCGAGCCGCCGTCGGCAAAAGTCAGCGTCGCGATATCGGTGTGCGGCGCGCTGGCGAACGTGCCGGGCGAGAACACCAAAACGAAATTGATGCCGAGGCTTTGCCACTCGACCGTGCGCAGATTGGCGATGCGGGCGGTGATATTGCGGCCGAGCACGTTGACGGTGATGCTGTCGCCGAGCTTCAGCTTGAGATCCGCTGAGGTCCGTTCTTCGAGCGAGACGAGCGGCGGCCCGGAATAGTCGGCCGCCCACCATTGGCCGGCGGCGAGACGCGAGCCTTGCGGTAGCGCGGCGGCGTAAGTGATGCCGCGGTCACCACGCAGCACCCAAGCCGAGCCTTCGCCGGGTTTCAGATTCTCCGCGGTGATGCCGTTGGCGGCGACGATACGGCCGCGCAGCATTGGTACACGTTCGAGCACGGATTGCGGCGCGTGCGCCCGCACGAAGGCGTCGAAGCCTTCGGCGTCGGCGGAGGGGATATCGAGGAAAAAGAACGTCGGCGCCTTTTCCGGCAAAGTCGCTGCGAACTGGCGATGTAGATTGCCGTCGATTTCGATTACGGTAACCAGCAAGGAGAGGCCGAGTCCAAGCGAAAGCACAACGCTCGGGGTCAGCGCGCCCGGTCGGTGAACATTGGCAAGCGCGAGCCGCACCAGCGCCGAGCCCGGCCGCGGCAAGCGCCGGGCCAGTGCCATCGTCAACATCGCGACGAGCCGCAGCGCCAGAAAAATGATGGCGGCGGCGCCGACGAAAATCGCGGCAAGGCGCCGGTCATAAGCGAACAGGACCGCAACCGCCGCCAGCGCGGCGACGATCAGCGCCGTCGCCAGCACGTAGCGGCGGCGCGGCCAGCGCCGCTCGGCCTCGACCTGGTCGCGGAACAGCGTGGAAACCGAGACGTCGTGCGCGCGCCCGAGCGGCCATAAAGCGAAGGCCAGCGCTGTCATCAGGCCATACATAATCGCAAGCGCAAGCGCGGCTGGATGCAGCGCCGGCGTGACCGGCAGCGGAATGAGCTTGCCGAATACCGACGCGATGGCGAAGGGCAGTGTTGCGCCAAGTCCGGCGCCGACGCCGGTGGCAAACAACGCAACCAGCATGATCTGCGTGCAATAGACCGCGAATACGTCGCCGCCGGTCGCGCCGAGCGCTTTCATCGTCGCAATCGCGTCGCGCTTGCGGGCGAGGTGGCTGGCGACGGCATTGGCCACGCCGACACCGCCGACCATGAGCGCGGTCAAGGCGACAAGAGTGAGGAACTGGCTGAATCGCTCGACATTGCGTTCGAGCTGCGGTGACGCCCTATTGCGGGTACGGATTTCCCAGCCGGCATTTGGATATTCGGCGCGCGCTTCTTTCTCAAGGGCGCCAATGGTGCGATCGCTCGTCTCGCCCGCGGGCAGCGCCAGCCGATATTGCCAGCGCACCAGGCTGCCCGGTCGCAGCAACCCGCTGGCGCGTAGTGCCGCCACGCCGATCAGCAGGCGCGGCCCGAAGCCGATGCCGCCGGCGAGCCTGTCCGGTTCGTCGGTCAACGCGGCGCGCAACTCGATGGTCGCGTTGCCGATGGTGATGCGGTCGCCGGGCTTGAGATCGAGCCGCGTTAGCAGCGCCGGATCAGCCGCGGCGCCATAGGCGTCGCCCTGCCGCGCAAACAGCGCCTCAAGTGGCATGGCCGGCTCGGTCGCGACCGAACCCACCAGCGGATAGGCGCCATCGACCGCCTTGACATCAACCAGCGTCGAGCGCCCTTCGCCGGTGCGCGCCATAGTTGGCAGCGTGGCAACGACCGAAAGGCTGCCGTGTGCGGCGAGGAAGCCGCGTTCATTCGCGTCCGCCTCGCGCTGCACCAGCGAAAAGGCGAGATCGCCGCCGAGGATTGTTGCGCCCGCGCGCGCAAGCCCGTCGGCTAGGCTTTGCGCAACGGACCCCACGCCGGCAATCGCCATGACACCGAGCGCGATGCAGGCGATAAAAACGCCAAATCCGCGCAGTCCGCCGCGCAGCTCGCGCCAGGCGAAACGCAGCGCCAGCGACGTCATGAGGCGATCCGTCCGGAATGCATGTGCAGGACGCGGTCGCAACGCGCTGCCAGCGCGGTGTCGTGCGTCACCAGCACCAGCGTCGTGCCGTGCTCGCGGTGGCCGCGAAACAGAAGCTCGATGATCTCGCTGCCTGTCGCTTCGTCGAGATTGCCGGTCGGTTCGTCGGCGACGACGATGGCGGGATTGGGCGCAAGCGCGCGGGCGAGCGCGACGCGCTGTTGCTCGCCGCCGGAAAGGTGGGCCGGATAATGGCGGAGCCGCTCGCTTAGACCGGCCGCCGACAATTCGCGCTTTGCACGCATGAAGGCGTCGGGCGCGCCGGCGAGTTCGAGCGGCACCGCGACGTTTTCCAGCGCGGTCATGGTTGGTATCAGATGGAAGGCCTGGAAAACGATGCCGACATTGCGGCCGCGAAAGCGGGCAAGTTCGTCCTCGTCGAGCTCGCCCAGGTTCTTCCCCGCCACCACGACCGAGCCGCTGCTGGGCCGTTCCAGCCCGGTCATCACCATCAGGAGCGTCGATTTGCCCGAGCCGGAAGGCCCCAACAGGCCGATGGTTTCGCCGCGCCCTATATTCACGGTCACGTCTCTGAGGATATGAACACGGGCGCCGCCGCCGCCGAGCGAAAGGTTGACTCCGCTCAGCGCGATGGCGTCGCCGGCAAAAGGATGCCCCGACGTGTCATTCATGTTTCTGGCTGACCAGTACCCCCGCGCATCGACGCATGCCCGGTCATATGGGGGTGGAAGAAGCTTGCGCCATGTCGTGTCTGCGGCCGTTTGCGGCATTGTACTCGCCGCCGCGATGGCCGTTGCCGCGCCGCGCGCCGAGACGCCGATCAAGATCGTGGCGCTCGGCGACTCGCTGACCGCAGGGCTCGGCCTGCCGGAGAACGACGGCTTCGTGCCGCGTTTGCAAGCCGCGCTCGCCGCCAAGGGAATTGCCGCGGTAATCACCAATGCCGGAGTCTCCGGCGATACGACTTCCGGCGGTCTGGCGCGGCTCGATTGGTCGGTGCCGCAAGGCACCGACGCGGTGATTGTGGAGCTCGGCGCTAACGACATGCTGCGCGGGATCGATCCGCGGGTGCCGCGGCAGGCGCTAGACGCAATCCTGCAACGGCTGACCGAGCGGCATATCGCCATCCTTCTGTGCGGCATGCTGGCGGCGCCGAATCTCGGCGCCGTCTATACCCGGTCCTTCGACAGCATCTATCCGGAACTCGCGGCGAAGTACGACGCGCTGTTCTATCCGTTTTTTCTCGAGGGCGTCGTCACCAATGCCGACCTCATGCAGCGCGACGGACTTCACCCCAACGCCGCCGGCGTCGATGCGGTCGTCGGGCGCATCTTGCCGATGGTGGAGCAACTCGTCGCACGGGTCCGCCGACAGCACCCGTCGTAAGGGTTGCGCGCTCGGGCCGATCACCGCATGCTGTGGGAGTTGCGATTCGCCGTTCACGAGCCGCTTGTATCATGCCCCGTCTGTTCACCGGTCTTGAGATACCGCGGCAAGTTGCAGATTCCCTTGCCATAATGCGCGGCGGATTGCCGGGCGCGCGCTGGATCGATCCCCATAACTATCATCTGACTTTGCGCTTCATCGGCGACATCGACGACGCGCTCGCGCGCGACATTGCCGGGCTGCTCGGCCGCGTGCAGCGCCGGCCATTCGAGTTGCGGCTGGACGGGCTCGCCTCCTTCGGCGGCCGCAAGCCGCGTGCGGTCGTGGCCGCAGCGACGCCGATCGCGCCGCTGCTCGAATTGCAGGCCGAGCACGAACGGCTGCTGCAACGGCTCGGGCTCGAACCGGAAGGACGCAAATACACGCCGCATGTCACGCTGGCGCGTCTGCGCGAATCCTCCAGCCGGCAAGTCGCCGATTATCTGACCGCGCGTGCGCACTATCGCTCTTCGGCGTTCGAGGTTGAGCGGTTCGTGCTGTTTTCCTCGCGCGCCTCGGTGGGCGGCGGGCCGTATGTCGTGGAAGCGGCCTATCCCCTCGTCGCGCGCAAACTCAGGGTGGCGCAGAGCCCCTGACGCAATCGCGCAATTATGCGCGCAGCAGCCGCGATTGCAGGTCGAGCATCGCGGTCGCGAAACCGTGGCCGTCGGCCATCAGCTCCTGCATCACCGACAAAGGGTTGGCTCGTGAGGACTCGACCTCGCCGACCACGCTGCCGAAATCGAACGACAGTTCGGCGTCGAATTTGCGCGCGAGCTGCTGCATGCGCCGGTTGTCGGCGAGGCACGCCATGTGCAATAGCCGGAAGCCGCGATTGCGGGCGGCGAGCAACGTGCGGCGCAGCAGCGCCGAGCCGACGCCGTGGCTCTGCCAGTGCTTTTCCACGCTGATCGCCGCTTCCGCCTGGCGCGGAAGGCGGACACCGAGCTGGCGCAACTCGGCGGCGCCACGCATTTCGCCGTCGATGAAAAAGCCGTGCACCACGGCTTCCAGCGAAATGGTCAGATCGACGTAACTGCGGACGAAATCATCGGACACGCCGCCGCCGAACCGGTTGTGCCGGCTCGCCGGATCGAGCCGCAGCAAATGGTCGCGGTATTTGTCGGCTTCACCGATCCACAATTTGCGGACAGCGCCGCCTTCGGGAAGAACGTCCTGCATTCCGAGAGTCTCCTGACATTGCCGTCAACAAGACCCTTCTGACCGCGTCCTCCGCTCAAAGCAGCAACGAGACGAGCGTCTTTATGCGCTCGTCTCGAATCAAAGCATGATCATGATGTTGTGTATCGGCGAATGTTTGGCAAGGCGAAGCATTGAGCAACATGCCCACATTCCGTATACGCATGGCTAATAATCGGCTTTGTGACCGCTTCGCGGCCGAGTTGTCGGCTTGCGAAGTGCAGCGCGGTCAAGGTTTGCCGTTGCCGCCACGTTTCGCCCACATCGGTTAATTTACCAAGACCATGGCGAGATCCATCACAGCGCGATACGCCGCCGGTGTCGCCGCCGGCACAATTGAAAACGACGCCGCGCAGCTTGCCGTGGTCGAGAAACTGGCGCGACTCGAAACGGAGATCGCGGAATACCGGCTCGCGCGCAAATCGTCGTCGCTTGGCTGGATGTTCGGCGGCCGTGAGAAGCGGCAATCGCGCGTCAAGGGTCTCTACATCTACGGCGATGTCGGGCGCGGCAAGACCATGCTGATGGATTTATTTTTCGAGGCGAGCCCGGTCCAGCGTAAACGCCGCGTGCATTTCCACGAATTCATGCTCGACGTGCAGGAGCGCGTGCATGCGATCCGGCAGCAGATGAAGCTCGGAGAGCATGGCGGCGAGGATCCGATCGATGTCGCTGCGATCGATCTCGCGGAGGAAGCCTGGCTGCTCTGCTTTGACGAATTCCACGTCACCGACATCGCCGATGCCATGATCCTCGGCCGGTTGTTCACGCGACTCTTCGATCGCGGCGTGGTCGTGGTCGCCACCTCGAACGTGCAGCCGGAGGAGCTTTACAAGGACGGCTTGAACCGCGCGCTGTTCGTGCCGTTCATCCACATGCTTGAGCAATACATGGATGTCGTTCGGCTGACCGCGCGCACCGATTTCCGCCTGGAAAAACTGGCCGGCATCCGGGTGTGGTACGTGCCGGCCGACGCCGTTGCCGACGCCGCGCTCGACGACGCCTGGCGGCGGCTTGCCGGCGGACACGACGGTGAACCGCAGGAGCTGGCGCTCAAAGGGCGCGCCGTGCAGGTGCCGCGCGCCGCCATGGGGGTGGCGCGTTTTGCGTTCCACGATCTGTGCGAGCAGGCGCTCGCCGCCGCCGATTATCTGCGCATCGCGCGTGAATATCACACCGTGATTATCGACCGCATCCCGGTGATGACGTTCGACAACCGCAATGCCGCCAAGCGCTTCATTATTCTGATCGACACGCTCTACGATATGAACGTCAAACTGATTGCTTCCGCCGAAGCCGAGGCAGATGAGCTTTATCGCGGCGACGAAGGCTTCGAGGCCCAGGAATTCAAGCGCACGGCTTCACGCCTGATCGAGATGCGTTCGCAAGCCTATCTGGCGCGGCCGCATGGCGCCGCCCATGCGCAAGTGTCCGGTGCGGCAACCGGCATCGTCGAAACCTAGCCGCCGACGCTAGTGACAAGCATCGCGGCGACGACGACAGCCATGAGGGCCGTCGCGAACCAGCCGAATATCATCAGCGCGCGTGAAGCGGTGTATTTGCCCATGATCTTGCCGCTGCCGACGACCGTCATCATAGCGATCATCAACGGCACGGCGACGATGCCGTTGACCACCGCACTCCAGAACAGCATCCGAATCGGATCGAGGGGCGTAAGGGCTGCGCCCAATCCAGCGAGCGTTGCCGCGGCGACGACGAGATAGAAGCCCGGCGCGTCGCGGGCCGGCAATTCGAGGCTTCCTTCCCAGCCGAAGCTCTCCGCCACAGCGTAGCCGGCAGAACCCGCCAGCACCGGTACGGCGAGGAGTCCGGTGCCGATGATTCCGAGCGAAAACAGGAGAAACGCCAGCGGGCCGGCAAGCGGCCTGAGTGCTTCGGCGGCCTGGGCTGCCGTGTCGATTTTCGTAATGCCATGGGCATGCAGCGTCGCCGCGGTTGCGACGATGATGAAGAAGCCGATGATGTTCGACAGCATCATGCCCGCGGTGGTGTCGAGCCCGATGCGAAAGGAGTCTCTTTGCGCCAAGCGATTGGGCAGGGCGGCCGCGGCCGCGGCGTCTGGCGCTTTGCTGCGCAGCTTGCGTCCCTCCGCTTCAAGCGAAGCCTGCCAAAAGAACATGTAAGGACTGATCGTGGTGCCGAATATCGCCACCAGCATCAGCGTGTAATCGCGATACCATGACAGATGCGGGACGAAGGTCGCGGCAAGCACCTGGCCCCAGGGAACGCGGATGGTGAACGCGGTCGCGACATAGGCGAACAGAACTAATGTCAGTGTTTTCAGGTAGCGCGAATAGCTGCGATACGGGATCAGAATCTCGGCGGTGAGGCAGCCGACCCCGAAGGCGGCGATGTAGAGCAATTCCGGCCCGCCGATCACGAGGCGCAGTGCGTCGCCCATCGCCGCGATGTCGGCGGCGATGTTGAGCGTATTAGCGATGAGCAAAAGCCCAACCAAAGCGTGAAGCAGATTGCTGGGCATCGTCTTGCCCAGATTGGCGGCGAGGCCTTGTCCAGTCACCGCGCCAATGCGGGCGCTGACCATCTGAATCGCGATCATGAACGGCGTGGTGAGAAACATGGTCCAGCCCAGCGCGTAGCCGAACTGGGCGCCGCCCTGCGAATAGGTGGCGATGCCGCTTGGATCATCATCGGCGGCGCCGGTGACCAGTCCGGGCCCGAGCATGCGATACAGCGTCTTCGCCGATCCGGCTTTATTGGTATTGGTCGCCATCCGACAATCTCCGCCCGTCAATAGTGACGGCACCGCTTTCGTTCCCGCGGCGGGTATATCGCAATTGCCTCGACTTGAACGCGTCATCCGAAAGGGCTAATGACCGCGATAGCCGGGCGTTTTGGTCAGTGAAGGATTTCTGCGATGGCGCGAAACAAAATTGCGTTGATCGGCGCGGGGCAAATCGGCGGGACATTGGCGCTACTGGCGGGCCTTAAGGAGCTCGGTGACGTCGTTCTTTTCGACGTCGTGGAAGGCGTACCGCAGGGCAAGGCGCTCGACCTCGTTCAGGCCTCGCCGGTCGAAGGCTTCGACGCACGCCTGACCGGCACCAATTCCTACGAGGCAATGGAAGGCGCCGACGTGTGCATCGTCACCGCCGGCGTGCCGCGCAAGCCCGGCATGAGCCGCGACGATCTTATCGGCATCAATCTCAAGGTGATGGAGCAGGTCGGCGCCGGCATCAAGAAATATGCCCCGAACGCCTTCGTCATCTGCATCACCAATCCGCTCGACGCCATGGTCTGGGCGCTGCAGAAATGCTGCGGCCTGCCCAAGCAGATGGTGGTCGGCATGGCGGGCGTGCTCGACTCATCGCGCTTCCGCTATTTCCTTGCCGACGAATTCAACGTCTCGGTCGAGGACGTCACCGCCTTCGTGCTCGGCGGCCATGGCGACAGCATGGTGCCACTGACGCGCTATTCGGCTGTGGCCGGCATCCCGTTGCCCGATCTGGTCAAGATGGGCTGGACGACGGCGGCGCGGCTTGACGCCATCGTTGATCGCACGCGCAACGGCGGCGGCGAAATCGTCAGTCTCCTCAAGTCGGGCTCGGCCTTCTACGCGCCCGCGGCCTCGGCGATCGCCATGGCGGAAAGCTATTTGCGCGACAAAAAGCGCGTACTGCCGGCGGCGGCGTGGCTCAACGGCGAGTATGGCGTGCGCGACCTCTATGTCGGCGTGCCGGTCGTCATCGGCAGCAAGGGAGTCGAGCGTGTGGTCGAGATCGAGCTCAACGGCGCCGAGCGCGGCATGTTCGACAAGTCGGTTCAAGCGGTGGAAAGCTTGGTCGAAGCCTGCAAGAAGATTGCTCCCCATCTCGCCAAGTGATGTAGTGATCGTTCCATCCCCTCACGTTCCGGGCGCGTCGTTCGGGACTCGTGAGCGAGCCACATGAACATTCACGAATACCAGGCGAAGGCGGTGCTACGCGAATTCGGCGTGCCGGTGCCGCGCGGCTTTGCGGCAATGGGCGTGCCGGAGGCGGTCAAGGCCGCCAACGATCTCGGCGGTCCGGTCTGGGTGGTCAAGGCGCAGATCCATGCCGGCGGCCGGGGCAAGGCGGGCGGCGTCAAGGTGGTGAAATCGGTCGCCGAGGTCGAAAGCGAGGCTAAACGGCTTCTCGGTTCGACGCTCGTTACGCATCAGACCGGGCCGCACGGCAAGGAAGTGCACCGTCTCTATATCGAGGAAGGCTGTGCCGTCGATCGCGAATATTATCTTTCGGCGCTGGTCGACCGCGCAACTGCGCGCATCGCCTTCGTCGCCTCGACCGAAGGCGGCATGGACATCGAGGAAGTCGCGCGCACGCACCCGGAAAAGATCCTCTCATTCTCGGTCGATCCGGCGACCGGCTTCATGGCGCATCACGCCCATCAGGTGACGCAAGCGCTCGGATTGAGCCGCGAAGTCGCCAAGCAGGCCGAGAGCGTGCTGCCGAAGCTCCATGCGGCATTTCTCGCCAAGGACATGAGTCTGCTTGAGATCAATCCGCTGGTCGTCACCAAGGCGGGCGGGCTCATCTGCCTCGACGCCAAGATGGGCTTTGACGACAGCGCGCTTTATCGCCACCCGGATATCGCGGCGCTGCGCGATCCGACCGAAGAAGACGCCAAGGAAATCGAGGCCTCGCGCTACGATCTTAATTACATCGCGCTCGACGGCACCATCGGCTGCATGGTCAACGGCGCCGGCCTTGCCATGGCGACCATGGACATCATCAAGCTCTACGGCGAGACGCCGGCGAATTTTCTCGACGTCGGCGGCGGCGCCAGCAAGGACAAGGTGACGGCGGCGTTCAAGATCATCACCTCAGACCCGCACGTGAAGGGCATTCTGATCAACATTTTCGGCGGCATCATGCGCTGCGACGTCATCGCCGAGGGCGTGGTTGCCGCGGTGAAGGAAGTGGGCTTGCGGGTGCCGCTGGTGGTGCGGCTCGAAGGCACCAATGTCGCGCTGGGTAAGGAGATCATCAAAAAATCGGGGCTTAACGTCATTTCCGCCGACGACCTCGACGCCGCCGCGCAGAAGATCGTCAAGGCGATCAAAGGGGCGGCCTGATGTCCATCCTGATCGACAGAAACACCAAGGTGATCTGCCAGGGTTTCACCGGCAAGAACGGCAGCTTTCATTCCGAGCAGGCGATCGCCTACGGCACCAAAATGGTCGGCGGCACCTCGCCGGGCAAAGGCGGCACCACGCATCTCAATTTGCCGGTCTTCGATACGGTGGCGGAAGCGCGCGAAAAAACCGGCTGCGACGCCAGCGTGATCTACGTGCCGCCGGCTGGCGCGGCAGATGCGATCTGCGAAGCGATCGACGCCGGCATCCCGCTCATCGTCTGCATCACCGAAGGCATACCCGTCATCGACATGGTGCGGGTCAAACGCGCGCTATGCGGCTCGAAATCGCGCCTAATCGGGCCGAACTGCCCGGGCGTCATGACCGCTGGCGAGTGCAAGATCGGCATCATGCCCGGCAATATCTTCAAGCCGGGCAAGGTCGGCATCGTCTCGCGTTCCGGCACGCTGACTTACGAAGCCGTGTTCCAGACGACGCAGGAGGGTTTCGGCCAGACCACCGCGGTCGGCATCGGCGGCGATCCGGTCAAGGGCAGCGATTTCATCGAAATGCTGGAAATGTTTCTCGCCGACAAGGCGACTGAGGCGATCGTCATGATCGGCGAAATCGGCGGTTCGTCGGAAGAGGACGCCGCGGAATTCCTGAAGGACGAAGCCAAGCGCGGCCGCAAAAAGCCGACGGTCGGCTTCATCGCCGGGCGCACGGCGCCGCCGGGACGGCGCATGGGACATGCCGGCGCTATCATTGCCGGGGGTAAAGGTGACGCGGAATCAAAGATCGCCGCCATGGCTTCCGCCGGAATTGCTGTCTCGCCATCGCCTGCACGGCTGGGAAAAACCCTCGCTGAAGTATGGAAATAATGATTCATTCCTTGCGTCTTTCGTCTGCCGCATCGAAGGATTAAATAGGATACAAGAGAAGTCGCCTGCTCCGGGCCGGGCCGACTGGGGTCTTTGGGTCTTTCCCCGCCGTTTGCGTGTCTCTGTCACCAGCGTGTCGTGTCGTCCTGTTCGGTACTGCCCAGGAAAGCCATCCGATGTCCCGCCAAGACGCGAATGCCGCCTTCGCCCGCACTTCGTTTCTCTACGGCAGCAATGCGCCGTACATCGAAGACCTTTATGCCCGCTATGAAGCCGACGCGACGTTGGTGGATGCCGAGTGGCAGGCGTTCTTCCAGAGCCTGAAGGATAATTCCCGCGACGTCATCGAAAACGCCCGCGGTCCGGCCTGGCGCCGGCCGGATTGGCCGCGGCTGCAACGCGATGACCTGACCGCGGCGCTCGACAGCGACTGGACCGAAATCGGCAAAACGCTTGGCGCCAAGGTTCAGGCGAAGGCGCAGACCAGGGGCGTCGACATTGCCAGCGCCGACGTCGAGCGCGCCACCCGCGACTCGATACGCGCGCTGATGTTGATCCGCGCCTATCGCGCGCGCGGTCACTTCCACGCCAATCTCGATCCGCTCGGCTTGCAGCTGCAGCCCAAGGAGGAAGAACTCGATCCGAAGGCTTACGGTTTCGGCGAAGCCGATCTCGACCGGCCGATTTTCCTCGACAATGTGCTCGGCCTCGAATTCGGCACTGTCCGCCAGATCGTCGCCATCCTGCGGCGCACCTACTGCCAGACGCTCGGCGTCGAATTCCTCCACATCTCCGATGGCGCGCAGAAGGGCTGGATGCAGGAACGCATCGAGGGGGCCGACAAGGAGATCAGCTTTACCCGCGAGGGCAAGCGCGCCATTCTCAACAAGCTGGTGGAAGCCGAGGGCTTCGAGAAGTTCTGCGACGTAAAATTTACCGGCACCAAGCGCTTCGGCCTCGACGGCGGCGAGTCGATGATCCCGGC
This sequence comes from uncultured Hyphomicrobiales bacterium, assembly GCA_964453555.1. GTDB lineage: Bacteria > Pseudomonadota > Alphaproteobacteria > Rhizobiales > Xanthobacteraceae > BOG-931. The sequence goes on along the minus strand of CAYVPC010000076.1, from coordinate 1,646 downwards.
GCTCGAGCAGATCATCAAGCGCGGCGGCGCGCTCGGCGTGCGCGACATCGTGATCGGCATGGCGCACCGCGGCCGGCTCAACGTGCTGTCCCAGGTGATGGCCAAGCCGCACCGCGCCATCTTCCACGAATTCAAGGGCGGCTCATCGACGCCGAACGAGATCGAAGGCTCCGGCGACGTGAAGTACCACCTCGGCGCCTCGTCGGATCGCGAATTCGACAACAACAAGGTGCACCTGTCGCTCACCGCCAATCCGTCGCACCTCGAAATCGTCGATCCGGTCGTGCTCGGCAAGGTGCGCGCCAAGCAGGATCAACTCGGGGCCACGCGCGAAGACCGCACCATGGTGATGCCGCTGCTGATCCACGGCGATGCGTCGTTCGCCGGGCAGGGCGTGATCGCCGAATGCTTCGGGCTTTCCGGCTTGCGCGGGCACCGCACCGGCGGCTCGGTGCACTTCATCGTCAATAACCAGATCGGCTTCACCACCAATCCGCGCTTCTCGCGCTCCTCGCCTTACCCTTCCGACGTGGCCAAGATGATCGAGGCGCCGATTTTCCACGTCAACGGCGACGATCCGGAAGCGGTCGTCTACGCCGCGAAAGTGGCGACCGAATTCCGCCAGAAGTTTCAGAAGCCTGTCGTCATCGACATGTTCTGTTATCGCCGTCACGGCCACAACGAAGGCGACGAGCCGTCGTTCACCCAGCCGCTGATGTACAAGGCGATCGCGCAGCACCCGACCACGCTGGAAATCTACGGCGACAAACTCGTCGGCGAAGGGGTGGTGACGGCCGGCGAAGTCGAGAAGATGAAGGCGGATTGGCGCGGCCGGCTCGATGCAGAGCTTGAGGCCGCCCAGAGCTATCGCGCCAACAAGGCCGACTGGCTCGACGGTCGCTGGTCCGGCTTCAAGCGCGCCGACGATGCCGACGATCCGCGCCGCGGCCAAACCGGCGTGGAGCTTGGCAAGCTCAAGGAGATCGGCGAGAAGATCACCACGCTGCCGGCCGGCTTCCATCTGCATCGCACGCTCAACCGCTTTTTCGAAAGCCGGCGCAAGGCGATCGAGACCGGAACCAACGTCGATTGGGCGACCGGCGAAGCGCTGGCGATTTGCGCGCTGCTGCTTGACGGTCACCGGGTGCGGCTGTCGGGCCAGGACTCGGAGCGCGGCACTTTCTCGCAACGCCATTCCGTGCTGACCGATCAGGAAGACGAGCACCGCTACACGCCGTTCAATCATCTAGCCGAAGGGCAGGCGCGCTTCGAAGTGATCAACTCGATGCTGTCGGAAGAGGCGGTGCTCGGCTTCGAATACGGCTATTCGCTGGCCGAGCCCAACGCGCTGACCATGTGGGAAGCGCAGTTCGGCGACTTCGCCAACGGCGCTCAGGTGCTGTTCGACCAATTCATCTCATCGGGCGAGCGCAAGTGGCTGCGCATGTCCGGCCTCGTTTGCCTGTTACCGCACGGCTATGAAGGGCAGGGACCGGAGCATTCCTCCGCCCGGCTCGAGCGCTTCCTGCAAATGTGCGCCGAAGACAACATGCAGGTCGCCAATTGCACGACGCCGGCGAACTACTTCCATATCCTGCGCCGCCAGCTCAAGCGCGACTTCCGCAAACCGCTCATCCTGATGACGC
>CAYVPC010000075.1:0-14869 GCA_964453555.1 uncultured Hyphomicrobiales bacterium | reverse complement strand
CGGGGAGCGGGTTGTCACTTTCGAAATCCAGGGATTTATTTTCTTCGGGACGGCGCTCGGACTTCTGGAGCATATCCGGGAGCGCATTGGAGCTGGCACGCAAAAAATCGAATTTGTGATTCTAGGGTTTGCGAATGTTGACGGGTTGGATGCCGCGGCGCATTTCGCACTGCGAAAGCTGAAAACCTTTGCAAAAATGCAGGATATTTGTTTGCTGTATTCGAGCTTGAATAACGACACCACCAAAGACTTGCAGGCCGCAAATATCCTCGACGTGGATCAGTCCCTCTGCTTCGCGACGACGGCGATGGCTGTCGAATGGGTTGAAAACCGCCTGCTCAAGCAGTCTGGCTGGGACGATGACCCGACCAGCGCCCCGATCAGCGCTGAGGGTGCCTTGGTTTCCGTCATCGGGGATCGGGACAAGGCGATGGCCTTGTTACCCTATTTCACCATCCTTGACATAAAGGCGGGTGGCACCGTGTTCCGCCAGGGCGACGATGACTACGATACCATCGTGCTGGTGCGCGGCACTCTTTCGGCGCATCTCGACCTCGGCGGCGGACGCTCGGTTCGCTTGCGGAAATTTTTGCCCGGCACCCTAACTGGGGAAATGGCTTTTTATACCGACCGGAAACGTTCGGCCTCACTGATCGCGGATACGGATGCGACCATCGGCGTTATCAGCGGCGCATCCCTTGTTCGTCTGCACCGGGATCAGCCCGCCGTCGCCGCCGAGTTTCACCTGATGGCGGCCAGACTGATGGCGCATCGCATCATATCGATGAACGCGATGCTGCGGATCCTTCTCCCCAGCCTTGCTAACCGGACGCCGCGCACCGCGCCGGCGCGATGATCGAATTGGGATGACTTTCTTCACTTCCGCCCTTCCCGTTTGCGTTTCAATATCCGATAAGCGAAGAAAGGTGGCCCCAGTCTTCGCCCGGCTCTGAGGCGCGCCGCTTTCGCGCCGCGCGGTATGGAGCCGTTCAACCAGATCCGTTAAAGGCGAACGTGATCGCTTCCACCGAGCTATAGCTGCGCGACCAGAAACATGCCCGCTCCGAAACCGCCCGCCTTCGAGACTTTGAGCCTGCATGCCGGGCAGCATCCCGATCCGGTGACGCGCTCGCGCGCAGTGCCGATCTATCAGACCACGTCTTACGTGTTCGACGACGCCGATCATGCCGCCGGGCTGTTCAATCTCGAACGCGCGGGCCACATCTACACGCGCATCTCCAATCCGACCAACGCGGTGCTGGAAGAGCGGCTGGCGGCGCTGGAAGGCGGCGTCGGCACGGTCTGCACCGCAAGCGGCATGGCGGCGACGCATCTTGCGATCGCCACGCTCCTCGGCGCCGGCTATCATATTGTCGCATCCGCCTCGCTCTATGGCGGCACCATCAATCTTCTCACCCACACTTTGCCGCGCTTCGGTATCACCACGACCTTCGTCAAGCCGCGCGACCATGACGGTCTGCGCGCCGCCATCGCGCCGAACACGCGGCTCGTCGTCGCTGAGACGCTCGGCAATCCCGCCCTGGAAGTTCTCGATATTCCGGCGGTGGCGGAGATCGCGCACGCAGCCGGCATTCCACTTCTCGTCGATAACACCTTTGCCACGCCCTATCTGTGCCAGCCGCTCGCGCTCGGCGCCGACATCGTCATGCACTCCGTCACCAAATGGCTGGGCGGGCACGGCGTCGCCATCGGCGGCGCGATCGTCGACGGCGGCCGCTTCGACTGGCTCGCTTCCGAGAAATTCCCGACGCTGACCAAGCCGTATGCCGGCTATCACGGCATCGTCTTTGCCGAGGAATTCGGCCCCGCCGCCTTCATCATGCGGGCGCGCGCCGAAGGCCTGCGCGATTTCGGCGCGTGCCTCTCGCCGACCAACGCGTTCCATCTGCTGCAGGGCGTGGAAACGCTGCCGCTGCGCATGGAGCGGCACATGGAGAACACCGCGGGCGTGCTGATCTTCCTGCGCAAGAACGCGGCGGTAGACTGGGTGCTGCATCCGTCGCTTGAGACGCATCCGGATCACGCGCTGGCGCAGAAATTGTTGCCCAAGGGCGCCGGCGCGATCGTCTCGTTCGGTATCAAGGGTGGCCGCGCGGCGGGAAAGAAATTCATCGAGGCGGTGCGGCTCGCGAGTCATCTCGCCAATGTCGGCGATGCCAAAACGTTGGTGATCCATCCGGCGAGCACCACGCATCAGCAGATGGACGCAGACGCGCTCGCCGCCGCCGGCGTCGGCGAGGAGTTGATCCGCATTTCGGTCGGGCTCGAAGCCGCGAGCGACCTCATCGAGGATCTGGGGCAGGCGCTGCGCGCCTCGCAAAGGGCTTAAAGCATGCGGCTTTCGGTCGAGGGCAACGAGGTCTTTGTCGGCACCGGCGGGCGCGATTTCGATGCTGGCTTTCCGGCAATGGTCTTTCTGCACGGCGCCGGCATGGATCATTCGGTCTGGGCGTTGCTGGCGCGCGCGTTCGCCTACCACGGCCATTCGGTCTTGGCGCCCGATCTTCCCGGCCACGGCCGCTCCGGCGGTGCGCCGCTGACCTCCATCGCCGCGCTCGCCGACTGGACCGCGGTGCTGATCGAGGCGGCCGGTGTGCGCCAGGCGCGGTTGGTCGGTCATTCCATGGGCTCGCTGATCGCGCTTGAGACCGCCTCGCGTCATCCCGAGAAAGTCAGCGGGCTTGCCTTGATCGCCACCGCCGCGCCGATGCGGGTGTCCGACGACCTGCTCAATGCCGCCAAAGCCAACGACCGCGCCGCCATCGATATGATCGACCTTTGGGGGCACGGCTATCGCGCGACGTTGGGCGGCTGCCAAATCCCCGGCCTCTGGATGCTCGGCGATGCCGAACGTCTGCTCGAACGCTCCGGCCCCGGCGTCATCTTCGCCGATTTGTCCGCCTGCAACGATTACGCCGATGCGCTCGCCGCGGCCGCCAAGGTCAGCGCCCCCGCGACCGTCGTGCTCGGCAGCCGCGATATGATGACGCCGGCGAAAAGCGGCAAAGGTATCGCCGCCGCGATAGCGAATTGCCGGCTGACGGTGCTTGACGGCGCCGGCCACATGCTGATGAGTGAACGGCCCGACGACGTGCTGGCGGCGCTGCGGGCTTAAGCGTTGGCGCGCTAGAAAAACGCCATGGTGCGGATTTCGATGCTCTCGCGCATTGGCGCATTCGGCGGCGTATTCGGGTCCTCGAACGCGCTGTGGCCGATGAAGCGGGCTCGCCCATCGGTCGCCGAATCGTAGGTCTTGAGCATGATCGCGTGATCGGGCGTCATGCGCGGGAAATACCACCAATTATGCTTCGGCGAATAACGCATGACGAAAATCTCGCCGTCGCGGTCGCGGTAGCGCAGCTTCATGACGATGAAGTCCTGTTCAGTGGACGACGTGACATCGCACATCGCCAGCGGCCGCTCCTCGACCGTGCGCCGCACCGGCTTCCAAAAATTATAGAACGCGACCCGGCGCTTCAACAAGTCGGCGGCTTCGTTCGGCAGCAGCTGGCGCACGCGCAGCGGCCCCGAGTTCGGCGTGTAATCACAATGCACGTTCATCACCGGCGCGCGCCGCGAGGTCGAAGTCTCGGAACGGGTTTGCGCGAGGTTCACCTGGGCGCGGATGGTGTGGTCGAAAATGATCACTCGCTTGGCGCCGACTTCGTTCTGCACGAACTGCTCGACGGCGCCGTAGAAATTCGCGCGAATCGCAGCGTCGTCGTCCCAATCCGTGAACGGCGACCGGAAATCACGCATCGCAAAGCCTTCGCGATCGAGTGCGAATGACTTCGCCCGGATCCAGCCGTCATGCACGGTCATTTCGTGCGGGTCGTCGCCGGACTCGCGCCATTTCGTTCCGGGCGGAGGCTCGTAAAAATAAACTTCCGGGGCGACGCCGGTGTCGCGCGTGTAGCGGAAAGTCGATTTGACGTCGGCCTGTGCTGTTGTCTGTGCTGTCATGTTTTCCGTTCGTTCAGTGCGGCGTCAGCGCCGCCTCGACTGCACCTTGCGTTTTCTGCCAACAGGGCAGCTTTTCGACCTCCGCGATCCAGCGCCGGATGTTCGGAAAGTCGTCGAGCGGCAGCGCTTGCTTCTTGTGCACGTGCATCGGCGCCGCAACGGCGATATCGGCGATGGTCACGCTGTCACCCGCGAGCCATTTCGATTTCGCCAGCCTCGCGTCGAGTACGCCGGCTAGGCGCCGCCAGTTCGGCGTCTCTTTTTCGAGCGCCGCCTTGTCGGTGGGCGCCTTGATCACCGGCTTCACTGCGTTCTCGATGAAGAAGACGTAGCAACTGGGCTGCCAATGCGCGGCTTCCCACAACAGCCAGCGGTTGATGTCGACGCGCTTCTTCAAGTCCTTGGGATAGTATTTGTCGCCGCCGCTCATGTCGGCCGCGTATTGCAGGATCGCATCGGATTCCCAGAGCGTAAAGTCGCCGTCCCTGGCCGCGGGCAGCACGCCGTTCGGATTGAGATCCGTATAGGGCGGCTGTTTGTGCGCGCCGGCGAAATAATTCACGTGATTGACCTTGTACGGCACGCCGAGCAGTTCCAGCCCGGCCAGCACCTTGCGGCTGTTGATCGTGGCCGGATCGAGATGTACCTCCAACATGACAATTCCTCTCCTGCGGTATTTGTTGTTCGATTGTCCGCGACCTTAGCGAGCCGCCGGAGGGGCGGCAAGCGAACGCGCGTGCAGTGAGGCGCCCGCGTGGGCGAGTGCGAGGCGCCGGCGTGGGCGAGGTCCCGCTGTACGCTTTTGCGCCGATATGCTCTAGATTCACGCGTCGAGCATGATCTTTTCGGCAAACCGGCTTCCACTTCCGGATCATGCTCTGACCCGAGTTGAAAATCCTGGGAGACTTTCGTGAACGTCGACACGCTGGTGGCCATCGATGTCCATACGCATGCGGAGGAACCGTGCGGCACGCATCCCGACGACGGCTACGACGACTTGCAGGCGCAGATGGCGGTCTATTTCAACCAGCCGGACAATCGCCCGACCGTCGAAGAAACCGCGGCTTATTTTCGCGCCCGCAAGATCGGCGCAGTGATCTTTCCCGTCGACGCCGAGCGCGAGACCGGCTACCGCCGCTATTCGAACGAAGAGGTTGCCGAAAAAGCCGCCGCCAACAGCGACGTGCTGATCCCGTTCGCCAGCATCGACCCGGCGAAAGGAAAAACCGGCGCGCGCGAAGCGCGGCGGCTTATTCGCGAGTTCGGCATCCGCGGCTTCAAGTTTCACCCTTCCATGCAAGGCTTCTATCCGAACGACCGCAGCGCCTATGCGCTCTACGAAGCGATTGCGGAAGCAAAGCTTCCGGCTTTGTTTCACACCGGTCAGACCGGCGTCGGCTCCGGCATGCCGGGCGGCGCCGGCATCCGGCTGAAATATTCCAACCCGATGTATATCGACGACGTCGCCGTCGACTTCCCCGACATGCCGATCATTCTCGCGCATCCTTCGTTTCCCTGGCAGGAGGAGGCGCTGTCGGTCGCGCAGCACAAGCCGAACGTCTACATCGACCTTTCCGGCTGGTCGCCGAAATACTTTCCGCCGATTGTCGTGCGGTACGCGAACACGCTGCTCAAGCACAAAATGCTGTTCGGCTCCGACTGGCCGGTGATCAAGCCCGACCGCTGGCTCAGCGACTTCGCCAAGCTCGACATCAAGCCGGAGGTGCGGCCGCTCATCCTCACGGACAACGCGGTCAAGCTGCTCGGCTTGGGCGCGGGCAAAACCTGAGACATTTAAGCCCGCGCCACCGGCGGCACGTAAGTCTCCAATTCCGGCGCCGGCAGTTTCACCACCTGGCCGAGCTCGGCAGAGCGGTAAAGCGCCATCAGCATCTCGGCGACGGCGACGCCGTCGTGGAACGTCTCCATCGGCATGCGGCGGTGGCGGAAAGCTTCGACCATGTGCCGGTCCTCGCCGATATAGCCGTAGATGTCGGCCTCGTTCTCCACCACCGGCATCAGACCCTGCTCGGCATTCTGCTTCTCGACCAGATCTTCGCCCTGGCCGCCGGCGATGTCGCGCGACAGAAAGACTTTCAACCCGGTATTGAGCGACGAAAATTCCATGGAATATTCCGGGCCGAGGACTTCGATCAGGATGCGCAGCCCGGCGCCGACATAGGCCCACGAATTGGTCGCTTCGACGATCACCTCGTGGCCCTCGGCGTCGCGGAAGGTGAGCGCGCCGCGGGCGAAATCCTCGGCCGGGCGCTTCGCATAATCGACCTCGGCGCCCATCATGCTTTTGAGCCGCGCGACGTATTCCGGCCGCGTCCATTTCAGGTTGCCGACGGTGGCGCTGGCGCTGATGAGTTTTAGATCAGTGCGCGGCGCGGCCGGCTTGCTCAAGAGGAAGCGGCCGACCTCGACGCTGTGACAGGTCATGTCGGAAAGAACGCCGCCGCCCTGCCGCTGCCCTTGCCAGAACCACGGCATGTGCGGTCCGCTATGCTCTTCGGCGGCGCGCGCCAGATACGGGCGTCCGCTCGCCGGCACGGCGCGGCGCCAGACGATGTCCTTGCCGCGCTGCACGGCGCTCGAAAACACCTGGTTTTCCAGGTAGCCGTGGAACAGCTTGGCGTCCTCGGCCAGCCGCAACATCTCGCGCGCCTCGCCGAGCGTGCGGCCGAGCGGCTTCTCGCAGGCGACGCCGATAAGCTTGGCCCAGCCGGCTTTCACCAGCCGGTGAATCTCGCGCATGGTGTCGAGCCGCGCGAAATTCGGCACGCCGATCCAGACCGCGTCCACCTCGCCGGAAATCAGCATTGCTTCGAGCGAAGAAAATGCCCGGCACGGGCCGAGCTCCAGCGCGTTTGCTTCCTTTGCCAGGGTGTCGCGGTTGGTGGCGGTCGGGCTGTAGACTCCGGTCACGGTCACATGCCGGACCGATTGCAGCGCCTGCAGGTGAAACTTGGCGATGAAGCCCGAGCCGATCAGGCCGATACGCAAATTGGCGATTGGCGCGTTCCCGTTCATTACCTCCCCCGTGTTTTTCTTTTCGTCATTGCGAGCGAAGCGAAGCAATCCAGACTTACGTCATATCCTCTGGATTGCATCGTCGCTTCACTCCTCGCAATGACGCTTTGACCATTTTTAATACCCCGCCGCCAGCGCGCCGCGCGTGCGCGGATCGGCGGCGCCGACCAGGCCCGCCGGCGTGACCATGATCGAGTTCGCCGATGTCGGGAATTTTTGCACGATGACGGCATCGCCGCGCGCTTGCAGGGCGGCGACAAGATCGCCGGGAAAGCTCGGCTCCGCGAACACCTGATCGGGCATCCATTGGTTGTGCAGGCGCGGCGCGGATACGGCGTCGGCGATATCCATGCCGCGATCGATCACATCAACCAGCACCTGCAGCACCGCGCTGATGATGCGGCTGCCGCCCGGCGTGCCGGTGATGAGGAACGGCTTGCCGTCCTTGAGCACGATGGTGGGCGTCATCGACGACAGCGGCCGCTTGCCCGGTCCCGGCGCATTGGCCTTGTCGCCGAGGAGCCCATAGGCATTCGGCGCATCCGCCTTGGCGGCGAAGTCATCGAGCTCGTTGTTGAGCAGCACGCCGGTGCCGGACGCGATCAGGCCGACGCCGAAGCTGAAGTTCAGCGTATAGGTGTTCGCCACAGCATTGCCGAAGGCGTCGATGACCGAAAAGTGTGTGGTGTTGCGGCCTTCCGGGGCGACCTCGCCGCCGGCATGGATGTCGCGCGCCGGCGTCGCGTGCGCCGGATCAATGCCGGCGCGCCATGCTTCGGCATAGCTCTTCGAAATCAGCTGCGCCACCGGGATCGGCACTACGTCCGGGTCGCCGAGAAACCAGGCGCGGTCGGCGTAAGCACGCTTCATCGCCTCGACCATCAGGAACAGCGTCTGCGCCGCGTCATCGTGCGCGAGATCGTAACCTTCGAGGATATTGAGCATCTCGACCAGCGCGATGCCGCCGGAGGATGGCGGCGCCATCGAGACGATGTCATAGCCGTGATAGGTGCCGCGGATGGGCGGACGCTCGATGGCGCGATAGGTCTTCAGATCGTCGGCGGTCATGATGCCGCCGGCTTCCTGCATCGCGGCGGCAAGCTTTTGCGCGATCGCGCCTTCATAGAAAGCGCGCGGGCCGTCCCTGGCGATGGCGGCAAGCGTGTCGGCGAGATCGGTCTGGATGAGCCGGTCGCCGGGCGCGAGCGCGCTGCCGTCGGCTTTTAGAAAAATTCGCGCGGAGGAAGGCCACCGCGCCAACCTCGGCTGGTCGATGGGCAGCGCGTCGGCGATGTCGTCGGCGATGTCGATGCCGTCGCGGGCGAGCGCGATCGCGGGCTGAATCAGCTCGGCCAGCGTGAATTTGCCGGACCCATATTTTTCCTCGGCCAGCGCTAGTCCGGCGACAGTGCCGGGCACGCCGATGGCGAGCGCTGAATCGCGCGATTTTTTCGGATCGGCGCTGCCATCGGTGTCGAGAAACGACCTGGCGTCGATCGCCGCCGGCGCGGTCTCGCGATAGTCGATGGTGACGTCGTCGCCCGCGGCGCGATGGATCAGCATAAAGCCGCCGCCGCCGATATTGCCGGCGCGCGGATAGGTCACCGCCATGGCAAAGCCGACCGCGACCGCCGCATCGACGGCGTTGCCGCCTTTCTGCAGGATGGTGACGCCGATGCGCGCGGCAATCGCCTCCTGCGCCACCACCATGCCGTGCGCGGCGATGATCGCTGGCGTGCGCTCAATCGCGGGCGGCGCAAGCTCATCGCCGCGCGCGATTGGCGGCAGCGTCAGCGCCGCGGCGATTCCGAGCGCCGCCCAGCGTAGCGACAAGCGGTTCGAAGGCCTTGCGGTCACTGCGCCGGCGTCGGCGTCGCGCCGCCGGTCTTGGCGACGAGGACATAGCCGCGCGTCTTGTTGTCGTTCGACCCATCGGTAGTGTTCATCGCGTCGAACAGGTCGGACGCCTTCACCCAGACCGGCGGATATTTGTAGCGGGCGACGTCGAGGATCAGGAACCGGTCCGCCAATGCGTCGTAGGCCGCAAGCGGCGAGATATGGCCGCCGCTCTGCTGGCCGATCGTCTTGCGCAGAAAATTCACGATCACGAAATGACCCTTGGTGGAGAGATAGTCGCGCGCGGCGGCCCGGAAGTCGTCAAGCCCGCCGTCGGCGGCGTGGTGTACCTCGACGGTCACCGGATGCAGCGCCAAGAGTCCGCCGAGCTGATCGAGTGTCATTCCCTGCCGGGCGAGGACCGCCTGCGGCAGCACCGCCTCGGTGCGCTCGTCGAGCAGATTGTCCTGGGTGAAGACGTTGAAGGGCTGATATTCCGGCGTCGTCGGCGCCGGCACGCCGGCCGCGTTGAGCACCATGACGATCGCGGCGACGCCGCAATAGGCTAGCGTTTTCTGCGTCACGAAAGTGTCGGCAATCGAGAAATAAGTCGCGAGCGCGCCGCTTTCGGCGAAGTATTTTTCGCCTTCGGGGGAATTGAGATCGGTCAGATTGTCCGGCAGCGGCAGAGTTTGCGCGCGCGCGGTCGGCGCGAGCAGAACGGCTGCGAGCAGGTACAGCGCGAGCGCGAGACGCTGAAGCTGGCGGGTCGGCAACGGTTTATCTGGCATCATCGTATTATATCCCTGCAATAAAATCGGCGCGCGTCAACAGAGTATGCTTCTACGGTTTTCCCGAACGGAGGGCTTTGACATCCGCGGCGCTGACCGTGTCGCGGTAAGTGTTGCTGAAATGGGTGCGCACATAATTCACTACGGCGGCAACCTGCTCGTCGCTCATCAGGAAGCCGACCGGCGGCATCCCGCGCTGGCCGTTGATCACGACGGCGACCGGAGAGGCGCCGACTGCGAGGTTTGCATCACCGGCGAGCGCCGGATAGGCCCCGGCGCCGATCGCGCCTTTGCCGTCCGGCATGTGGCAAGCCTGGCAGACGTTGACGTAGAGTGCTTCGCCGCTCTGCTCGGCAAATTTGAAGCCGGTGCTCAATATGTGTTCGCCCGGTTTGCCGGTAGCGTTCTGCGCCAGCGCCGCCGCCGGCGCGATCAGCGCGAGCGGTGCAATGAGGGTCAATTGTCGCAATCGCCCGGCTGACATGCGGCTACGTCCTGACGACACGATGATGCAGGCGGGTGATGGCGTCGAGCGACGAGAGGATCGCGCCCTCCTGCCACGCCGGAAGGTAGGACGCGTGCTCCCCGGCGAGCACGATCCGCCCGTCGATCTGGCAGAGGTCGTCGTAATGCTCAGCCCGCGTCTTCTCGGTCCAGTAGCCGGCGCAGCCGAGCGTGAATGGCACGCGCTGCCATGCAACCGCAACGCCGTTCTCGAACTCGGTCGGGTATTGCGGATGAATCTGCGAGCCGAGCGCGACCGCGCGGGCGACCCTTTCCGCCGGCGCCATCGAAGCGAACTCGTAGGCGTTCGATCCCTCGAAAATGTAGCCGCCGAGCAGCACGCCGCGGCCGCCGCGATTAAGCCCGCTGCTCGGATAGGCGATCTCCCGGATCGGCAAACCGGTATAGCTGATGCCGCCGTAGATCGCCTCGTCCTCCTCCCAGAACCGCCGCTTGAATTGAAGGCCGATCTTGACCGCCGAGGCATACGGCACCGCGTCGATCGCCGCCCGCATGCGCGCGCCCACGTTGATCGGGATCTGGCTGAGAATGGAGAGCGGAATCGTGGAGACGCACCAGTCGGCTTTCGCCGTTTGTTCGGCGGCGGGCGCGCGGGCGTCCACATAGGTGACGGTGACGCCTGAATCGTCCTGCGCGATCTTCGTCACCTTGGCGTCGTAGCGGATGAGATCGCCGGTTTCGCGCGCGAACGCCTTGCCGATCATGTCCATCCCGCCGGCCGGCTGGAACAACGTGGTCTGAAATTCGATCTGCGAAAAACTCCGCAGATATTCCCAAAGCTCGGATTTGAGGATGTCCCGCAGCGCGACCGGCTCGCCGGCGGCCGGTGCCGCATCGAGGCCGCCGCCGGGACCCTTGGCGTAGCCGCGGACGCGGGCGGAGATCAGGTTGGCCTTATAGGCGTAATCTTTATCCAGCGCGCCCCACGCTTTGAGCGCGTTCAACAGGATCTCCTTGTCTTCCGTCGAGACGGCTTCGTCGAGCCGGCCCTGCGCGGTCGCTTTCGCTAGCAGCTCGGCAACGTGTCCCTCAAAATCGGTCTTGATGGTGCGGATGCGCTGCGGCCGGCCGCCGAACGCATCCGGCGCGTGCAAATACGCGTTGTAATTGAGCTCGACGAACGGCTCGAGCGCGACGTTCAGCCGCTTGCAGTAATCGAGCACCGCGCCATGGTGATAGGGAATCCGCCACGGCCCGGGATTGAAATAATGGCCTTCTTCGAATGCGCAGGTCTGCGTGAAGCCGCCGAGCTCGGTGAAGGTGTCGCCGCCGCGCAGGGTCCAGTTGCGGCCGCCGGCGCGGCGATTGTATTCGAGCACTTGCACTTTGTAGCCGGCCTTGCGCAATTCCAGCGCTGCGGTCATGCCGGCAAGCCCGGCGCCGAGGATGAGGACGGAAGCGCCTTTGACGTCGCCGGAAAGCGCAATCGGACCGGGGTAGGCGGAATTCGCCGCGAAGCCGAGGCTTTGCATAGCCTGATACATCGCCGCGCTGCCGGCGGCGGTGCCAATCAGCGCCAACAGATCGCGCCGGCTGACGGCGGTGGCCTTGTCGCTTTGCATTGCGCGCCAACCCCCGCGAGGCTCAGTCATGTATGTAGGGCGGAAAAAGCGGAGCGAAACCCACGGGATCGCGCCCAGCATTGCAAATACGCACAGCGCAGATTTTGTTATCTTTGCGCAAACCGAACGCTTAATCCAATCCACGAAAGGCTGACAAAACCGGGAGATTTCGATGACTCTGGAAGGCGGATGCTATTGCGGGGCGGTGCGCTACGTGGCCGAGGGCGAGCCGATGCTCAAGGCCCAATGCCACTGCCGCCAATGCCAATATATCTCCGGCGGCGCGCCGAACATGTTCATGCTCATGACGCTCGACGGCTTTCGCTACACCAAGGGGACGCCGAAGCAGTTCAAGCGCAGCGATATCGAAGGTGCGGTGACGCGGGAATTCTGTGGCGAGTGCGGCACGCATCTCCTCACGCGGCGGCCTGGTTTGCCGGCGGTGATCCTGAAAGCCGGCACGCTCGACGATCCAAGTCTCTACGGCAGTCCGAAGATAGCGATCCACACCCTCGACAAGCAGGCTTTCCATCACATTCCGGAAGGCTTGCCGACCTTCGAGCGCTTGCCACCGCAGCGATAGGAGCAGGCTGCCCCGCTTTCACCTCGCCCCGGTGGGGAGACGGGAATTTATTGTCCTGCAGATGACGTGGCCGCGAGCTCGTCCAAAAATTTTTGCACCGCCTCGAACAGTTCGAGGCGATTTGCTTCCATCATCACGTTGTGCGTACCGCGTCCAAGCTCGACTAGGCGCTTGCCGGGCGAATTGACCAACAGCGGAAACAGCGTACGCGCCATGGCCGGCGGCACGTCGGCGTCCCAGGCGACGGTGACCAGAAACGCCGGCACGGTGATTTTCGCCGGATCGTAATAGCCTTTGCCGGCCCAAAAGGTTTCGGCCACGTCGGCTATCACGCCATTGGGCGCGCGGATCACCGGCGGCTTCATCCTGGCGCCATCCGGATCGGTGGCGAAGGTCGCGTCCGCCCAGGCATCGAAGAAGCCCGGCGGAATGAGCGCCGCTTTCTTGTCCTCGGCTACGCCGTTCATCCAGCGCGCATAGGCCTGTTCGCGGGTTACCGCGCGGTAACACGGCAGTCGCGCGCCCGGCGCGGCGACGGCGAGCCGCCCGGTCATGCCGGTCCAGATCGGCGCGTACAGGACGAGGCTTTCGACCTCGCCAGGATTTTGTACGGCGTAAGCCGGGCAGGAAAACGTGCCCCACGACCAGCCGAGCAGAACGAGGCGCGCCAGCTTGCGGCGCTCACGGATGAAATCGGCGACGGCGGAAATGTCGCGCACTGCCGTCTCGGTACGCACGATCGGCGGGTTTGCGTCCGGCGGCTCGCTCATTTCCTTCGGCCGGGTGGATTTGCCGTAGCCGCGCAGATCGAGGAGCCACACGTCGTAGCCGCGCGCGGCGATGTATTCCATCCACGAGACGCCGCCGAGCGGAAGATCGAAAGCGGTGTGCGCCGGATAGGTGGCGCCGTGCACGAACAGGATCGTGCGCGCCGGCGCGAATGCGCGCATGTCCGCCGGCCGCTTGTTGCGCGCATAAAGTTCGATACCGGCATCGCGCGCCGGCAGCATGAATTCTTCCGTGATGAGCGCGGGCGTCATTTCCTCGTCATTGCCGGGCTTCGACCCGGCAATCCATGGTGCGTTTCCGATTGTGAGAGCCTTTCGTCAAAGTCTATCACGCGTGCGCTCGACGTGGATGCCCAAGTCAAGCCCGGGCATGACGAAGGAGTGCTAAAGCATCGAGGGCAGGACGCGGTCGGGCGGGCGGTGGCCGTCCATGAAGGTCTTGATGTTGACGATCACCTTCTCGCCCATGTCGACGCGGCCTTCGAGAGTGGCCGAGCCGAGATGCGGCAACAGCACCACCTTGCCGGCCTTTGCGAGCTTGACGAGCTTCGGGCTCACCGCCGGCTCGTGCTCGAACACGTCGAGGCCGGCGCCGGCGATCTCGCCCGCCTCGATCAGGCGCGCGAGCGCATTCTCGTCGATCACCTCGCCGCGCGCGGTGTTGACGACATAGGCCTCGGGCCGGACGTGCTTTAACCGCCGCGCGGAGAGGAGATGATAGGTCGCCGGCGTATGCGGGCAGTTGATCGAGATGATGTCCATGCGGACCAGCATCTGGTCGAGGCTCTCCCAATAGGTCGCGTCGAGTTCCTCCTCGATGCGCGGCGCCACGCGGCGGCGGTTGTGATAGTGAATTTGCAGGCCGAAGGCCTTGGCGCGGCGCGCCACGGCCTGGCCGATCCGGCCCATGCCGACGATGCCGAGCTGCTTGCCCCAAATGCGCTTGCCCAGCATCCAGGTCGGGCTCCAGCCGGTCCATTCCTCGTCACTCACCAGCACCTGGGCGCCTTCGGCCAGGCGCCGCGGCACCGCCAGGATCAGCGCCATGGTCATGTCGGCGGTGTCCTCGGTCAGCACGCCCGGCGTGTTGGTCACGGTGATGCCGCGCTGGAGCGCGGTGGTGACGTCGATATGGTCGACGCCGTTGCCAAAATTGGCGATCAGCTTTAGCCGCTCGCCGGAATGGCTGAGCACCGAGCGGTCGATCTGGTCGGTCACCGTCGGCACGATGACGTCGGCGGTCTTGGCGGCCTCCGCCAGTTCGGCCTGGCTCATCGGCTTGTCGTCGAGGTTCAGCCGCGCGTCGAACAATTCGCGCATGCGCGTTTCGACGCTGTCCGGCAGCTTGCGGGTGACCACCACCAGCGGCTTTTTACCCGATGCCATGACAAAAGCCCCACGACGCCAACTGGACGCGAACCGAATAAACCACGGCCGTAACCGGCCTTTGCCGTTCAGGTCTCGTTAACCGGCCTCGCCGACACTGAAAGGCCGGGAGGCGGTGCATCATTTCTCTCTAGCAGATGGCTGCGCTCTCACAAAGCGTGCCGGGTTCCCCGACCGCCGGCGCGAACAATAGGGAAGAGCGGCGTGGCGTTGCGGCGCAATGACGTCATGATCATCCGGATCGGGGCCGCGCTGGCGGCCGTGTTCGCATTCACGCTGATGGCGGCTCCAGCGCCGGCGGCGGGCGATGCCGCGCCAAGCGGCTTGCCGGTGCCGCGCTTCGTCACGCTCAAGACCGACCGGGTCAATGTGCGCGGC
>CAYVPC010000074.1:0-14878 GCA_964453555.1 uncultured Hyphomicrobiales bacterium | reverse complement strand
CGGCGAAGCGGCTCGGCTTGTAGAAGCTCGGCCGCTCGTACCAGATTTTCGGCGGTTTGAACGCGCCCTGCTTCTCCACTTCACGCAAGGCATTTTCCGGATCGGGCGCGCTGGCGGCGCGCATCCGTTGTATTTGCGTGAAGGCCTGAATCAGATGCTTTTCGAAGCAGAGGAAGTCACGCAGCTGCGGCGGCGCCGGCAATGGCGACAAAAGCTTGACCGATCTCGTATCGATCATGCCGCGGCTGCCGCGCTGGGCGTCAGCGGCAATCTCGCTGGCGCGGTCGAGCGTGGCAGGTCCCGCTTCGATCAGTGCCTGCATGCTGGCGAAGGCCGGTCCCGCATCGGCCCGCGCGGCCAGGAAGTCGACGATCCGGCGATCGCCGTCGGCGAGCGCGCCGACACGTTCCTTGCCGGAAGCGACAAATGTCACGAGCCGCATCGCGCCATCCTCCCCGAACCGTTCGCGGTTTGCCCGCGAGCTTGATCACTCATATTATTATAGGTGGGAAACGCATCCAAAAAGCAACAATGGCATCGCCCTGAGCAGCCGTGGCACGGCGCCATGCGCTCACCTACACTCGCTGGATAATCCCGCTCCCCAGCACACGGAGGGCAGCATGAAGCACGCCGCCTGGATCGGATTGACAATACTCGGAGCTGCCGCCGTTTGTGCGAGCGTAACGATAGGAGCCCGCGCCATGAGTAAAGAGCCCCGCTTCCCGATCCTCACGATGGATCGGCTCACCGACAGGCAAAAATCGCTCGGCGAGCAGATCATGAAAGTCTCCAGCGTCGGGCTCGGCGGCCCGTACAATCCGCTGCTGCGCAGTCCGGTGCTGGGGCAGAGGGTCTTCGACCTGCTGCATTATCTTCGCTGGGAAACGTCGGTGCCGTTGAAGCTCAACGAATTTGCGATCCTCGTCATCGGGCGGCAATGGCGCTCGCAGGTTGAGTGGTATGCGCACGCGCCGCTCGCCATCAAGGCCGGGCTGTCGCCGGCCATCGTCGCCGAGCTAAAAGCCAACAGGCGGCCGTCGAACATGCCGCCGGAAGAGGCGATCGTGTATGACTTCGTTACCGAGCTGACCACCAGGCACGAAGTTTCGGATGAGACGTTCAACCGCGCAAAGGAGCTCCTCGGCGAGCAGCAGGTCGTCGATCTTACGGCGGTCGCCGGCACCTACATCGCCGTCGCCATGCAGCTAGCGATGAGCGAGGGGACCGTGCCGCCCGGCAAGGAATTGCCGTTCAAACCGGGCGAGCCGTAATTCTCAGTCTGCGGCGCAGGGCGCGCAAACCCGATCGGCAACGCGAGTGATTGCGACGGTCAGCGCACCAGCACGTTGCTGAATTGCCAGGGATCGTCGCGATCGATGGCTTCCGGGAACAATCCGTCGCGGCCTTCGACCGGGGTCCAGTCGGTATAGTGTCCGACCACCGGGCCGAGATAGGGCCGTTGAATGTCGAGGCAGCGGCGGAAGTCCATCTCATCGGCCTCGACGATACCGCGATCGGGGTGCTCGAGCATCCACACGATGCCGGCCAGCACCGCCGAGGTCACCTGCAAACCGGTGGCATTCTGATAGGGCGCAAGTTTGCGCGTCTCCTCGATCGAGAGCTGCGAGCCGTACCAATAAGCATTCTTGCCGTGGCCGTAGAGCAGGACGCCAAGCTCGTCCATGCCGTCGATAATCTCGCTCTCGTCCAAAATCTTCCATTCCTGCTGCGGTTGCCATGCCGCGCCCGCCATCTCGTGCAACGAGAGCACGGCGTCGTCGCAAGGGTGATAGGCGTAGTGGCAGGTCGGCCGATAGACGACTTCGCCGTTCTCGCGCAGGGTGAAATAGTCGGCGATCGAGATCGACTCGTTGTGCGTGATCATGAAGGCGTGTTGCGCCTGCGCCGACGGCGTCCACGAGCGTACCCGAGTGCCGGCGCCCGGTTGCGTCAGGTAGATGGCGGCATCGCAGCCGAAATCGTGCCGTCGTGCGTTGGCGGGCATTTTCCGCTCGTGCGTGCCCCAGCCGAGCTCGGAAGGCTGCAAGCCCTCGGCGCAAAAACCCTCCACCGACCAGGTGTTGACGAATACTCCGTGCGGCTTGGGCTTGCGTGCGCGCTGGGTATCGCGCTCGGCAATATGGATGCCCTTGACGCCGACGCGCCGCATCAGCCGCGCCCAATCGTCGCGGGTCTTCGGTTCGGCGGCCTTGATACCGGTCCTGTTGGCGATGTCGAGCAAAGCATGCTTGACGAACCACGACACCATCCCCGGATTGGCGCCGCAGCAGCTCAACGCCGTGACGCCGCCCGGCCGGCGGCGGCGCAACGCCAGCACGCTTTCCCGTAGCGCGTAATTGGACCTCGCTGAGATCGACAGAGAACGGTCGGTATAAAGTCCCGGCCAGGGCTCGACGACGGTGTCGATATAGAAGGCATCGACGTCCTTGGCGAAATCCATCAGGTCCACGGATGAAGTGTCGACTGAAACGTTGACGATCATGCCGCGGCCCGGTCCGCCGGCGAGCAGCGGAGTGAGCACCTCCCGGTAGTTATCTTTGGTGATGGCCTTGTGGATGAAGCGAAGCTGGCGATCGTCGAGCAGGCCGCGGTCTTCGTCGTCGGGAGCGATCACGACGAACTTCTTGCGGTCGAAACCAACGTGCCGTTCCAGCAGCGGCAGCGTGCCCCGACCGATCGAACCGAATCCGATCATGACCATCGGGCCGTCGAAGCGCGCATGCAGCGGCCAAGCGGTACCTGCCTCGGTCATGGCATGCATGTCGTCGTTCCTCCTGCCAATGCGTGGGGAAATCTGGCTGCGTGTCGCCCCGCCGAGTTCACGCTCGCCACGCGTGCGAAATTGCGCGCGAGATAATCGCGTTAGCCGCGCGATGCAAGCATTTTTCGCTGTCGGCGCGAGTTTTCGTGCGCG
Source organism: uncultured Hyphomicrobiales bacterium (assembly GCA_964453555.1). GTDB lineage: Bacteria > Pseudomonadota > Alphaproteobacteria > Rhizobiales > Xanthobacteraceae > BOG-931. Next base: position 11,943 of record CAYVPC010000074.1, on the reverse strand, counting down.
CTCAGCCGCGCCAGTAGCGGTCTTCCCAACTGCGCGACAGCCGCATCGCCGAGAGAATGAGCCCGGCCATCGAGTAAGTCTGCGGAAAATTGCCCCACAGTTCGCCGGTCTGCGGGTCGACGTCCTCGGACAAAAGGCCGTAGCGGTTGCGATGGTTCAGCGCATCGGTGAACAGATCGTGCGCTGCCTCCCGCCGTCCGAGCGACCAGAGCGCGTCGATCAGCCAGAAGCGGCAGATCAGGAAAGCTGTAACCGGCAGGCCGAAGTCGTCGGCACTGGCGTAGCGCATGACGTGCTTCTCGCGCACCAGTTCGCGCTCCATGGCGGCGACGGTGGAGACAAAGCGCGGGTCATCCACCTCCACTACCCCCAAGTCCGGCAGGAGCAGCACGCTGGCATCGAGATCGTCGGAGCCGAAGGCCGCGGTAAACGCCCCGCGCTTTTCATTCCAGGCCCGTTCGAGCAGGGCCGCACGGATCGGTTCGGCGACCTCGTTCCAGTATTGCGCGCGGTCATCCAGGCCGATCCGCCTGGCGATCGCGGAGAGCCGCTGACAGCCGGCCCAGCACATCGCCGCCGAATGGGTGTGAATGCGCTGGCGTCCGCGGTATTCCCAGATGCCGGCATCCGGTTCGAGTGCCTTCTTCGCGGCGCGGTAGCCGAGACTTTCCAACAGCCGAAACAAACCCTCGTCGCCCGGCCGGGGCAATCTGCGGTCGAAGAACATCGGCATGGCGGCCAGAATGACGCTGCCATAAGCATCATGCTGGATCTGGTCGACCGCGGCGTTGCCGATCCGCACCGGGCCGTCGCCGCGATAACCCTCGAGATGGGGCGCAGTCCGTTCCTGCACCGTGGTCGTCGGAACGACGCTGTAAAGCGGGCGCAGTTCCTGGTCCGGCTTCGAGGCGATCGAGAGCGTGAACGAGATGAACTCCTCCATGGTGCGCGTGGCGCCAATGCGATTGAGTGCCTGGACGACGAAATAGGCATCGCGCAGCCAGCAGTAGCGGTAGTCCCAGGTGCGGCCGGAACCCGGCGCTTCCGGGATCGAGGTGGTGTGCGCGGCGACCACCGCGCCGGTCTCGTCGAAATTGCTGAGTTTCAGCGTGATGGCGGCGCGGATGATCGCCTCCTGCCAATCGTAGGAGATCGAAAGCCGGCGCACCCATTCTGTCCAGTAATCGCGCGTGCGGTCGACAAAGTCGCGGCAAGTGGTTTGCAGGTCGCCCAGGAACGGCTCGTCCGGTCCGAAAACGAGATGCAACGGCCGCGTCAGCACGAACGGGGCCTCGCCGTCGATGAGCGACAGCGGCGCATCCGTGGTGAGGCGGATCACGGTGCCTTCGCCTGAATAGCGGATGTGGTTGGAACCGAGCGAGCGCTGCGGCAGCAGCTTGCCGTACTCGCTGGTCGGCCGCATCCTGATAGTGACGCGCGGCAGACCGGCTACCGGCTCAATGATGCGGAAAATCTGCGGCGGCCGGAAGACGCGGCCGAACTGGCGGAAGCGCGGAATGAAATCGGTGATCCGCACCTTGGCGCCTTGGTGGTCGGTAAGCAGCGTCGAGACGATCGCGGTGTTGCGCACATATTCGGATTGAAACTCCGCCATATCGTCGAGCACGACGTCGGAGAATCCCTTCTCCTCCTTGCCGGCCAGCAACCGGCAGAAAATGGGGTCGCCGTCGAAGCGCGGATAGCACCACCAGACGATCCGCGTGCACGGATCGACCAATGCGGCCGATCGCCCGTTTCCGATGATGGCCAGATCCAGCCCGTGATCCTTCATCCGGCCGCGTTCCTGCGGTCGGCCACGATCCGTGCCAGCCACGAGCGCACATCCTCGGGTTTGTCGAAGTGGCCGTTGACGCCGGGGACGTTCCGGCCGACGGAAAAACCCAAGCCGCCGAATGTCGGGATGACTTCGAATACCGGTTCGTCGGTAACATCGTCGCCGATGAATATTGGATGGCGGCCGGCGAATGGCGGATATTTCATCAGTTCGCGCACGGCGAGCGCCTTGCTGACGCAGGCGGGTTTGACTTCGACCACCGCTTTGCCCGGCATGATTTCGGCGGTGCCGGACGGCATAAGGGCGCAAATCCGCGCCACCGCGGCATGCAGCGCAGGACCAAGATCGGGCGCCAGCCGATAGTGCAAAGCGAGCGAATAGCCCTTGTCCTCGACAAGAATACCCGGCCCGAGCTCGCTCAAGGCCGCGAGCCTGAGTTTCAAGTCACGGCTTAGCGAAGCTGCCCGCGTCTGCGGCTCCGTTCCCGGCACAGGACGTATTTCGGTGCCGTGGCCACCGATCGCGGCCAGCTCCAGCGGCGCGAACAAGAGGTCGATTTCGCTGACCATGCGACCGCTCACCAGCGCCAACGCATCGCCGGTCAGCTCCCGCAGACACGTGAGCGTGTGCCGCAACTCGGGCGAAATCCAGACCTGCCGTGGCGTCGGGGCGATGTCGACGATGGTGCCGTCGATGTCGAGCAGGATGGCGCCCTCCCGCAAGTCGGACGTGAGCGAGGTCGTTGCGATTTCCACGTCGAGGTTGGCGGTCTGCATCAGGCTCGTTTGCTGCGCCGGGTGCATTTCGAGCCACCGAAGATCGCCCCCGATCGCGGTCACTCTTGAACTAACGCTTAGTTCGATTTTGAGTTCCAGCTCCGGTTGCCGCCAACGCGCCGTCAGTGACGCGCGGCCCCGCCGGTGTAAGTGATGCGCCAGAGGGTGCCGCTGGCATCCTCCGACACCAGCAGAGCGCCGTCCTTGTCGACCGCCACGCCGACCGGGCGGCCCCAAACTTCGGCATCGTTGATCACGAAGCCAGTGGCAAAATCGTCATACTCGCCGGTCGGCACCCCGTCTTTCACGATCACCCGGATGATTTTGTAGCCGGTACGATTGGCGCGGTTCCACGAACCATGCTCGGCGGCGAAAATGTTGCCGCGATACTCGGCGGGAAATTGCGCCGCCTCATAGAAAGTCATTTCGAGCGACGCCGAATGAGCCTGGATCAGTACGTCCGGCGCGGTGACCTTGTCTTTCAGATCGGGCCGTTCGTTCTTGAGCCGCGGGTCTTCATTGGCGCCGGTATAGTACCAGGGCCAGCCGTAGAACGCGCCCTCCCGCACTCGCGTGATGTAATCGGGCGGCAGGTTGTCGCCGATCCCGTCGCGTTCGTTGGTCGAGCACCACAAAGTGCCGCTCGACGGATCGATCGCCATGCCGACGCAGTTGCGGATTCCGGTGGCGAAGACGTCGAGGCGCTTGCCTTGTGGATCGAACGTCAGGACGTCGGCGCGGTCGGTCTCATCCCCCCAGGCGGCGCCGAGCGGGTGGCTGGATTCCCATGCCTGCAATTCGGCCGGGCCGAGCTTTGCCATTCCCTCAGCGACGTTCGAGCCGGAGCCACCGACACATACATGGTCCGGCCGTCCTGCGAGAACACCACGTCGCGCGTGCGGTGGCCCCCGACCGGCAAATGCGGCACGATTATCTCGGCCGGCCCGCGCGCGACAACGTCGCCGGAGCGATAGGGAAAGCGGACGACCGAGTCGGTGTTGCCGATATAGACCCATTCCGGATTGGCGCCGGGCAGATAAAACGCGATGCCGAACGGTCCCAAAAGCCCGGATGCGAAAACGCTGGCCTGCGCGGGCCGCGCGCCGTCCGGACGCAAGACGTGAATACGGCCGGCTGCGCTTTCCGCCGCGAACACGTCGCCATTCGGCGCAACCCGGATGAGCCGCGAATGATCGAGACCGGACGCAAATTCGCTAACCTCAAAGCCGCTTGGGACGACCGGCTTTTGCGCGCCGGACCACCGCACGATGGTCACGGTGTTTCGCACCGACTCTTCGGGGGCGGGCGGCGGCATATCTTGCGGTCTGATCGGGCGACGCGTGCCGGGACTATCCGCATGCCAGTCGCCGAACGCCGCCTTACCCTCGAGCAGTGGGCCGCTCGTCTGTGCCGCTAGCGGACCAGCGATGGCAACAGCAACAGTAAAGGCCGCAATGATTGTCGGGGCACGATGAAGCATGGCACGCTCCGGCGGAGCTACCGGCTCCGCTTCCGGCAGGTCGATACCTGAACAAGCCGAAGTCCGCACGGTTCCATTATAGGTTTATGACAAAGGCCGTGCCTGCGGTGATTGGCTTTGATCGATAAAGTGATCAATCAATTGGAAATACCGCGACGGCTCCGGGCCGTCGTGCGGGCGCGAGAATCGAGCCTGATCGCGCTGGCCGTGCTGGTCGGGGCGATCGCAGGTTTGGTCGTCGCCGCCATGGGCGCCGGTGTCGACGGGCTGCATCGTCTGTTCTTTAGTCTGGAGCCGGGCGTGCGCCTGTCTGGGCTGCTTCGGCTCGATCCTCTTGTGGCGATCTCAGTACCGCTTGTCGGCGGGCTGGTTTTCGGTGTCGCCCGCGAGCTAATCGCGCGCCGGCGGCCGGAGCGGGAGGTCGATCCGATCGAGGCGAACGCGCTGCACGGCGGCCGGATGTCGCTCCTGGGCAGCCTCATCGTTGCGGCGCAGACCGTGTGGTCGAGCGGTGTCGGCGCTTCGGTCGGTCTCGAGGCCGGCTACACGCAATTGGCCAGCGGCATCGCCTCGCGCATCGGCATGGCGTTCCGGTTGCGCCGTGCCGACTTGCGCGTTCTGGTCGGCTGCGGCGCCGCCGCCGGAATTGCCGGCGCGTTCGGCGCTCCATTGGCCGGCGCGTTCTACGGTTTCGAACTCGTCATCGGCGGCTATTCGCCGAACAGCCTGGCGCCGGTCGGCGTGGCGGCTTTGATCGGCTACTTGGTCGCGCATGTGCTCGCGGCGGCCGAAGTTGGCATCGTCGCGCCCGACAAGCTCACGATCATGACGCGCGATCTCGTCATTGCCGCCGCGATCGGCCTTATGGCGTCAATGCTTGGCATTCTTCTGATGCGCGGGGTCGCCTCGTGCGAAGCTTTGTTCCTGCGTCTGAACGTGCGGCCGGCATTGCGCACGGCGATCGGCGGGCTCATCGTCGGCGCTCTGGCCATCGCGGCGCCGCAAGTGATGTCGTCGGGCCATGGCGCCCTGCACCTTTCCGGAATGGTGCGGCTTTCGCTTTGGACGTTAGCGTTGTTTTTCCTGCTCAAGATCGCCGCGTCGATCATTTCGCTTGGCGCCGGATTCCGCGGTGGAATGTTCCTTTCCTCGCTGCTGATCGGCGCGCTGGGCGGCAATCTCCTGGCCGATGTGCTGGTGATGGTCTGGCCGAGCGCCTCATTTGACTCAAACGCTTACGCGGTGATCAGCATGAGCGCGTTGTCGGCTGCGGTCATCGGCGGGCCGCTGACCATGACCTTCATCGCACTCGAAACAACCGGCGATCTGTGGCTGACGACGGCGGTGCTGATCGCGGTGATCGTTTCCCGGCAAGTCACGCGCGAGGCGTTCGGTTATTCGTTCGCCACCTGGCGCTTCCACCTGCGCGGTGAGACCATCCGCAGCGCCGCCGACATCGGCTGGATGCGCGACTTGACCGTCGGCAAGATGATGCGCCACGACGTGCGGACTGTGCCGACCGCGACCACCGTCGCCGCGTTCCGCGAAGCCTTTCCGCTCGGCTCATCCGCCGCCATCGTCGCCGTCGACGAGCTTGGCCGCTACGTCGGCATGGCGCTGGTGGCGGATGCCCACGCGGCGGAAGCGTCGCCTGATCAATCGATCAAGGATTTGCTGCGCTATACCGAGGTCGTCTTGTTGCCGGGCATGGCGATCAAGGAAGCCGTGCTCGCTTTCGATCGCGCCGAGGCGGAGACGCTGGCCGTGGTCGATAATAACCGCGATCGGCGCGTCATCGGGCTTCTAACCGAGGCCTATGCGCTGCGCCGCTATGCGGCCGAGCTGGAGCGGCGGCGGCGCGAACTGGTCGGAGAGGAGTAGAAAAAGACCCGCCGGCGCTCCGGAGTGAGCAAGCCATGCGCTTCGCCGCCGCCGTCATGAGACCAGGACGTGTTGACAGATCACGCCGGAACGGCGGACCATAAGACAAATAACGAAGCTGTTCGAGGGAGGATGATCGCGCCATGAGCGTGGACGAGCGCATCGCTGTGCTGACGCAGAAAATGCTGCGCCGCAAGCTCTATGCCGTCATCTCGTCGGCATCGCCGACGCCTGAGAAATTGAAGGCGCTGCTGCCGGCGCATCTCGAATACATGATCGGGCTGGAAAAGCGCGGCGTTTTGTTCGCCTCCGGTCCGCTGGCCGACGGCGCCGGACCGCCGGACGGCGCCGGGTTGACGATTTTGCGCGCGGCAAGCGCGGCTGAGGCGCGGAAACTGGCCGACGCCGATCCGTTTGTCAGCAACGGATTGCGCAAATACCAACTGAAAGAATGGACGGTCATGGAGGGTTCGCTTGGCCTGCGGGTCAATCTCTCCGATCAGTCCATCGAGGTCGCCTAGGGAGAAAATCGAAGATGGAAACCGTCGGCTTTGTCGGCGTCGGCAAGATCGGCATGCCGATCTCCGAGAATCTGATCAAGGGCGGCTATCGCGTGGTTGGCTACCGCCGGCAGTCGCTCGCCGAATTCGAAAAGATCGGCGGCGTTCCCGCTCGCTCGGCGGCCGAAGTCGGTGCGCAAGCGGACGTCGTGTTTTCCTGCTTACCCTCGGACGAAGCGCTTGAGGAGGTTGTGCAGGGGCCGAACGGCCTCGTCCACGCGGCGCGGCCGGGCCAGGTGGTGATTGAGCTCGGCTCGTATCGGGTTCCGGTCAAGGCGCGGCAGATCGAGCCGCTGGCGAAAAAAGGCGCGATCTTCATCGACGGCGAAGTCGCCGGCACCCCGGCAATGGTGTCGGCGCGCAAGGGGGTCGTGTATCTCGCCGGCGACGAGCAGGCGTGCAAAAGGATCGAACCCGTCGTTGCCGGATTCGCCGATTCCTGCATCTACTTCGGTGCGTTTGGGGCGGCGAGTCGCGTCAAGCTCATCAACAATCTTCTGGTTTCAATCAACATCGCCGCGACGGCGGAAGCGATGGCTCTCGGGCTCAAGGCCGGGGTCGACGTCGACACTATGATCAAGGCTGTCGCGACCGGCAGCGGCGGCTCGACGCAGTTCGCCATTCGCGCGCCCTGGATGGCGCAGCGACGCTTCAAACCGCTGCAAGGCACCATTCCCGGCTTGCAGCACTACATCGATATGATCGGCGAGTTCGCCGACGAGGTCGGCGTGGCGACGCCCTTATTGGATCGCACCGCCGAACTGTTCGACCGCTTCGTGGCGATGGGCCTCACCGACTGTGACGGCGCCGCCATGATCGACGTCATTGGCTCGCTTCCACGGCAAAAAAACCACAGCAAGATTGACGACAAAGGAGAGTCTGCATGATCCGCGTCAACAAGATCGCTCACGCCACCTACGATACGCCCGACCTCGACCAGCAGACCGAATACTACACGGACATTCTCGGGCTATCCGTTGCGGCAAAAGAGAAGGACACGGTCTATCTCGCCTCAACGGTCGATCATCACTCGGTCGTGCTGCGTAAAGGGGCGCAAGCCAATTGCGTGAGTCTCGCGTTCCAGATCGCGCCCGATGCCGATCTCGGCGCCTTCGAAAAGCAAGTCGCCGCCCACGGCATCAAGACGACGCGCAAGAAGGACCCGGAGCCTTCGATCTCCGAGGCGGTGGTGTTTGCTGATCCGAAGGGCACCACCATTGAAGTGTTCAAGCGCGACGCCTTTTCCCACCAGAAATTCCAGCGTAAGGGCATCGTGCCGCACAAGCTCGGCCACGTCGCCTTTCACGTCACCGACGTCAAGCAGATCACCAAGTTCTACTGTGACGTGCTCGGCTTTCGCGAATCCGACTGGATGGCGGATTTCTTCTCGTTTCTGCGCTGCGGTCCCGACCATCACACACTTAATTTCATGGAGACCGGCTCGAACCGCCACTTCCACTCCGCTTTTGAGCTGCGCGACTGGGCGCATATGCACGAAGCTTGCGATTTCCTCAGCCTCAACGGCTATAAGCTGCTATGGGGACCGGGCCGGCACGGTATCGGACATAATCTGTTCGCCTATCACCGCGGGCCGAACGGGCTCATCACCGAGACTTTCGCCGAGCTCGATCGGGTCAACGAGGAGCTCGGCTATTTCGAGCCGCGGCCGTGGCATCGCGACAATCCGCAGCGGCCGAAAGTGTGGGCCAAGGATCCCGGCGCCTCGAATCTCTGGGGCATCATGCCGAGCGACGAAATGATGAAATAAACGGCCTCCCCATCATGGGAGGAAAATCCGGGAGGACGTCCATGCTGGCCATTTGGCGCGCGGCTGCTGCGGCTGCCGCGGTTTTGTTGCTCTTGCTTTGTGCACCCGCTTCCGGCTCCGAGCCGATCAAGGTCGGCTTTAGCATGGCACTGACCGGCGGCGTCGCGCAGAACGGCAAGCAACTTCTGATCGCGCTCCAACTCTGGCGCGACGACGTCAACGCCAAGGGCGGCCTGCTCGGGCGTCCGGTCGAACTGATCTACTACGACGATCAAAGTAATCCGACGAATGTGCCCGGCATTTACACTAAACTCATCACCGTCGACAAAGTCGATCTGCTGCTGGGGCCCTACGCGACCAATATGGCCGCCGCGGCCATGCCGGTGATCATCGAAAACAACAAGGTCACCGTCACCATGCTGGGGGTCAGCGTCAACCGGCATTTCAACTATCCGAAATACTTTTCGATGTTGTCGCTCGGCCCCGACGGCGTGAAAGCGTTCTCACGGGGCTTTTTTGAGCTTGCCGCGGCGCAAAAGCCGAAGCCGGAAACAATTGCGATCCTCTCGGCTGACGCCGAATTCGCCAGAACGTCGGCCGATGGTGCGCGCGACAACGCCGTCGCCAACGGGTTCAAGATTGTCTACGACAAGAGCTATCCGCCACCGACCACGGATTTTGCGCCTACCGTGTGCGCCGTCCAGGCGGTCAATCCCGATGTTGTGTTCGTCGCCGCCTATCCGCCGGATACGGTCGGCATCATACGGGCGGCCAACGAGATCGGGCTGAAGCCGAAAATGTTCGGCGGCACCATGATTGGGCTGCTGATCACGCCGATCAAGGCGCAACTTGGTCCGATGCTCGACGGTATCGTCATTATGGAAAGCTTTGTGCCGGCGTTTAATTTTCCCGGCGACGCCGATCTGCTCAAGCGTTACCGCACCGCGGCGGTCGGCGAAAAGATCGATCCGCTCGGCTACGGCTTCGTTCCGTTCGGCTATGCCGCCGGTCAGGTACTTGCGCAGGCGGTCGAAGGGACCAATAGCCTCGACCACGACAAGCTCGGCGCGTACATGCACAGCCACACGTTTTCGACCGTGGTCGGCGACGTCACTTACGGTAACGACGGCGAATGGACGCAAGGGCGCACGGTGTTCACGCAATTCCAGCACGTGGCGCCCGGCAATTTCGAGCAGTTCGCCGACGGCAGCGTGCAGCCCGTGCTGTGGCCGCCGCAATACAAGACCGGCAATATGGTCTATCCGTACACCGACGCGCAGAAATAACGGCGGCGAGTATTACTCGCTCTTGCCGCCAAGCTGCTTAAGCTTGGCGAACACCGCTTCGACGTTGAGTTCTTCGGATTTCTTTTCCGCCGCGGGCTCCGGCTCTGCCTTCGGTGCGGTGGTCACTGATGCCGGCAGCAAAGTCGCGCCCTGCGCTTCGACCGGTACTGGCTTTTCTTTGGCTGCGCGCTGAACTTCGAGGTCGAGGTCGATCTGCGAGCAAAGCCCTAGCGTCACCGGGTCGAGCGGCGTCAAATTCGCCGAATTCCAGTGCGTGCGATCGCGGATCGCCTGGATGGTCGATTTGGTCGTGCCGACGAGCCGCATGATTTGGCTGTCCTTGAGTTCCGGATGGTTGCGGACCAGCCAGAGGATCGCGTTCGGCCTGTCCTGGCGCCGTGACACCGGCGTGTAACGCGGGCCCTTCTTTTGCTTGGCCTCGGGCAAGCGGACCTTCGGGTCGGCGATGTGCAGCCGATGCTCCGGATTGGCTTCGGCCTCGGCGATTTCCTCGCGCGTGAGTTGCCCGGTCAGGATCGGGTCTAATCCCTTGATCCCCTGCGCCGCGTCGCCGTCGGCGATCGCTTTCACTTCAAGCGGATGCAGGCTGCAAAATTCCGCGATCTGGTCGAACGACAGCGCCGTGTTCTCCACCAGCCACACCGCCGTCGCCTTCGGCATCAAGGGCGCGATAGCCATGTGCGAATCTCCTTTGGGCTCCGCCCGCCCGTCCGGGCGAAGCCACTTACGTCATCAACGATGACTGAAAAGCCGCCGGAATATAGGCGCGCCATGAGTATCGCGCAACCGGGCCGCGTGAGCCGCCGATCTGCGCTTACCCATTGCGAAATAGCCCAGATTTGGCACAAAGGAACCGGCAAACGCGGTTGCCGGGCCGCCTTTTGCCTCAACACGGAGCCTTCGTGACCGAAACGGTCGCCGAAATCCTGGACGCTTATCGCGGCGAGGCCGTCAAGCCCGAGGACATTGTCGCGCGGAGCTTTGCCCGCATCCGCGCCCATGACGATCCGGCGATCTTCATCACGTTGCGCGACGAAGCCGACGTCCTTGCCGAGGCGCGCGAGCTTGCGCGCAACGGCGACAAAAAGCTTTCGCTCTACGGCATTCCCGTTGCGGTGAAGGACAATATTGACGTCAAGGGACTGCCGACGACCGCTGCGTGTCCCGCATATCTCTATCGTCCGAACAATGACGCCGCTTGCGTCGCGCGGTTGCGCGAGGCCGGCGCGCTCATTCTCGGCAAGACTAATCTCGACCAGTTTGCGACGGGCCTGGTCGGCGTGCGCACGCCTTACGGCGTCGCCCGCAATCTGTTCAATCCGAAGCTCGTTCCCGGCGGGTCGAGCACCGGCTCGGCGCTGGCGGTTGCCGCCGGGTTTGCGCCACTCGCGCTCGGCACCGACACTGCCGGATCGGGCCGCGTCCCGGCGGGTTTCAGCAACATCGTTGGCTTGAAGCCGACCCGCGGTCTTATTTCCACCGCCGGAGTCGTGCCGGCCTGCCGCACGCTTGATTGCGTGTCTATCTTTGCGCTCACGGCCGATGACGCTGTGGCGGCGCTGCAAGTGATGGACGCGCCCGACGCCGGCGATTCCGTTTCGCGGCCACGGCCCGCGCACGCGGTCGGGCCGATGCCGCAGGGGCTTAAGCTTGGCGCTCCGCTCAAGGGCCAATTGTTGTTCTTCGGCGATCGCGCTTCGGAGGCGGCTTACGAAGCGGCTGTGGCGCGCTTGAGTGCGCTTGGCGCGAATATCGTGGAGTTCGACATCGAGCCGTTTTATGCGACGGCGCGGCTATTGTATGAGGGGCCGTGGATCGCGGAGCGCTACCTCACGGTCCGGGCGCTTCTGGCCTCTTCGCCGGAATCAATCCATCCAGTGACGCGGTCTGTCATCCTCGCCGGCGCGCACGGCACGGCCGCCGACGCGTTCGCGGCCCTCTACCGGCTTGAGGGATTGCAGCGCGTGCGCGATCACACCTTCAACACCATCGACGCGATGGTGCTGCCGACGGCGCCGACGATCTATACGATCGAGCGAGTGCTCGCCGATCCGATCGATCTCAACAGTCGGCTCGGCACCTACACCAACTTCGTCAATCTGCTCGACATGTGCGGCCTTGCCGTTCCGGCCGCGATGCGTCCCGACGGCATCCCGTTTGGCGTAACGCTGCTCGCGCCGGCGGGCAAGGATGCGGCGCTGGCGGCGATTGGCCGCGAATTCCACGCCGCCACCGGCCTTCCTCTCGGCGCGCTTAATTACCGGCAACCGCCGCTCAGGCACCTCAAAGCCGCGCCGGCGGAGGGCGAAATCCCTATCGCCGTGGTCGGCGCGCATCTCTCCGGCATGCCGCTCAACGGCGAATTGCGCGCCGCCG
>CAYVPC010000073.1:0-14904 GCA_964453555.1 uncultured Hyphomicrobiales bacterium | reverse complement strand
GACGTCGCCGCCAAGGCCGCCGCGCCGCTCGGCGCCGCCTTCACTTTTCTCGCGCTGGTCACCGGCTCGCTGTGGGGCCGGCCGATGTGGGGCACCTACTGGGTGTGGGACGCGCGGCTCACTTCGGTGCTGGTGCTGTTTCTGCTCTATCTCGGCGTCATCGCGCTTTGGCGCACGGTCGATGATCCGGCGCGCGCCGCGCGCGCGGCGGCGATCCTCACGCTGGTCGGCGCGCTCGATCTGCCGATCATCAAATTCTCGGTCGATTGGTGGAACACGTTGCACCAGCCGGCCTCGGTGTTCCGCCTCGGCGCTCCCACCATCGATGCTTCGATTCTCATTCCGCTGCTGATCTCGGCTCTCGCGTTCACGTTGCTGTTTGCCGTGCTGCTCCTTGCCGCCATGCGCAACGAAATCCTGCGCCGCCGCGTGCGCACGCTGCGGCTCCTCCAGGCGAGTACTGCGGGCTGACGATGGAAGCGGCAAGCCACACCACCTTCATCGTCGCTGCTTATGCCGCCGCCGGCGCGGTGGTCGGCGCACTGGTGGCGTGGATCGTGGTCGATTACCGGGCGCAACTGCGCGCCCTTGCCGGTCTCGAAAAGCTCGGCATCGCGCGCCGCTCGGGGCTTGCGGCACAAACGCGGGAAAAAGCGTGACCGCGGCCGCAACCGACAATGTCGGCCGCCGCCGCTTGTTGGTGCTGCTGCCGCTGGCGGTTTTCCTCGTCATCGCCGCGCTGTTCCTGCTCGGCCTTCATTCCGGCGATCCGTCCCGCATCCCCTCCCCGCTGATCGGCCATCCGGCGCCGCGAACCGCTTTGCCGCCGATCGCCGGGCTCGACCGCGACGGCCATCCCGTACCCGGCATCGCCGCCGACGATTTCAAAGGCGCGGTAACGATCGTCAACGTCTGGGCGTCGTGGTGCGTGCCGTGCCACGACGAGGCGCCGCTGCTCATGCGTCTTGCCCAGAACAACCGGCTCCGCATCGTCGGCATCAACTACAAAGACAAGCCGGACAATGCGCGGCGCTTCCTCGGCCGCTACGGCGATCCGTTCGCCGCGACCGGCGCGGATGAAAACGGCCGCGCCGCGATCGAATGGGGAGTGTACGGTGTGCCGGAAACTTTCGTCGTTGGCCGCGACGCCCGCATCGCCTACAAATTGATCGGGCCGATCACTCCCGGCAATCTCGACACAGTGCTCAAGCCCGAGATCGACAAAGCGCTGGCGGGCGGCTCCTAGACTTTGCTTTCCGCCGGCTCGGCGGCGTATTTCCTCAACAGCGGATATTGCAGCGCGCCGAACACAAACGTGAGCGGCAGGACGCCGAACACCTTGAAATCCACCCAAACGTCGGTGGACGTGTTGCGCCAGACGATCTCGTTGAGCACCGCCAGCGCAAGGAAAAACAGCGCCCAGCGTAACGTCAACTTACGCCAGCCTTCCTCGGTCAGGTGGAAGAGCGAATCGAACACCACGCCCAGAAACGACTTGCCGAAAAAAAGCCCGCCGAGCAGCACCGCCCCGAACAGCGCGTACAGAATCGTCGGCTTGATCTTGATGAACAGGTCGTTGTGCAGAATGAGCGTCAGGCCGCCGAACACCAGCACGATGATGGCGGTCACCACCGGCATGATTGGCAGCGCCCGCGTGAGCAGATAAGAGGCCGCCAGCGCCGTCAGCACCGCAATCATGAACGTCGCCGTGGCGACGAAAATGCCGTAACGCGAATTGGCGAAGAAGAACAGCACCAGCGGCCCGAGGTCGAAGGCGAGCTTGAGGAGCGGATTTAGCTGCGGCTTGGCCGTTTCGGTCATGTCGGGCGGTTCTGTAGCGCGGCTTGGGGGCGCCTTCAATCGAGACTCTTCGATCGCGAGTCCAGCCCGGCGATTGCGCGGGCAAAATCCCGCGCCGAGAACGGCGCCAGATCGTCGACGCTCTCGCCGACGCCGATGAAATGCACCGGTACCTGGAACTTCGCGGCGATGGCGACCAGGATGCCGCCGCGGGCCGTGCCGTCGAGCTTGGTCATGACCAGGCCGGTGACGCCGACTTGGTTGCGGAAGATCTCGACCTGCGAGAGGGCGTTCTGGCCGACGGTGGCGTCAAGCACGAGCAGCACCGCATGCGGGGCGTACGGATCGAGTTTCTTCATCACGCGCACGATTTTTTGCAATTCGTCCATCAGTTCGGCGCGGTTTTGCAGGCGGCCGGCGGTATCCACCAGTAGCACCTCGGCGCCTCGCTCCTTGGCCGCGCGTACGGCGTCGAACGCAAGCCCGGCGGCATCAGCACCCGGCTCGCGCGCGATAAACGTCGCGCCGGTGCGCTCGCTCCAGATTTTGAGCTGCTCGATGGCGGCGGCGCGAAACGTGTCGCCTGCCGCCAGCATCACGCTTTTGCCCTCAGCGCGGAATTTGGCCGCCAGCTTGCCGATGGTCGTGGTCTTGCCTGAGCCATTGACGCCCGCGACAAGAATGACGAAGGGCTTTTTCGCCGGGTCGATTGCCAGCGGCTGCGCGACCGGCGTGAGCGCCTTCTCGACTTCCGCCGCTACCACCTCCTTGATCTCGGCCGGCGAAATCCCCGCTTCGTAGCGGCCCTCGCCGAGCGCGGCGGCAATGCGATCGGCCGTGGCAATGCCTAAATCGGCGCGGATCAGCACGTCCTTGATCTCCGCGATCGTCTCGGCATCGAGCTTGCGCTTGGCAATGAGATCGGTGATGGCGCCAAGCGCCGACGACGAGCGCTTGAGTCCGCCGGAGAGGCGCTGCCACCAATTATCCTTCGCGCTGTCGTTCATCCGTGGCCCGTGATAGCGGTTTCGCCAAGGTAAGCAACATGACCCCGGAACAGATGGTGTCGCGGCTTCTCTACCGCGACGGGCTGATGCTGGTGATCGACAAGCCGCCGGAAATGTCCGTGCATGCCGGTCCGAAAAACAGCGCGAAGCGCAGTGAAAGCGTCGAGGATCATTTTGACGAGCTGCGCTTCGGCCTGCCGCGCCCGCCGGCGCTCGCGCACCGGCTCGACCGCGATACCTCCGGCTGCCTGATACTGGGCCGGCATCGCAAGGCGCTCGCGCAGCTCGGCAAGCTGTTCAAAAGCGGCGCCATCGGCAAGACTTATTGGGCGGTCGTCGAAGGCGCTCCGGCGGGCGACGAAGGCATCATCGAGCTGCCGCTCGGCCGGCTCGACGTAACGCGCGGGTGGTGGATGAAGCACGATCCGGAGGGCCGGCCGGCGGTCACGAAGTGGAAGATGATGGGGCAATCCGGCACCATGAGTTGGCTCGCGCTCGAACCGCTGACCGGCCGCACCCACCAGCTTCGTGTCCACTGTGCGGAGATGGACTGGCCGATCCTCGGCGACGCGGTTTACGGCAACACACCGCGAAGCGGCGGGCCGATCCTGCATTTGCACGCACGCGCGATCGTCGTGCCGCTTTACAAGAATCGCGCGCCGATCCGCGTCGCCGCGCCGGTGCCCGCGCACATGCGTGAAAACCTGGCGGCATGCGGCTGGAAGAACGAAGCGGCGCAGTAGCCGCTTTTCAAGCCGCCAGCAATTGCCTGCCGTCGTGTCCAGCCATGCGAAGCGCGACGATTGTGCCCGGCGCCGCCTGCCGCGCCAGCAAGACCTGGGTAAACTGTTCGGTCCGCCCCTGCCCGCCCGATTCGATCAGCACGCTATGCTCGCGGCCGATTTCGGCATCGAGATGCCGGCGCAAAGCGGCTGCGCCGCGCGCGCGCAAACGCCGCGCTCGCCCCTTCACCAGCGCGCGATCAAGCTGCGGCATGCGCGCCGCCGGCGTGCCCGGCCGCGCCGAGAAAGGAAACACGTGCAGATGCGTCAAGCCGCACTCATCGACCAAATCGAGCGAGTTTTTGAACATTACTTCGGTCTCGGTCGGAAAGCCGGCAATGATGTCGGCGCCGAACACGATATCCGGCCGCAGCCGGCGTAAGGTGTCGCAGAGCGCGACGGCGTCGCCGCGTGAGTGCCGGCGTTTCATGCGCTTGAGAATGAGGTCGTCGCCGGCCTGCAGCGACAGATGCAGGTGCGGCATCAGTCGCGCGTCATCTGCGAAGGCAGCGATCAGCTCGCGGTCGGCTTCCGCCGAATCGATCGACGACAGGCGCAACCGCTTGAGCTCCGGCACATGCTTGAGGATTTGCCTGACCAACGTGCCGAGCCTGGCCGCGCCGGGCAGGTCGGCGCCATAGCTCGTGATGTCGACGCCGGTCAGAACGATTTCACGGACGCCGTTGCCGACCAGGCGTTGCACGTCGGCGACCGCCGCACCCATCGGCACCGAGCGCGAATTGCCGCGAGCGTAAGGAATGATACAGAAGGTGCAGCGGTGGTCGCAACCGTTCTGCACCTGCACGAAGGCGCGAGGGCGGCCGGCAAACCCCTCGATCAGATGCGCGGCGGTTTTCTTCACCGCCATGATGTCGTTGACCACGGCCTTCGGCGCATCGGCGGCCTCGAACGCGGCCTGTGCTGCCGCCCAAGCTGCCGCGCTGAGCTTCTCGGCATTGCCGAGAACGCGATCGGCCTCGCTCATCGCAGCGAAGGTTTGCGGCTCGGTTTGCGCCGCGCAGCCGGTGACAACGATTTTCGCGTGCGGGCGTTCGCGGCGCAGCGACCGGATGGTTTGCCGAGCCTGGCGCACCGCTTCGGCAGTGACGGCGCAGGTATTGACCACGACGGTGTCGCGAAATCCCGCGCGCTCCGCTTCGCGGCGGATCACTTCCGACTCGGCGGCGTTGAGGCGGCAGCCAAAGGTTACGACTTCGACGCTCATCGCCTTACGCCACGCCCGCGCCGGCGAGCAGCGCGGCGTCGAAGCGCCCCTTGTGCTCGTATTCCACCGGGCCGGTCATCAGCACGTGATCGTCGGCTTCGCGCCACTCGATAGCGAGATCGCCGCCGGGCAATGTAACAGTCACCTTGCGGCCGGTCCGATTGAGCCGCGCCGCGGCCACCGTAACCGCGCAAGCCGCCGAGCCGCAGGCGCTGGTGAGGCCGGCGCCGCGTTCCCAGGTGCGGATCACGATGCGGTCGCGCGCAGGCGTCGCCGCCAACGTGATGTTGGCGCGCTCCGGAAACAGCGGATGATGTTCCAGCTGCGGCCCGATTGTACGCAGATCGTAGGCTTGCGGATCCTTGACCCAGAAGATTACGTGCGGGTTGCCAATATTCACGGCCGAGGGCGAATGCACGATCGGAGCGCCGGCCGGCCCATAGGCAAGATCGATGGCGCGCGTGTCGGGCATTTCGGCCGACAGCGGAATCTCGTCCCAGCGAAAGCGCGGCACGCCCATGTCGACGGTGAACAAATCTTCACCCGCGCGCCAGCACGCGACCAGGCCGGCGGCGGTTTCAAAGTTCAGGGTCGCCTTGCCGTTTTCGGCGCTGACCAGCGACGCCACACAGCGCATGCCGTTGCCGCAGGCGCCGGCCTCCGACCCGTCATTGTTGTAGATGCGGATGAACGCATCGGTCGCGCCGCGCCCCGGATAAAGCGCCATCAACTGGTCGTAAGGCTCCTGCCGCGCGGCGGCGCGCGCTTCGCCGGGCGCAATCGAAGCGGGCAAGCGGCGCAGATCGACGATCACGATCTCGTTGCCGAGACCGTTCATCTTGACGAAATCCTTGCCGGCCAGCGTGCTCATGATAAAGCCCGAATGTGCGGGGACTTATATGAGGAGTTGGGGCTCGTGCGCCAGTGTCCGGATGACGGCGGCGCGGCCGTCCGTGCTAAAATCAAAGGGGCGATTAAGACCTAGGAGCTGGCCGCGTGGGTGCCGGCTCGCCTACGGGAGAGTCCGAATGTTGCTTCGCCTTGCGCTCTGCATCGCCATCGTCGCCGCGGCCGTCGGCTTCGCCGGGATGCAGCCTTCGTTCGGGCAAAAGACGGCGCCGCCGGCTCCCGCGTCCACGCCCGACCCGGCGCCAGCCGGCCCTCTCGCCGATCCTTCCATCGATCCGTTCGGCGAGGACATCACGCTGACCGCCAAGCCGATCGTGTATGTGAAAGGCAGCGGCAATTGGGACAATGCCTTCGAAACGATCACCGGTTCATTCAAGACCGTGAAGGCCTATGTCGACAAAGAGGGGCTGAAGGTCGACGGGCAGATGATGACGCTGTTCACCGCCACCGACGATGCCGGCTTTCAATACCAGGCCGCGATTCCCGTGGCCGAGCCGCCAAAAAATCCGCCGCGCGGCGACATCGCGGTCGGCACCTCGCCGCAGGGCCACGCGCTCAAATTCGTCCACCGCGGTTCGTATGACGGCCTCGACAACACCTATGAGGCAATCACCAACTATCTCGACGAGCGGCGGCTCGAGGCCAAGGACATGTTCATCGAGCAATATCTAACCGATCCGCTGACCACGAGCGAAGAGCATCTGGTGGTCAACGTTTACGTCATGGTGAAGTAGCCGGCGGCAATTCCCACACTTCGCCGGGCCGCAAAGTGCGGAAACGCTCCGCCGCAATCCCGACGGCCCGCAAAGCCTCGGCGAGCGCGATAACCGGCGCATCGATCGCTTCGTCGGTGAGCTGGAACGTGCCGTGATGGTGCGCGAGCGCAAGCTCGGCGCCGCAATCGATCAGGGCCTGCACCGATTCGGCCGGA
Source organism: uncultured Hyphomicrobiales bacterium (assembly GCA_964453555.1). Taxonomy (GTDB): domain Bacteria; phylum Pseudomonadota; class Alphaproteobacteria; order Rhizobiales; family Xanthobacteraceae; genus BOG-931. The sequence goes on along the minus strand of CAYVPC010000073.1, from coordinate 8,250 downwards.
TTCATGTGCTGATCGCGCATGAACCAGCGCGGCTCATAGGCGCCGATCGGCAGGATGGCGAGCCGGAACGGCCCGTGACGCTCGCTCGCCGAGCGAAAATGCCGGCCGTCGCCGTAACCGGAATCGGCGACGAAATAGATCCGCCCGCCCGGCGTCTCGATCACGAACGACGCCCACAGCGACATGTTGCGGTCGGATAGATTGCGCGCCGACCAATGCCGGGTGGGAACGAGCGTGACCGCGACGCCGGCGCCGATCTCCACGCGGTCGTGCCAGTCGTGCGCTTGCGCCGCGATAGCGGGATCGTGGTTGCGCATGATCGTGTCGTTGCCGAGCGGCGTGATGACGCGCGGGCGCCGCGCGGCGGCCAGCCGCGCCAACGTCCGCACGTCGAGATGATCGTAGTGGGCGTGCGACACCAGCACGACGTCGATCGGCGGCAGTGCGGCAAAAGCAATGCCGGGTTCGTTCACCCGCTTCGGCCCGACCAGGCGGAACGGCGACGCGCGCGCCGACCACACCGGGTCGAGCAGGATGTTGAGGCCGGCGGTCTGGATCAAGAAACTCGCATGGCCGACATAGCTGATGCGCCATCCCGCGCCGGCGACGCGCGGCGGCGGCCGGTCGGCAAACGGCGACGGCGCCCAGGCCGGCCACTTCGCCTTTGTGCCGCGAAAAGTGCGGTCGACCATCCAGCGCAGCAAATCCGGCCGGGCGCTCGGCGGCGCGCCGTCGGGATCGAAAAACCGCTCGCCGTTGAAATGATCGGAGACCGGGCCGTCGTAATAGCGGGACATCCAGCCCCTATTATATATGTTGGGCTGGGCAACAAAGCGCGGTTGACGGGGCCGGGCTCTGCACCTATTTTCCGGCCGCTCTAGCAAGAGACTGAAATTGCAAATCGCCGACCGGCCCGTGCGGCCGGAGGCCCCCGTCCGACAGCGCAATGCGCCCTCGGGCGCACAGGTGTTTGGTTAAGGCGGAACGAATGTTCGACAGTCTTTCCGAGCGGTTGAATGCGGTGCTCGACCGCCTGACTCGGCGCGGCGCGCTGTCAGAAGCCGACGTCGACGCGGCCTTGCAGGAAGTACGGCGCGCGCTCCTCGAAGCCGACGTCGCGCTCGACGTCGCCCGCGCCTTCACCGACGAGGTGAAAAAGCGCGCGGTCGGCGTCGAAGTGATCAAATCGGTCACGCCCGGCCAGATGGTCGTGAAGATCGTGCACGATCAGCTGGTGGAGACGTTGGGGTTGAGCGCGCAGCCGATCGACCTCAATGCGCCGGCCCCGATCGCCATCATGATGGTCGGACTGCAAGGTTCCGGCAAAACCACGACCACCGCCAAGGTCGGAAAGCGCCTCGCCGACACGCAAAGGCGCAAAGTGCTGATGGCCTCGCTCGACACGCGCCGGCCGGCCGCCATGGAGCAGCTCGCCGTGCTGGGCCGGCAAGTCGGCATCGACACGCTGCCGGTCGTCGCCGGGCAGACGCCGATCCAGATCGCGACCCGCGTGTTGCAAGCGGGACGGCTTGGCGGCTACGACATCGTGCTGCTCGATACCGCCGGCCGCCTCACCCTCGACGAGGCGATGATGAAGGAGGCGGCGGATGTGCGCCGCGCCGCAGCGCCGCATGAAGTGCTCCTCGTCGCCGACTCGCTGACCGGCCAGGACGCGGTCAATCTCGCCCGCAGCTTCGACGAGCGCGTGGGCTTGACCGGCATCGTGCTTACCCGCGTCGACGGCGACGGCCGCGGCGGCGCCGCGCTGTCAATGCGCGCTGTCACCGGCAAGCCGATCAAACTCCTCGGCACCGGCGAAAAGCTCGACGCCATCGAGGATTTCGATCCGGCGCGCGTCGCCGGCCGCATCCTCGGCATGGGCGACATCGTCGCGCTGGTGGAGAAGGCGCGCACCACCATCGATGCCGAGCAAGCCGCCCGCGTCGCCGAGAAGATGCGCAAGGGCGTGTTCGATCTGGCCGATCTGCGCGAGCAGCTGGCGCAGATGCAGAATATGGGCGGCATGAGCGGCCTGATGGCCATGCTGCCGGGCGTCGGCAAGATCAAAAATCAGATCGCGGAAAAAAATCTCGACGAAAAGGTGCTCAAGCGGCAGATGGCGATCATCGATTCGATGACGCCGAAGGAGCGGCGCAATCCCGACGTGCTCAAGGCAAGCCGCAAGCGCCGCATCGCCGCCGGCTCCGGCACCAAGCCCGAAGACATCAACCGGCTCTTGAAAATGCATCGCACTATGGCCGATGTGATGAAGGCGATGGGCGGCGCCAAGCGCGGGCCGATGGCGGGGCTTGCCAACATGCTGGGGCTCGGGAGTGGTGTTGGCGGCGGCATGCCGAGCGCGGAAGAAATGGCCAAGCTCGCAGCCAAGATGCCCGGCGGTTTGCCGGCCGGCATGCCCGGCGCTGGCGGCCTGCCGCCGAACTTTCCCGGCCTACCGGGAGGTCTTCCGGGGCTTGGCCCCAAATTGCCCGGCGGATTGCCGCCTGGATTTCCCGGACTGGGAAAGAAGAAATGATGCAAACGCTGCCGCACGAGCGGTTTTCCGCCGAAGTCACGCTCGAGCCGAACGCTGTCAGCGCGTTTGCGCATAGCGTCGGCGACTCCAACCCGATGCATCACGACGCCGACTTGGCGGCGAAATCACGCTTCGGCCGTTTGATCGCCAGCGGGCCGCAGACGACCGCGCATCTCCTGGCGTTGACCGCTTCGCATTTTTCCAAGCGCGGCGCGATGCTCGGCTTGGAATTCTGGGTTCGCTTCCGCCGGCCAGTCTATGCCGACGAGACGATCACGCTCGAATGGCTTGTCGTTTCGGTAAAGCAAAATACCCGCCTCGGCGGTGACGTCGTCGATCTGCGCGGCCGCATTCGCAAGGAAAACGGCGAGACCGCCGTGGGTGCGAAAGGCCGCGTCCTCCTCACTCCGAACCTCTAACTCCTCAACAAAGGAAACCGAAAATGCCCGTAGTCATCCGCATGGCCCGCGCCGGAACCAAGAAGCGGCCGTTTTATCACATCGTCATCGCCGACAGCCGCGCGCCGCGCGACGGCCGCTTCATCGAGCGGATCGGCTATTTCAATCCGCTGCTGCCGAAGGAAAAACCCGAGCGGCTCAAGCTCGATCTCGACAAGGTCAAAACCTGGATGGCCAAAGGCGCGCAGCCGTCGGACCGCATCATGCGCTTTCTCGATGCCGCCGGCATCGCCAAGCGCGAGAAGCGCAACAATCCGGAAAAGGCCGTCCCGCGCAAGGAGCGCAAGGCCAAAGAGGAAGCGGCCAAGGCGGCGGCAGGCGCTGCGCCGGCCGCGGGCGCTGCTCCGGCCGCAGCCGCCACACCGCCGGCGGCCTGATGGATCAGGCGATGACGGGCGGCGCGCGCATCTGTCTCGGGCAAATCGGCGCCGCTCACGGGCTGCGCGGCGAGGTCCGGCTGCGCTCGTTTACGTCAGATCCGCAAGCGATCGCCGGGTACGGTCCGCTCGAAACCGAGGATGGCCGCGTATTCGAGATCGCGAACTTGCGGCCGGCCAAGGATCATTTCGTCGCGCGGCTTGCGGGCATCGGCGACCGCAACGCCGCCGAGCAATTGTCGAACCTCAAGCTTTACGTGCCGCGCGAGCGGCTGCCGGCGGCGGCCGAGGCCGGTGAATTTTATCATGCCGATCTGATCGGCCTTGCGGTCGTCGACCGCGCCGGGAAAAGTCTCGGCACAGTCGTCGCGATCCACAATTTTGGCGCCGGTGATCTGATCGAAGTGCGGCCCAATGCCGGCGGCAATACCGCGTTGATACCGTTCGACACAACCAGCGTGCCGAAGATTGACATCGCATCGGGAATGATCGTCGTCGATCCGCCGCACGGGCTGTTTGAATCCAATTGATGCCGCGATGGCCGCCGCTCTCATGGCAATCCGTTTTTATTCCAAATCCGACACGCACCGCGAATTTTCCAACTGCCGCGCGGTGCGGCGCAAGTTTGAGCTACATCCCGAACTCAAAGCCATGCTGCTTGCGACCGGCGAGGAGGAACTGATCGAATCCGTGCCAACCGACACTTATTGGGGCGTCGGCCGCGACGGAACCGGCCTCAACCTGCTCGGCAAGATCATTGCCCGCATCCGCGTCGAGTTGCGGGTGGGGGGCTGACCATGTGGCGGGCAAGCGTCCTGACCATCTTGCCGGATATTTTTCCGGGCCCCTTGAACGCGAGCCTTGCCGGCAAGGCATTGGCGGCAGGCGCCTGGTCGCTCGACGTGACCGATATCCGCAGCTTTGCCACCGACAAACATCGCACCGTCGACGACACGCCGGCCGGCGGCGGCCCCGGCATGGTGATGAAGACTGACGTGCTTGCGCGCGCGATCGATGCAACGGCAACCGACGGCCGCCCGCGCCTTCTCCTCTCCCCGCGCGGAACCCCGTTGACGCAAGCGCGGGTCGACGCGCTCGCCGCCGGCCCCGGCGTTATCCTGGCCTGCGGCCGGTTCGAGGGCGTCGACGAGCGCATCATCGCCGGACGCAGCCTGGAAGAAGTCTCGATCGGCGATTATGTGCTGTCCGGCGGCGAGAGCGCCGCCATAGTGCTGATCGACGCGTGTGTGCGGCTTTTGCCCGGTGTCATGGGCGAGCCGGCCTCGCGCGCCGAGGAAAGCTTCACCGAGGGGTTGCTGGAATACCCGCAATTTACCCGGCCGCAGGTCTGGGAGGGCCAGCCGATCCCCGAAGTGCTGCTGTCCGGCGATCACGCCAAGATCGCCGCCTGGCGGCGGGCCGAGGCCGAAAGGCTCACGCGCGAGCGCCGGAGCGACCTTTGGGCCGCTTTTCTGGCCCGTTTTCGCGGCTCGCGGACGGCCTGACGGGAAGGTGACAAACGCGGCCGGGTAGCGTAGAAGCTCGCGCAACCCGATCAGTCCCGTGGCCGGACCGCGCGACGAACGCGCCGCCGTTGGAGACATTCGCCATGAACCTGCTCAAAGAAATCGAAAACGAACAGGTGGCAAAGCTCACCGCCGGTAAGCAAATCCCCGACTTTCAGCCCGGCGATACCGTCATCGTCAACGTCAAGATCGTCGAGGGCGAAAGAAGCCGCGTCCAGGCCTACGAAGGCGTGTGCATCGGCCGCGCCGGCTCCGGCCTGAACGAGAACTTTACCGTCCGCAAGATCTCCTACGGCGAAGGCGTCGAGCGCGTCTTCCCGCTTTATTCGCCGATGATCGATTCGATCACGGTGGTGCGAAAGGGCCAGGTGCGCCGCGCCAAGCTCTATTATCTGCGCGGACGGCGCGGCAAGTCGGCCCGCATCTTCGAGCGCCAGGAGCGCGGCGCGCAGGGCGAGACGGCGGCGGCCGCCGGGGAGAAGGCGGCGGAGTAATTCCAATCCGCCGAACGCTGATTATATTCAGCACACACTCGGTGGAGTTCGTGACGATGGCCAAGCCCCGTACCATGTACGACAAGATCTGGGAAGATCATTTGATCGAGGAGGAGCCGAACGGCGCCAGCCTCATCTACATCGATCGCCATATCGTCCACGAAGTCACGAGCCCACAGGCCTTCGAGGCGCTGCGCTTGAACCGTCGGCGGGTGCGTGCGCCGGACAAGACGCTGTGCGTGGTGGACCACAACATCCCGACCATTGACCGCCATCTGCCCAATCCCGATCCGGAGAGCTTCGCCCAGATCGCATTCCTCGCCGAGAACGCCAAAGAGTTCGGGCTCGAATATTTCGACGAGTACGACAAGCGCCAGGGCATCGTCCACATCATCGGCCCGGAGCAGGGATTTACGCTGCCCGGCGTGACGCTGGTCTGCGGCGACAGCCACACCGCGACCAACGGCGCCTTCGGCGCGCTCGCTTACGGCATCGGCACGTCCGAGGTCGAACACGTGCTGGCGACACAGACGCTGATCCAGAAAAAGTCGAAGAACATGCGCGCCGTTGTCGACGGCGAGCTGCCGCCCGGCGTTACCGCAAAGGACATCATCCTCGCCATCATCGGCGAAATCGGCACCGCCGGCGGCACCGGCTACGCGCTGGAATATGCCGGCGAAGCCATCCGCGCGCTGTCGATGGAAGGCCGCATGACGGTGTGCAACATGTCGGTCGAGGCCGGCGCCAAGGCCGGCTTAATCGCGCCGGATGAAAAGGCTTACGCGTATCTCAAGGATCGTCCCAAGGCGCCGAAGGGCAAGGACTGGGATGCTGCCATGCGCTATTGGGAGACGTTGCCTTCCGACAATGGCGCGCATTTCGACCGCGAGATCAAGCTCGATGCCGCAAAGCTGCCGCCGCTCGTGACCTGGGGCACGAGCCCCGAGCAGGTCATCTCGGTGAGCGGCCGCGTGCCGCGCGTGGAAGACATTACCGACGCACACAAGCGCCAAGCCGCGGAGCGGTCACTGTCCTATATGGGCCTCAAGGGCGGCGAGAAGATCACCGACATCGTCATCGACCGCGTGTTCATCGGCTCGTGCACCAACGCGCGCATCGAGGATTTGCGCGCCGTTGCCAAGGTCGTCGATGGCAAGAAGGTGCACGCCAGCATCAAGAACGCGATGATCGTTCCCGGTTCGGGCCTGGTGAAAGAGCGGGCCGAGGCCGAGGGCCTCGACAAGATATTCGTCGCCGCCGGCTTCGAATGGCGCGAGCCGGGCTGCTCCATGTGTCTTGCCATGAACCCGGACAAGCTCGCGCCGGGCGAACGCTGCGCCTCGACCTCGAACCGCAACTTCGAAGGCCGCCAGGGCTATAAAGGCCGTACCCATCTCGTCTCGCCGGCCATGGCCGCCGCCGCCGCGATCGCTGGACATTTCGTCGACGTGCGCGAGTGGCATTGAGGCCACGCCAATAGCCTGACCTGGACTTTGAACTATTCGGCGTCGTTCGCCGTATTCAGGCACTTGCAAAAGCGCCGCCCTCATCATCCCAACGCGCAATGGCGGTCGCCTGCAGGCTCGCATCGCTGTGATTAGCCTTTGTTTGGGCCGCGGCTTCGGCGGTATCCTCGTCATCCTTATGTTTGTGCAGGAAGCGGGCGATTTGCCCTCGAAGAGCAGCAGTCTCCAACAATGCACCCATAGAGCCGGCATTGTCGAACAGATCCCTTCGCAGCTTTGTCGGCAACGTATTCCACTGCATGATCAGCGCTGCCCCGAGGCAGCGCAGAACGTGCTCCTCTTCGTCCGCGAGGGCGACACCGTTTAGCCGCTTTTGTTCCGTGCCGCCCAGGGTGTCTTGATAATTATCCGCGAGCCATTGCTCATTATCGGCGAGTAACGCAAATCTCCGCTCGAGCTTTTGAAAATCGCCGCTTTGGTTTGAGCCCGTCGACGACTTGGCCAAGGCGCCGTACTCAGTTGCTTTGGCGCGATATTGCGTGGATCTGAACATCCGGTTTCCTTCCTTGAGCGCTCCGCTCACGGGGATCAGTTTCAGTCGTTGATTGGAGTTGTGAGTCGTACATGGGGATGGCGAGATCAAATAGCGAGCTTTGCCTCTCGGAAATATCACATGTTTCAGATAGTCCTCGACACCGAGCCCAAAAACGCGCACGGCTACAATTAGCCGGCGCGTCTCTTCGGTGCGACCCGATTCCAACCGCGAAAAGATCGACCTCCGATCCCCACACGACAGCGGAGCGTGGAGAGTTTTATCTGTTCAGATCGAAAAGAAAAAAGAGCGCAAAGCGCAACTTTGTTTCGACACGATCGGGTCTTATGCTGGTTTGTGCAGTCTACAAATAACGAAAATATAGACTGCGTAATACTTCACAACTTTTTTGGAGAAATTGTTATGACCAATCCCAATACGAGCCAAAACATGACCGTCAACTTCAAGGTCAAGGACTTCAACGCATGGCATACGAGTTACAATGGACACGAGAAAGAACGCGTGTCCGCCGGCATCACCAACGGCAAGGTGTATCGCAGCGCCAACGATCCGAATGACTTGCTGATCCAACAGGACGTCACCGACGTATCGAAGGCCCGCACCTGGTTGGGCTCGACCGAAATGAAGGCGACATTGGAGAAGAGCGGCGTGATTGGCTCGCCCAATATCCGCTTCGCGGCGTAACACCGGCCAAATCGATGGAACGCCTCGTGCGGCTTGACCGCGCGGGGCGTTTTGCATGCTTGGTAACACTAGCTGCCGCGCTGGTTTCCCGAAGATTGGATGCTTTAGAACGGCAGCAAACGCCGGATGATTTGCACTGGGCTGGGAATGTAGGGC
>CAYVPC010000072.1:0-15076 GCA_964453555.1 uncultured Hyphomicrobiales bacterium | reverse complement strand
ATCGCGGCGACCAAGGATGGCAAGGTGACGGCGATGCGCTGCTACACCATCGCCGACCACGGCGCGTTCGATGCCTGCGCCAACGCCACCAAATGGCCGGCCGGCCTGTTTTCCATCATCAGCGGCTCGTACGACTTCCCGGCGGCTTATTGTCTGGTCGACGGCGTCTATACCAACAAGGCGCCAGGCGGGGTCGCCTATCGCTGCTCGTTCCGGGTTACCGAGGCGGCCTATTGCATCGAACGCGCCATGGACATCATGGCGCAGAAACTGGGCATGGACCCCGCCGAGTTCCGGCTGAAGAATCTGATCCGCCGCGAGCAAATGCCGTATACCTCCGCCTTCGGCTGGCAGTACGATTCCGGCGACTATCAGACCGCCATGAACAAGGCGATGCAGTCGGTCGATTACAAAAAGCTGCGCGCCGAGCAGAAACAAAAACGCGAGGCGTTCAAGCGCGGTGAGACCCGCGAGCTGATGGGCATCGGTGTCGCCTTCTTCACCGAGATCGTCGGCGCCGGCCCCTCGCGCGCCTGCGATATTCTCGGCATCGGCATGTTCGATTCGGCTGAAATCCGCATCCATCCGACCGGCACTGGTATCTGCCGGCTCGGTACCAAATCGCAGGGCCAGGGCCACGAAACGACCTATGCCCAAATCATCGCGACCGAGCTTGGGCTGCCGGCCGACAACATCATGGTCGAGGAAGGCAACACCGACACGGCGCCCTACGGTCTTGGCACCTACGGCTCGCGCTCGACGCCGGTGTCCGGCGCCGCCACCGCCATGGCTTGCCGCAAGATCAAGGCCAAGGCGCAGATGATCGCCGCTTACATGCTGGAAGTGCATGACGACGATCTCGAATGGGACATCGATCGCTTCCAGGTTAAAGGCAATCCGGAGCGCTTCAAGACCATGACCGAACTCGCTTGGGCGGCTTATCACGAAGTTCCGCCCGGCATGGAGCCGGGGCTTGAGGCGATCAACTATTACGATCCGCCCAATTTCACGTTCCCCTACGGCGCCTATTTTTGCGTCGTGGACGTCGACGTCGATACCGGCATGACCAAGATCCGGCGCTTCTACGCGCTTGACGATTGCGGCACGCGGATCAACCCGATGATCATAGAAGGCCAGATCCACGGCGGCTTGACCGAAGCCTTCGGCATCGCCATGGGCCAGGAAATCCATTATGACGACGAGGGTAACGTGACGACGGCGTCGCTGATGGATTATTTCCTCCCGACCGCGGTCGAAACGCCGCATTGGGAAACCGACTGGACCGAGGTGCCGTCGCCGCATCATCCGATCGGCGCCAAGGGTGTCGGCGAAAGTCCGAATGTCGGCGGCGTGCCGTGCTTCTCGAACGCGATCAATGACGCGTTTGCGTTCCTCGGCTCGACCCACATCCAGATGCCGCACGACCATTGGCGCGTCTGGACCGCCGCCGACAAGCTCGGCCTGCATGGGTGAAATAACTCGGGCGGCATTATATGTTTATGGTCGTCATCCTGAGGTGCTCGGCGCGCAGCGCCAAGGCCTCAAAGGGCGACAGCCCGGGCCGTGCATCCTTCGAGCGCCGTAGCGCCTCGAAGACGCGCGTAAGCGCGCTTATGGCTCGCACCTCAGGATGACAGTGACGGGCGGAGTGGACGCGTTAGATGACTCTCAAGCGCGACGAAATATCGGATAAGCTCGCCGCCGTCGGTTACGTCGCCGACCACGACATCGCTACGGCCTTGTGGCTGATGGAATTCCTCAAGCGCCCGCTGTTGCTTGAAGGGGAGGCCGGCGTCGGCAAGACCGAAGTCGGCAAGGCGCTCGCGGCGGTACATGCGGCCGAACTCATCCGCCTGCAATGCTACGAAGGCCTCGATCAGAACGCCGCGCTTTATGAATGGAATTACCAGCGGCAGCTCCTGGCCATCAAAACCCGCGAAGGCGCCGGCGAGAAAGCCGACGCGATCGAGGAGCACATTTTCTCCGAGCGTTATTTGCTCGAGCGACCGCTGCTTGCCGCCATCCGCCGCGACAAGCCGCCGGTGCTGCTGATCGACGAGGTCGATCGCGCCGATGAGGAGTTCGAGGCGTTTTTGCTCGAGCTTCTCTCCGACTTCCAGGTCAGCATTCCCGAGCTTGGCACCATCAAGGCCACGTCTATTCCGCGCGTCGTGCTGACATCGAACGGTACGCGCGAGCTATCGGACGCACTCCGCCGGCGCTGTCTTTATCATTACATCGACTTTCCCGAAGTCGAGCGCGAGGCCAAGATCATCCTGACGCGCACGCCCGGCATCGATACGACGCTGGCGTTGCAGATCGCGCGCATGGTGGCGGCCGTGCGCAAAGAGGATTTGCGCAAAGTCCCCGGCGTCGCCGAAACGCTCGACTGGGCGGCGACGCTTGCCGGGCTGGAAATTCACGACCTGCGGCAGGAACCGGAAGCGGTTTACGAAACGATGATTTGCTTAATCAAGACGCATGAAGACCGCGCGCGGCTTACCCGCGAGGTCAGCGCGCGCCTGCTCGGCAAGGTGGCGTGAATGATAGCCTTGCCGATCACCCCCCTCCCTGGCCCTCCCTCTCAAGGAGAGAGGGAACATGCTGCTTTCGGCACGCGCCGACGGCTCGCTGGCTTTGCCCGCACCCTGCGCGACAACGGCTTCAAAGTCGGTCTCGCCGAGACCCACGATGCGCTGGCGATACTTGGGTCGCCGGCGGCGGTGCGGGCGGTCTCGCTCAAGCCGGCGCTGCGCGCGCTGTTCTGCGCGACCCATTCCGACTGGGAGAGGTTCGACGAGATTTTCGATGCGTTCTGGCGCGGCGAGGGTATGCGCCGGCGCCAGACGCTCAAGGGCATGCCGAGCGGCGCTCACGCGCCGGGGCGGCGGCTCGCCGAAGCTTTCGTGCCGCACGAGGCACTGGGGCTGCCGGACCGGACCGAGCGTCGGAGCGATGGCGAGGGTGAGGCCGCCGATTGCCAGGGGCGCCGCGAAGGCGTCTCGCGCACGGAATTATTGTCCGCTGCCGACCTTCGCCACATCGTCGATCCCGACGAGGTCGCGGCGACGCATGCGCTCGCGGCGCGGCTTACCCGCACCATGCGCGCGCGGCTTGTGCGCCGCGAGCAAGTGCGCCGCCGCGGCCGCCGGCTCGACTTGCGCCGCACCATTCACCGCAATGTTTCACATGGCGGGACGCTGATCGATCTGGCCTGGCGCCGCCGAAAGATCAAGCCGCTGCGGCTTGTGGTGCTGCTTGACGCTTCCGGCTCGATGAGCCTTTACACCGCGTTTTTCGTACGCTTCCTGCACGGCGTGGTCGATAGCTTTCGCGAAGCGGAAGCTTTCGTATTCCATACCCGCCTCGCCCATGTCTCGCCCTCGCTGCGCGATCGCGACGTGGCCCGCGCGGTCGACAAATTGTCGTTGATGGCGCAGGGAATCGGCGGCGGCACCCGCATCGGCGAAAGCCTGGCCACCTTCAACCGCTGGCATGCGCGGCGCGTGATCAATTCACGCACGGCGGTGATGATCGTTTCCGACGGCTACGATACTGGCACGCCCGACCAGCTGGGCGAGGAAATGCGCCGGCTGCGCCGGCGCTGCCGAAGGATCATCTGGCTCAATCCGCTGATCGGCTGGCGCGATTACACGCCGCAGGCGCGCGGCATGCAGGCGGCGCTGCCTTATGTCGATCTGTTCGCGCCTGCTCATAATCTTGAAAGCCTTGCGGCGCTCGAGCCCTATCTGGCGAGGATCTGATCATGACCCGCGCCGACGACATCCTTGACAATATCTCGTCGCGCAAATCGACCGGCGAACCGTTCGCGCTTGCGACGGTCGTGCGCACGGTGGCGGCGACGGCGGCCAAAGCCGGCGCGAAAGCGGTGATCCTGCCGGACGGAACGATTTCGCAGGGCTGGATCGGCGGCGGCTGCGCCCGGGCGGCGGTGCTCAAGGCCGCAAAAGATGCGCTCGCCGACGGCAAATCGCGGCTCGTCTCCGTGGCGCCCGAAGATGCGCTGGACGAGCTGGGCCACAAAGCCGGCGAAGAAGAGGGTGGGGTGCGCTTTGCCAAGAATATGTGCCCGAGCCAGGGCACCATGGACATCTTTGTCGAACCGGTGCTGCCGCGCCCGCAGGTGGTGATTTGCGGGTCGAGTCCGGTTGCGGCCGCGATTGCCGATTTGGCGAGACGGACCGGATTTTCCGTCACCGTGTGCGCGCCGGCGGCCGAACAGCCGGCTTTCGGCGAAGTCGATCGCCGGATCGAAGGCTACGCGCTGCCGGTCGAGGAGGCGAGCGCGCGCTACGTCGTGGTTTCGACGCAAGGGCGCGGCGACGAAGCCGCATTGTCGGCAGCGCTGGCCGTCGATGTCGATTATGTCGCCTTTGTCGGCAGCAGGAAAAAAGCCGAAACGCTCAAGGCGGCGCTTGCCAAGAAAGGCGTCTCCACCGCGCGGCTTGCCAAGCTCAAGGCGCCGGCCGGGCTCGACCTCGGCGCGATCACGCCGGATGAGATCGCAATCTCGATCGTGGCGGAGATTGTGGCGGTGCGGCGCAGCCAAAACGCTCGCGGCGTCGCGCAGGCCAGCGGATAAGCCGGCTCGCTCTTTCAAAAATTGGCCAAGCCGCGACAATGCGGCCATGACGAACCCAATCGTTAGAATCCGCCGGCGGTGAAATTGAGCCGCTGAGTGACGTCGTAGGATTGGTGCGCAATCGGGTAAGCATAATCGACCCGGATTGCGCCAAACGGGGAGTCCCAGATCATGCTGGCGCCGACCGATGCGCGCAACGCCCGGGAATTGGCGATTTGCTGCGACGGCGAAAGCGACGCCAGCTGCGATACGTTCGATGCGTTGGTCGCCCACAGGCTGCCGGCGTCGGAGAACAGCGCGACCTTCAATTGCGCATCCGGCGGAACGAGCGGCATCGGCGATTGCAGCTCGGCCGACGTCGTCCAGTAGATATTGCCGCCGACGTTGTCCTGGGTGGTCCCCGGCGTGATGTCGCGCGGGCCAAAGCCGTTGGGCGCGAAACCGCGGATCAGCTGCGGCCCGCCGAAAAAGCCGTCCAGTAACGGCAATTGCTGGCCGCCCCACGGCGTCACGTAGCCGCTTTGCGCGCGGACCATGCCGACCACGTCGCCTACGAGCGGGTGGTAATAGCGCGCATCCTCGGTGCTGCGTGCGAACTTGGCGGCGCCGCCCAGGCCGGCAACTTCGTTGTTGGTCTGGATGCGCACGCCTTCGGTCGGGTTCCTCGGATTGTCGACGGTGGAATAGGTGAGGCCGTTGCCGATTGACGAAACCCATTGCGGCCCGGCGGCGGCCGCCAGCTGGACCGGCAACGAGGCGGTGCCGACGGCCGGATCGAGCGACAGGCCTTGGTTGTAAATCGAGTAGGTCCAGCTCATGCCAAGCTGATCGTTGAGCGGCATGCCGGTGGAAATGCGGGCGCCGTAAATGATGCTGTTGTAGGATTGATAAGTGCCGGCCAAATTCTCATTGGCGAATAATTCGCCGCCAAGGGAAATGAGCGGGCCGAGAGCGTACGGGTCGGTCAGGCCGACCGTAAAGCCTCGGGTGTATTCGCCGTAGGTTACCGACGCTTTGGCAATATTGCCGGTGCCGAGAAAATTTCGATCGCTGACGCCGACCTCGATCGTCGGACCGGTGGTGGCGGAATAACCCCCCATGATCGAGAAGTTTCCGGTCTTCTGTTCCTCAACCGTGACGTCGACGACCATCCGGTCGGGGGCAGAGCCGGGTTTGGTGCTGATTTTGACGGTCTTGAAGTAGCCGAGCTGCTTCAGGCGGCGCTCGCCGCTATCGATCATTGCACGATTATAAGCGTCGCCTTCGACGACCTCGAATTCCCGGCGGATGACGTCGTCGCGCGTCTTGACGTTGCCGTGGATGTCGATGCGCTCGACGTAGGCGGGCTTCCCCTGACCGACCGTGTAAATGAGATTGATCAAATGCGTTTGCGGCGGGCGGTCGCGCCGGGCGAGCACCGTTGCGAACGGCGCGCCGCTCTTGGCCAGGCCTGCGGCGACGTCGTTGACGCTCTTTTCGACGGCATCGGCGTCGTAGATCTCACCCGGTTGCGTGCGCAAATAAGCGCGCAACGGCGCCGCGTCGACCGTTTTTACGTCGGATTCGATATCCACCCGGCCGAGCCGATATTGCTGCCCTTCGTCGATGATGAAAGAGACGACGACTCCGTTCTTGCCGGCCTCGTGGCGGGCATCGACGCGAACGTCCGCGTAACCGTGCACGAGGTAGAAATGACGGAGCAGATCGCGGTCGCTTTCGATGCGGTCGGCGTCATAGGCGTCGTTCTCAGTGAGGAAACTCAGCGCATTGCTTTCGCCGATCTTAATCTCGCCTTTGAGCTTGTTCGCCGAATAGGCATTGTTGCCGATAAATTCGATTTTCCGGATGCCGATTTTATCCCCTTCCGTGATCTCGAAGACGAGGGTGACGCGCTGATTCCTCGCCTTGATCGTCTGCGGGTCGATCTTCACGGCGGAGTAGCCGTGCTGGCGATAAAGCTCGATCAAACGTTCGACGTCGTCGTGCACGAGCGGCCGCGACAGCGGTCCGCCAGGTTTCGATTGCGCCACTTTCCCGAGGTCTTCGTCCTTGAGCTTCCGGTTGCCTTCAAACGCCACTCTGTCGATGACCGGATTTTCAACCACGGTGACCAGATAATGGTCGCCTTGCCGCGCGATTTTCACGTCCTTGAAAAGTCCGGTGGCGTAAAGGCTCTTGAGCGCCGCATCGAGCGCTGCGGCATCGAGTTGTCCGCCGCGGGAGTGAAAATGCGCACGCACCATCGCCGCGTCGATGGGGCGATTGCTGACGACCACGATCAACGGATCGGCGGATGACGCGGCTTGCGCGCGCTCGAAGGCCGCAATCGCGAAAAGACCAAATGCACAGAGGACGGCGGCTGTTACGCGGCCACGCATTAAGGCAATCCCGCACCCGAACCGGACGCGATCAAAGCTCAGCGGCGGGGCGGAAGCGTGTCGGATTGTGTCGGAATGTGGGGAATAGTTGGGGCGCGCGCGACACAATAGTTGACGCGCTGGACTATCTTCGCCTTTACGAGCCGGCCTTCACGGTTTTGCGGTGCCGTATTGCAGGACTTGGACCTTCTCGATGGTGACAAGCCCGCTTGACATCATGCCGTCAAGCACCGGCAGAAAGGCATCGATCTTTTCCTTCGAGTCGACAATCTCGACCACTACCGGCAGGTCCTGCGAGAGTCGCAATATTTTGGTGGTATGAATGATGCTGGAATGGCCAAAACCGACATGGCCACGCAGCACGGTCGCGCCGCCGAGATGCATCTCCCGAGCCTTCAGCACGATCGCCTCGTGCAGGGGAAGGTTTTGAAATCGGTCATCCTCGCCGAAAAAAATACGAAGCAGGATGGCGTCCCGGGGTATCTGCATTTCCGCTTCCACTTTTTATCTCATCGCGTTGATCAAGCCCGCGAGCAGCGCTCCGGACCACACCGCGATCATGCACAGCAGCACAGACAGGCCGATATTTGCGCCAGCGCGAAACCACTCCCCATCATTCATCAGGTTCAGGGTCTGCAAACTAAATGACGAAAACGTCGTGTAGCCGCCGCACATGCCGATCATCACGAACTGGCGTGTGGTAGAACCGACGAATAGCCTTCCATCCGGACCGGTGAGTGCGGCGAAAAATCCGATTACGAAGGACCCGGTCACGTTGATGATGAGCGTGCCCCACGGGAACGTCTCGCCGATCGAGCGGGCGACCACGCCGGAGAGCCAGTAGCGCGCCGTCGTGCCCAGTGCGCCGCCGAGTGCAACCCAAATGTAGGCAAGCATTGAGTCCATGATCCTTACAAAAGACGACCGAATCTTTCCCCACGTTCGCTCCCTCCCTTGAAAGCAGTGCGGCGCAGATCGCCGTGTTGCCTTCGGTCTTTAGATATTATTTCACCACCAGCACCGGACATGGTGCAAGCTGCACGATGCGGTCCGCTCGGCTGCCAATCATGCGCTCATAGAGCGCCGAATGCCCGGTGGCGCCGATGACCAGCAAATCCGTTTTGAGCTCAGCTGCCAGCTCCACGACATCGCGCACGGGATGCCCGGCCAGCACATGTGTTTGAAGCTTCACTTGGTGTTCTTCCGCCAGCGCACGTGCGCGCTGCAGGACAGTGTGGAAACGGCGAGCGGCTGTTCCGGTCTCTTGCCTTACCTCTTCGATAAACTCCGGCATGTAGTCGATCTCTTCGACCGAAACCATGTGAAGTTCGGAATTGTTTTGCCGAGCGATCCCCAGCGCCAGCGACAGGGCTTGGAATGCGTGCTCGGATCCGTCGTTAGCATGCAGGATTTTGTTGAACATTGAGCGCCTCCCGGTTATTCGGCTTTGCTCGCGAGCGGCCGTACCGGCGAGATGTCTTCATGCTCCACGGAATTCTCAGGTTTCGTCGCCGGCAACAAGTGACGCGGCAGATAGAAGGCATTTGCAATGACTGTCGGGATCACCGCACTTGCAATTACTGTTGCGACCAGCGCCGAGTATTGGCCCTGATCGATAATTCCGTGTGACAGACCGAACAAAGACGAGATCGTTCCGAACGTGAGTCCCGTGGACATCAAAAGGGTGGTGTACATTGCTTCTTTGTTCGGCGAGCCAAAAAACTTCGTCACTGGGTAAACGCCTATGATCTTGGTGGCGATCTTGACGATGAGAAAAAATAGAAAGGCTGCCGGTGCGGCGATGAGCGCGGGTATGGAGACAAAGGAGCCGGCACGAATGAAATAGAACGGCGTCAGCAGTCCGAACGTCAACGTGCGCAGCCGTCTGACCAGTGCGTGGTCCTTGCCGACGGTACCTGCCAGCACCATTCCAATGAGATAAGCGGGAAGCACCGCCTCGCTGTCCGCCCAGGCGGCAAGCGCGCCCATGCCGAGCAGGCAGAGCAGCAAATATTTTGTCTCCAGTTCAGAAGGCCGGCCGCCATACATTCGAAAAAATCGAGGCGTAAGCCACGGTAGAACCACGAACATCACCACGCCGACTCCAAGGAAAATCAGGGTCTTCACCGTAAACGGCGCGAAGATGAGGCCGAGCGCGACCACAGTCCCGAGATCGGTAACGAAGCAGGCAGCCAGGATCGTCTTGCCGTACTCCGTGGTGTTGAAGCCGAATTCGATCATCACGGCGTACACAACCGCCACCGAGGTGGTCGACATGGCGACGCCGGCGAGCAAACTGGGCATGACCTCCCATCCCAGCACATAATGGGCTGCCGCCGCGCAACCCAGAAATGGGAAAAGAAAGCTCACGAATCCAACAGCGGCCGCTTCTTTCCATTTGAGTTTGAAGACCACGGGATCGAGCTCGGCGCCGGCAAGGAACGTCAGGACGATCGCGCCGATTCCGGAGAGAAATTTGACCCAGGATTCGTCGGTGCCGAGGATGGCAGACCCTACTGCGGCGCCGATGATCAGCTGAGCGATCGTTCCGACGACTATTTCCGACAAGGCCGTGGAGATTCTCAGCCAGATCGAAATCAGGCTCGCCACCAAAGCAAGACCCAGCCAAAGTGCCGCCAGCGCCCAAACGCCGGTCATCCGAAACCCCCGCTAAGCCATTGAAACGGTGCCATGCCAAATCCTCCGCGCGCGGTTGATACCGCGCTTGAGAGAGTACAGTCTTGGAGGCAGTGGGAGCTCAAAAAGACCCCTACCGACGCCAAGCGCCCGGCAGGAGTCATCAGCCTTATCGGCGGTTACGGGGGGACTCCATCCCCAGATGTGGTTCTTATTGTAGTCACGAATTCTGCGAAGACAAGGCAGTAAGCTTTCAGCGAATACGAAGGCTAAATCGCCCGACGCTCCTGTGCCGGAGCATCGCCGGGAAACAGCTGATCGGATTCCACGGCATACTGCGCCGCGGATTGGTGCAGCCGCGCGTTATTGGTCTCGCGCAAAGCCGCATCCGCCTCGCCATACATGAAGGCGAGGAAAGCGTAGCGGCGGCCGCGCATCACCGGCGTGACCTGGTGCAGCGCGCCGCACGAGAACACCAGCGCGCCGCCGTGCGGCGCACGATAAGTGCGGCGGCCGAACTCCGGCAGCACCAAATCGCAGCCGTCGAAATCCTTGTTGAGGTTGATCGAGACGGCAAAGCGCCGGTGCTGTGCGCCGACGTTGACGTTGTCGCGGTGCCGGTAGAAATGCCCGCCGATCGCGCTGTCGTAGCAGGCGACGATGTAGCGGTCCATTCGCGTCGCCCGGAACTGGAAGAACCGCTCGATCGCCGGCACTAGGCGGCACACGATCTGGCTGCGGATCGCCTCGCGCAATTGCGGGTGGGCGACGACCAAATCGTTGCGGCGCTTAAGCCGATGATCGACCACCTTGGTAGTCCTGCCTTCGACGTCGAAAAGAAAACCGGAATCCTTGCCGCCGATCTTGTCGTAAAACTGCACGAGCCGACCGCAGAGGGCAAAATCGAGCACCCGCGGCACGATCAGCACCGGCGCGGTCATCGGCACGCCGGCGGAATCATCGACCGCGGGCAGGCTTTGCAACACCTCGCGAACGGTTTGTGCGTGTCCGCCCGCGTGATCCCACGGGATGTCGGCGACGGCGCGCAGCATTGGGTCGAGCACGACGGTTCGCTGCATTTCGGCGGCGCCAAAGGCGCGCGCGATCGCGCCGTCATAATCGGCGAGGAACGACGCCGCCGGTCCGCTGCGTCTTAGATATGATGTCGGATCGTCCGGCGGCGCCGCGAGGATTCCGTAGAAGACGATGTGATCTTCGTCGAACAGGTGCGAAGCCTGGAATAGCTCGTCCAATTCCAGCGCGGCCCGCGGATGTGCCGGTGAACCGAGGAACGACAGCACGATCCAGCGGCCTGCGGCGACCGAAAGGCTGAAGGAGCCGTCGCCGAGAAGCGAGGCGGCAAACCAGGGAACGGGATCGCCTAAAACGATCCCGCGGGAGCCGGCTTTACTCTTGTCCATAATGGCGCTTTCGCTCGAAGGCAGCCTTGCGCCGCATCATTCGGCGTTATGGTAAATTTTGTTCTAATATCGCGCGGGCCGATTCGTCTAACCGGCTGAAGATGAGGCGCGAATCGCCGTGATTGATCGTCCGTCGGGAGCAGCGCGCAGCCTGCGTCTTGCCGAACTCGACCGCTCGCTCGAGCAAAATCCGGACGCGACGGAGGCTCGCTTCGAGCGGGCCGGTCTGTTCCGCGAGCAGGGCCGTTTCGAGGACGCCAGGCGCGACTACATCGAGCTGCTGCGGCGCACGCCGACCGATTTCGGCGCGCTCAACGATTTCGGCACGCTGGTGCTGAATGCCGGCTACAAGACCGCTGCGCGTTCCTTGTTCGCCGCGGCCGTGGAGCATCATCCGGACAATCCGCGCGGTCATGTCAATCTGGCGAATTTGCTGTTCCTGACGGGCGAGCTTGAGCAGGCGCGCGTCCACTTCGAAGCCGCGTTGCGCCTCGATCCCAACCACACCCACGCCCACCGCGGCATCGGCAATCTGCTGGCGGAGCAGGGCGATGCGGCGGGCGCGCGCAGCCATCGCGACAAGGCGTTCACGACTCGCTTTATGACAGCGCTGCCGTATCGCGGGGAGGGTGCGCCGATCTCCGCCCTGCTTCTCGTATCCGCAGCCGGCGGCAATATTCCGACACGCTCGATCCTGGATGACCGGCAGTTCCAGACCACTTTGCTGGTGACCGAATATGCCGATCCGGCGGTTCCGCTGCCGCGGCACGATATCGTCTTCAACAGCATCGGCGACGCCGATTTGTGTCGAGAGGGGCTCGAAGCCGCGTGCCATGTGCTCACTCGCACCGACCGGCCGGTGATTAACGATCCGCGCGCCGTGCTCAAGACCGGGCGCGTGGCGAATGTAGAGCGCTTGCGCGGGCTGCCCAACGTCGTCGTTCCGCGCATGGTCATATTGCCAAAGCGCTCCTTGTCAGGGCCGGAGGCGGCTGCCGTCGTCAAGGCCAACGGATTTGCCTTTCCGTTTCTAGTGCGGGCGCCGGGCTTTCACACCGGGCGTTTCTTCGTCAGGGTGGAAGATCAACAGGGACTGTCCGCGGCGGCGGAATTTCCCGGCGACGATCTTTGCCTGATCGATGAACTTGATGCCCGCGACGACGGCGGATGTTTCCGAAAAATTCGCGTCATGATCATCGACCGGAAGATCTATCCGCTGCATCTGGCGATCTCGCGCCACTGGAAGGTTCATTATTTCCGGGCCGACATGGCGGACTCGCCGGACAATCGGGCCAAAGACGCCGCCCTTCTCGCCGATATGCCGAGCTTCATCGGAGCCCACGGCATGGCCGCGCTCGAGCGGATCAACGCGGCGCTCGATCTTGATTACTGCGGGATTGATTTTGCCGTGAATAGGGCAGGCGACATTCTGTTTTTCGAGGCCAACGCCACGATGGTGCTGGTGCCGCTTTCGGGCGCGCAAAAATGGGACTATCGCCGTCCGGCCTTCGACAAGGTGTTCGCGGCGGTGCGAGCCATGCTGCTGCAGCGGTCACACGGTGTTGCCGTGTAGGAGTGCACATTGTAATTTTGCCATTGCCTAGTTTTTAGTCAGCGTGTTCGTGGCTGGGATGCGCTTTCCTCTGCGGCCGCGCTGCCGCGGCGCAGTTTTCTCAATCATATCAATCTGATCGGCATAGGTAGCCGCGCCGCGCCTGCTGGCATGGGCCTTGCGAATGGCTACGCGCCAATCGAAGAACGCCCATCGTCCTGATGGCCACCAGCGGCGCTGCGAGCGCTCGCGCGTATTACAGGGAGCATCCAAATGAACTTCGACAGAATTTCGCGTCGCCGCATACTGCAGGGGACGGCCGCTGTGACACTCGGCTCGGCGCTGCCGCTGCGCAACGCGTTTGCCGCGACCACGACGGTCGGCTTCATCTATGTCGGGTCGCGCGACGACTACGGCTACAACCAAGCCCACGCCGCCGGCGCTGCGGCGTTGAAAAAAATGGCCGACGTCAAGGTCGTCGAGGAGGAGAAAGTTCCCGAGACCGACGCGGTCGAAAAGACCATGGAGTCGATGATCAATCTCGATGGAGCGAGTTTGCTCTTCCCGACGTCCTTCGGTTACTACAACCCGCACATGCTCAAGATGGCGGCGAAGTATCCGAAGCTCCGCTTCGAGCACTGCGGCGGCTTGTGGTCGCCCAAGGACCCGAAGAACGCCGGCAGCTACTTCGGCTATATCGACGAATCGCAGCACGTCGCCGGCATCATTGCCGGCCACATGACCAAATCCAACAAGCTCGGTTTCGTCGCCGCCAAACCCATTCCGCAGGTATTGCGCAACATCAATGCCTGGACGCTGGGCGCCAGGGCCGCCAATCCGAAAATCACCACCCAGGTGATCTTCACCGGCGACTGGTCGATGCCGGTGAAGGAGGCGGAAGCCACCAACAGCCTCGTCGATCAAGGCGTGGACGTCATCACCTGCCACGTCGACGGTCCGAAGACCGTCGTCGAGAACGCTGCACACCGCGGCATTTTTGTGACCGGCTATCACGTCAATCAATCGGTGCTGGCGCCGAAAGCTTACCTCACCGGTGCTGAATGGAACTGGGAAGTGCTCTATCCGCGCTTCGTGAAGATGTTCACGTCCGGCGAGACGCTCCCGAACTTCTACCGTGGCGGTCTAAAGGCAGAGGTCGTCAAGGTCTCGCCGTACGGCGACATGGTGCCGGAGGCCGCGCGCAAGCATGCCGACGATGTGAAAGCCAAGCTGATTGCCGAGAGCTATATCATCTTCAAAGGGCCGATCGCCGACAACAAGGGCAAGGTCGTTATCGCGGCCGATGTCTCGCGCGGCCAGACCGATCCGGAACTGGAGAAGATGGATTATCTGGTTGATGGCGTCATCGGGGCGACTTCGTGAAGGCCGATGTCGGCACGCCTGTTGTCAAATCGGGGGTAGGCGAGCTTCTTCGCCTGCCCCCATTCGGCCGGAGATTCGGCGGCGCGGCGGAATATGTCGTCATCCCCGCGCTTGCCCTTTTCGGTTCCCTGGTATTGTTCGGCATCTTCGTCGCGCTGTTCGGGAAGAACCCGCTCGATCTTTATTTCTATATGTATCAGGGCGCCTTTGGCACCTGGTTTTCCTGGCAAAACACGCTCACGCGCGCTGCTCCGCTCATCCTGACCGCACTGTGCACCGCGCTGCCGGCGCAACTCGGCATGGTGATCATCGGCGGTGAGGGGGCGCTCTTGATCGGCGCGCTGGCGGCGACCAGCGCGGCGCTGGCGCTGCCGGGCGCGCCGCCGCTGGTCGTCGATGTCGCGATGGCCATCGCCGGCATGATCGGCGGCGGATTGTGGATTATGTTGGCCGGTGCGCTACGCCAATACCGCGGTGTCAACGAGACGATTTCCAGCCTGCTGCTGGTCTATATCGCGCTCGCGATTCTCAATTACTTGGTCGAGGGCCCGATGCGCGACCCGACCAGTCTCAACAAGCCGTCGACCCCTGAAATCGGCGCCGCCAACATGATCGGCAGTATTCCCGGGATGGATGTGCATTGGGGCTTCGTGTTCGGCATCATCGCCGCCATCCTTTCCTACATCCTGATCTATCATACCGTTTTCGGTTTTGCCGCGCGCGTCGCCGGCGGGAATATCCGCGCCGCCAAGGTCGTGGGTCTCAGTGTCGGCAAGCTTATTCTGATCATCTGCTTTCTCGCTGGTGCGGCGGCTGGACTGGCCGGCATGATGGAAGTGGCGGCCGTGCAAGGCCGCACCAATGCCAATTTGGCGGCCGGTTACGGCTTCGCCGGCATCTTGGTCGCTTTTCTGGCGCGGCAAAATCCCTTGGCCATCATCCCGGTATCGATCCTGCTCGGCGGCATTGGCGCCAGCGGCGGCCTGCTGCAGCGGCGGCTCGGATTGCCGGATGCCTCGGTTCTGGTGCTGCAAGGCATGATCTTCGTCATGGTGCTCGCAAGCGATGCGCTTTACGGCCGCATCGGTTTTTTGAAAGGAAA
>CAYVPC010000071.1:0-15131 GCA_964453555.1 uncultured Hyphomicrobiales bacterium | reverse complement strand
TCCGCCTGCCGTCCTGCATGGACAACCGGCCGCTGCGCTTCGAGGAATGGGACGCCATGCGGCCGCAGACCGCCGCCGTCTCCGCCACGCCGGGGGCGTGGGAGCTCAACGAATCCGGCGGCGTGTTCACCGAGCAGGTGATCCGCCCGACCGGGCTGATCGATCCGCCGGTTGACGTGCGGCCGGCGCGCACCCAAGTGGACGATCTGGTCGGCGAGGTGCGGCAGGTGGCGCAAAAGGGCTATCGCGCGCTCGTCACCGTGCTGACCAAGCGCATGGCCGAGGATTTGACCGAATATCTGCACGAGCAGGGCATCCGCGTGCGCTATATGCATTCCGACATAGACACCATCGAGCGCATCGAGATCATCCGCGATCTCCGTCTCGGCGCTTTCGACGCGCTGGTCGGCATCAATCTGTTGCGCGAAGGCCTCGATATTCCCGAATGCGCGCTGGTCGCCATTCTCGACGCCGACAAGGAAGGCTTTCTGCGCAGCGAGACGAGCCTGGTGCAGACCATCGGCCGTGCCGCGCGCAATATCGACGGCCGCGTCATCCTCTACGCCGACGCCGTCACCGGCTCGATGGAGCGCGCCATGGCCGAGACCAGCCGGCGGCGCGAGAAGCAGGCGGCCTTCAACGCCGCCAACGGCATTACTCCCGAAAGTATCCGCAAGGGTATCGGCGACATTCTCAACAGCGTTTACGAGCGCGACCACGTATTGATCGCGGCCGGCGCCGGCAGCGGCGGCGAGTTCGAAGCGGCCGCTACTATCGGCCACAATTTCGAGGCGGTGATCGCCGACCTGGAAACGCGCATGCGGACGGCCGCCGCCGATCTCGACTTCGAGGAAGCGGCGCGGCTGCGCGACGGGATCAAGCGCCTGCACGCCACCGAGCTGGCGGTGACCGACGATCCGACGGCGAAGTTTTTACCCTCTCCCGTTGTGGGAGAGGGTGGCCGCGCGGAGCGCGGCCGGGCGAGGGGTCGGAGCGGCAGCAAAGTCCATAAACCCGCGCTCGATGAGATGGGCATCGCGCTCCATCACGAAGTCGCTCCGCTGCGCGGCAAAAGCGCCCCACGCAAACCGAATTTGGATGAGATGGGTCCGGGCGTTGAAGCCGTACCCGGAAAAAGCTCGGGGCCACGCTCGACACTCGGCCGGCCCGGCATGCGCGGCGGCTGGAAGCCGCGCAGACGGTAATGTCCGACATCGCCCTCGATTGGGGCCCGCTCGACTACACTCTCATTGCCTTGATCCTGGGCTCGCCGGGTTTCCTGATCGGCGCGGCCGCCGGCGCGGTTGCGTGGCGGCGTCATCGCCTGTTCGGCGCTTTGATCGGCGCGTGCGCCGGCCTAGTGTTGTGGCTCGGCGGATTTGTGCTCTGGAAAATGAGCCCGTGGGGCTGACGCGGCGTGCGTCCCCGGCTCGTAGCCGGGTTAGGCTCCGGCGCGACAGGAACGCAAGTGTCATGGCCGGGCTCATGCCGGCCATTACACACTGGACTTTTATCGGGTGATGACCTCGGCGATCCTGTTGTCGCTCGGGTTCACGATCACGAGTTTCTTTTCCACCATAGCGAATTTGTATGGCTTGAGCGCCGGCACGTCGCTGGACGCTTTGGTGGTCATGGCGGCCGTCGCGATGCTGCTCGGCACCACCGCGCCGATGGTGGCGCTGAAGCCGGCTGGCGCCGGCTGGTTCAGGGCGCCGGTATAAAGGTCGTCCCAAGCCTTTTGTTGCTGCGCGCTGCTCAGGTGCAGCGTGTCGCCCGGCGCCGGCGTGGAACCTTCGAGCGGCGCGGCCGAGGCCGCTGAAACGGCGGCGAGCAGAGCTGCCGCCGCCAATGCGATCGAGATTCGTGTCTTCATGGCGATCTCCATGCTTGTTTTCTTCATGGCGATCTCCATGCTTGTTTGGAACAATCGCCCCTACCCCGTGCGGATAACGCGGCCGGCAGCGCGACGTTGCGTCAGATGTCGGTCACGCGCGCGACAAAAACGCCGCGCGGCGGGTTGTCGCGGCTACTGAGCAAGCGCCGAAGCGCCCGTGCTCACCAATACCGGCGCCGCCAATACGGGCCGTAGCCGTAATAGCCGGGGCCGTAATACGGGTAGGCGTAGCCTGGCGGGTAATAACCCGGCGGCGGCACATAGCCCGGCGGGTAATAGCCCGGAGGCGGCGGGTAGCCCGGGGGCGGCGGCGGATAGCCGGGAGGTGGCGGCCCGCCGGCGGTCGTGCCGGGCGGCGGCGGCGGTCCGCCGGGCGGCGGAGGAGCGGCGCCCGGAGGCGGCGCACCTTCCGGACCGGGCGGCGCGGCGCCCGGCGGCGGCGCCCTACCGCCCTGATCGAAGCTGGTCGCAATCGAATAGCCGGTCTGGCCCTGCCAGACCACCGTGCACCATTCGCCGGAGCAGCCACCGATCTCGACCGTGCTGCCGCCGGGAATGGTGGTGATGACCGGATAACTCGTGCCCGGGCCCTGCCGCAAATTGACATTGTTGGTGGCGAGCGCGGGCGCCGCTTGCGCGCCTTGCGCCGACAACGCCACCAGCGCGGCGGCGACGGCCGTCATCTGCGCGAAATTCATGTGCTGTGCCCTCTTCGCGTTGCAAGCCGTGATGCAGGCGCCTTCCGCCCCCGGTCAAAGGCGTAACCGGTGGATTTCAACCCAATTCGCGGCCGGTTACCAGCCCTCCGGCCGGCTCAACGCGGCAGCTTTTCCAGCTCGGGAAACGGCGTATAGGTGGCGCCCGCGCAGGCTTCCTTGGCCGGGTCGACGAAACGGTCGAAGCGGCCGGCGACGTAAACCGCGGCAATCTCGCGCATGCCGGCATATTCCTTGCCGACTTTCTTGGCGTTGAGCCGCAGGCAGACCACATAGCGCCTGGAATTGCCGACCGACTTCAAGGCCGGCTCGGCGACGCCGGCATCGCGGATGCCGGTCGGATCGTTGAGATAAGCGTGCATGGCGCGGAGAATATCGGGCTTGTAGTTCACCGGGACGACATTGACCGGATCGTCGGCGCCGGCGGCGGGATCGTCATCACCCAAGTGGTGACTGTGCGAGCAGGCGCCGACGGCAAGCGCCAGGCCGAGAACCAAGCCGAGAACAAGGAAAAGCCGCCATGGCAACTTAAGCCGCATCGATTGCCGCACCCTTCGACCAAACCACCCCAAGGCTTATAGCAACAGTCTTCATGCCGGTGGCAGCGGCGCCGCTGTCGCCATACCGGGAAAAACCCTATAAGGGTCGGCCACCCCGCCGTCGCCGTGCCTCCATACTCCTGTGGTCTGATCCGCCTTGATGCCCTCGTTCGCCCATCTCATTCACGACTACGGCCTCATCGTGGTCGCCGCCGTGATCGGCCTTGAAAGCATCGGCCTGCCGGTGCCGGGCGAGTCGGTGCTGATCCTGGCCTCGATTTTCGCCGGCACCAAACACGAGCTCAACATCGGCTCGGTGGTGCTCACCGCCGCCGGCGCCGCGATCGTCGGCCAGATGGTCGGCTATGTCATCGGCCGCGAGTTCGGCTATTGGCTGCTGCTGCGCTACGGGCCGTATCTGCGCATCACCGAAAGCCGCATCAAGCTCGGCGAGTATCTGTTCCTGCGCCACGGCGGCAAGATCATCGTCATCGCCCGCTTCGTGCCGCTGCTGCGCGCACTGGCCGGCATCCTGGCCGGCGCCAACCGCATGCCGTGGCGGCAATTCATGCTGGCCAATGTCGCGGGCGCGGTCGTCTGGGCGGCCTTCTTCGGCTTCGCCGCTTATATGTTCGGACGCCAGATCGAGCGCCTGGCCGGACCGATGGTGGTGGTGATCGGCATCGCGGCCGTGATCGCGATTGCGATCGGCGCCAACTTTGTCGGCCGGCACGAGGCGCAGCTGGTGGAGGAAGCCGAACGCGCCTTGCCGGGTCCGCTCAAGTGGCCGTGACGTCGGCTTGCGGCGCTTATCCAGCAACGCCATATAGATAGCTGCGGAAACGGGAAATCCACTTTTCCCGCGCATGCTGTGGGAGCGCCGCAAGGGCTCCGCAAAGTCGCTTGGCAAAGGACTTTGAAGCCATGTCGAGGATATCGTCGCTTTCCAGTCCCTTTCTGCTTGGCTTCGATGAGATCGAGCGCGCGCTCGACCGGGTCGCCAAGGCAGCCGACGGTTATCCGCCCTACAACATCGAGCGCGTCGCGCGCGACGGCAACGTCCCCGAGCGATTGCGCATCACGCTGGCGGTGGCCGGCTTCACCCGCGACCAGCTCGACGTGACGCTGGAGGAGAGCCAACTGGTCATTCGCGGCCGGCAGCAGGATGATAAAAGCCGGCAATATCTGCATCGCGGCATTGCCGCGCGGCAATTCCAGAGGAGCTTTGTGCTGGCGGAAGGAATGGAAGTGCTCAGCGCGGACTTGAAGAACGGATTGCTGTCGATCGATCTGGTGCGTCCGCAGCCGGAAAAGATCGTGAAATCGATCTCGATCAAGGAGACGGAGTGAGGAACGTGCCTCGCTTGCGTTGTCAGGAATAGGAGTGACGGCCATGCCATCGGATTTGAGCCGGACCGAAGCAAAACCCATCGAGATCACGCCCGAGGCGCTCGCGCATCTCGGCGACGGCGAAATCGCGTATGTCAGGACGATCCGCTCCGAGGATGTGCGCACGCTGTTTCCGCAGGTGCCGGATATCGAGCCCGGGCTCAAGCTGTTCGCCCTGCATGCGGCCGACGGCACGCCGATCATGCTGACCGACAGCCGCGAGGCGGCGGTCGCCAATGCCGCCAGCCAGCAGCTCGAAACGGTGAGCGTGCACTGACCATGAATCGGTAATCAGATATCAGTCATCGGAAAGGGCCGCGAAATGCGCGGCCCTTTTTGCATATCTGATCACTGATTACTGACCGCTGATTTCTGCCGCAGCTACGCGGCGGAGGCCGACGGCATCGCCAGCACGGCGTACAGCGCCTCGGCATCATGCGAGGCGCGCAGCTTGTGGGCGATGCTGGAATCGCGCAACAGACGCGCCACCCGAGCCAATGCCTTCAGATGATCGGCGCCGGCGCCTTCGGGCGCGAGCAGCAGAAAAATCAGATCGACCGGCTGGCCGTCGAGCGCCTCGAAATCGACCGGCCGGTCGAGCCGCGCGAACAATCCAAACAGGCGGGTGAGAGTCGGCATCTTGCCGTGCGGAATGGCGATGCCGTTGCCGACGGCGGTCGAGCCGAGCTTCTCGCGCTGCATGAGGATTTCGAAAATCGTGCGCTCGTTCTGGCCGGTGAGCGTCGCCGCGCGCGCGGCAAGCTCATGCAGCACCTGTTTCTTGTTATTGACCTTAAGTGCCGGAAGGATCGCGTTGGGGGCGACCAAATCGGTGAGCGGCATGCGTTGAAAACC
The DNA here is from genome assembly GCA_964453555.1 of uncultured Hyphomicrobiales bacterium. Taxonomy (GTDB): domain Bacteria; phylum Pseudomonadota; class Alphaproteobacteria; order Rhizobiales; family Xanthobacteraceae; genus BOG-931. The sequence continues at coordinate 9,738 of CAYVPC010000071.1, read as the reverse complement.
TGGGCAGCGAGGCCTTGGGCCTGAAGCCTGTTGGCGCATGATCTCTTCCGGAAGCGGATAAGGAAGCTTTTCGGGATCATGCCAAAAGGCGGCGGACCATAAGAAGCATGGGCAACCGCGTCAATGGGCATCCGGATCGCCGGTTCCCGGCGGTGTTAATTGCGCGAGTTCCCTGTTTCGCATGGTCAGGGCCGGTGATCCTTGAGCCGGCGGTGATAACGGCGCAGCCGCTTTTCGACCTTCAGCGCCGCCCGGTCGGCGCTGGCATAGGCGTCGGCCGCGGTGCCTTCCGCTTCCAGTGTAACCTTCGAATCGAGATGGATGGCGCATTCGGTACGGAATCCGAAACCCTCGCGCGCCACCGTCGCATGCCCGGAATAACCGCCGTCGAAATATTTGCTCAAAATTTCGGTGATGCGCGCGTTGATACGCCCCCGCAGCGCCTCGCCGACGTCGAGATTCTTGCCGGAAACGCGAAATGACATGGCAGCCTCCGCTCGCCGCGCAGCCAGCCGCTCTACGTGAGCTAGGTGCTGGCTTACGCCACGTCAACGCGCGGAAATTAGGTAACCGCCGCTGCTTGCTTCTCCCGGCGCCGCTGCACCGAGGAGGGAATGCGCATGGCCTCGCGGTATTTGGCCACCGTCCGCCGCGCGATGTCGATACCGGCTTCGCGCAGCTTGTCGACGATGGTGTCGTCGGATAACACGTCGGCGGCGGTTTCGGCGTCGATCAATTGCTTGATGCGGTGGCGCACCGCTTCGGCGGAATGCGCCTCGCCGCCGTGCGAGGCGGCGATCGCCGACGTGAAAAAATACTTGAGCTCGAAAATGCCGCGGCTGGTCGCCATGTATTTGTTGGCGGTGACACGGGATACCGTCGACTCGTGCATGCTGATCGCTTCGGCGACGGTTTTCAGGTTGAGCGGGCGCAAATGCTCGACGCCGTGGGCGAAGAAACCGTCCTGCTGGCGCACAATTTCATTGGAGACTTTGAGGATGGTGCGCGCCCGCTGGTCGAGCGCGCGCACGAGCCAGGTGGCGCTTTGCAGGCAATCGGCCAGGTACGATTTGTCGGTATCGCGCTTCGCCGTGGCCGAGACCTCGGCATAATAAATCTGATTGACCAGCACCTTCGGCAGCGTGTCGGAATTAAGCTCGACGATCCAGCCACCGTCGGGACCCGGCCGCACGAACACGTCCGGCACGATCGGCTGCACCACCGCCGAACCGAAGGCGAGGCCGGGCTTGGGATTGAGGTTGCGGATCTCGCCGATCATGTCGGCGAGATCCTCATCGCCGACGCCGCAGATTTTCTTCAAGGCGGCGAAATCGCGCTTGGCGAGCAGATCGAGGCGCGTGATCAGCGCCTGCATCGCCGGATCGAAGCGGTTGCGCTCCTTGAGTTGCAGCGCCAGGCACTCGGCTAGATCGCGCGCGCAGATTCCCGGCGGATCGAAGCCTTGCAGGACGCCGAGCACGGCCTCGACTTCCTTGTCGCTGGTGCCAAGTTTTTCCGCGACCGTTTCCAGATCGCTGCCCAGATATCCGGCCTCGTCGACCAGGTCGACAAGGTACCGCCCGATCATCCGCCGTGCCGGGTCGGCGATGGCGAGCGAAAGCTGCTCGCGCAGCCAGTCGGCGAGCGTGGTCTCGGCCGGCACGAACGCTTCGAGATTGTAATCGCCGTCATCGCGGCCGCCGGCGCCGACGCTGGCCCATTCCGAATATCCGGCCGGCCCCTCGGCGGCGCCGCGCGGGGGGCTGGCTTCGGCATGATCGGGGAAGCTGTCCTCGACCCGCGTGTCGAGCGATTCCTCGGCGGTGTTGTTGACGACCGGCGCGCTCTCGTTTGCGCTCCAGGCGCCGCCTTCCGCGGGCGGAGCATCGGCGACCGGGGCGCCGGCGGCCTCGCCCGGCGCGCGCTCTTCCTCCGCGCCGCGGTCCAAGAGGGGATTGCGCTCGAGCTCGGCCTCCACATACGCGACCAGATCAAGATTCGAGAGCTGCAAGAGCTTGATCGCCTGCATCAGCTGCGGCGTCATCACCAGCGCTTGGCTCTGGCGGATCAGAAGTCTCTGCGTAAGTGCCATGTACCCCGGCGACCGAACTGGTCCGATTCTTGCTTGTATTCCTTTTACAGCAAGCCGGCGGCCCTGTCGTCAACCGATTTCGTGCGGGCCTATAGCTGGAATTGCTCGCCCAGATAGAGCCGACGCACGTCCGGGTTGTTGACGATGTCGTCGGCGCGGCCCTCCATCAGCACTTCGCCGGAATAGATGATGTAAGCGCGATCGGTCAGACCGAGGGTCTCGCGCACATTATGGTCGGTGATCAGCACGCCGATGCCGCGATTGGTCAGGTGACGCACCAGCGACTGGATGTCACCGACTGCGATCGGGTCGATGCCGGCGAACGGCTCGTCCAGCAGCATGTAATTCGGCCGGGTCGCGAGCGAGCGGGCGATTTCCACCCGCCGGCGCTCGCCGCCGGACAGCGCGATCGCCGGCGTCCGGCGCAGCCGCGCGATATTGAACTCCTCGAGCAGACTGTCGAGATCGCGTTCGCGGCGCCGCGCGTCGGGCTCGACCACTTCCAGCACCGCGCGGATATTTTGCTCGACGCTCAGCCCACGGAAAATCGACGCCTCCTGCGGCAGATAGCCGATGCCGAGCCGGGCGCGCTGGTACATCGGCAGCGCGGTGACGTTGTGGCCGTCAAGCTCGACGCGCCCTTTGTCCGCCTTGATCAGGCCGGTCACCATATAAAAGACGGTGGTCTTGCCGGCGCCGTTGGGACCGAGCAGGCCGACGGCTTCGCCCTTGCGCACGTAGAGGCTGACACCCTTGACCACCTTGCGGCCGACGAAGCTTTTCTCCACGCCGTGAACGGAAAGAATCCCCTTGCGGTCGGGCGGCGCAGCGCCGTTGCCGTCGGTGCGGCGGCGGCTACGCACCGGAGGCGGCGGCGTGGCGGTCTCCGGCGCCGGCGGCCGTTGCCGCCGCGGCGGACGGCTGCGCGCTTTCTGCTCGGCCACCGCCAGGCTGGCAATGTCGAGATAGGTGCCGTTGATCGCGCCGCCCAAATTGGCGAGATCGATGGCTTCGTCCGCGGCCGCGACCGGCTGGCGCGCCGCCGGCCGTCGGCGGCGGAAATATGAAAGGATATCGGGCACCAGCGAGCCTCGGTGAATGCGGAAACGAATCGTAAGCGGACATCCCCGCCTTTGAGCCGGGACCTTATCCGATTTCCAGAAGCGATGCGCCGGCTGCCACGCTCAATTCGCCCGGTTCGGCCCGATGGTCATCATGTTCGAGGGGCCACCGTTGGGGCCCTTGCCCGGCTGGATAAGGGCGCGCACCCTGCTCGGGCTCGCCGTGTTCGAGTCGAAATGGGCATTGCCGGTCACGGTATCGACCACGACCCGGTCGCCATGCAGCACGTTCTTGCCCTGGCTGACCACGACGTTCCCGGTCAGCGTGATGGTCTTCTTGCGCAAATCGTAGACGCCGAAATCGCCGCTCGCATTCTGGTCCTTGGAGATGACGGTAACGCCGCCGCGCGCCTCGATCCTGCGGATGTCGTGCGCCCCTTGCGGTACAATGGTCTTGCCCGGCGCCGGTCCGGCGCCGGGCCGCGCGGCCGGCGTCGGCGGCGTGGTGACCGCAACGGTCTGGCCCGCGGGACCACGCTCGGCTCCGTAGAACACGACGAGCGATTGGCATTTGATCGTCGTGTCGCCCTGCACGACCTGCACGTCTCCGGAGAAGGTCGCCATCTTGTCCTTGTCATGGACTTCGAGGGTCGCTGCCTCGATCTGGATCGGCTGATCCTGATTCTGATCCGGCGCGATGCCACCCGGACCGTTGGCGGCGGTGCGCGGTCCCTGCGCCGCGGCCGGTAACGGCACGGCCAGCGCCACCATGACGATCCCAAGGCAAAGCCTGCGCATCGTCATTTGTCGCCTGCCTGGAGCTGATCGGGCTGCACCGTCATCGTCACACCGCCGCTGAAGCGGATTACCTCGCCGCTGTCGAGCACTTCGAGCCGCTTGGCATTGATCACGCCGTTGGTGAGCTTGACCCACACCGGCTTGTCCGACCGCACAGCGCCCTTGCGCACGTCGACCGCCGCCTCGCTCAGGCGCGCTTCGTAGCCGGTCGAGGAAACCAGGTGAACATTGTCGCGCAGCGTGAGCATCTCGCTCTTCATTTCATAATCGCCGCTGTTGGAGGTGATGTTCACCATGCTCTTGTCCTCCATCTCGATGTGCGCCTTGATTCTGTGCAGCTCCATCAAATCGGGTTTGGTGATGTCCTGCTCCGCGCTTTCCGCGGTGAATTCGTAGGGACGGGAATCGACGGTAAAACCGTTAAGGCGCGGTTGCTGCATGGTGACCTTGGTACCTTTGATCACCAGCTTGCCGAGGTCGCCCGGCAACTGGATGCCGCCGACCGTCGGCAGGTAATTGGCCGCGACCACGAGGAACAGCGCCGCGGCGATGGCGGCCGGCACGCCGACGCGAAGCCAATGCACATGGCGGCTATGCCGCAGCGCGGCGCGATAGACCCGGTCGGCGTCGCCGCGCGAGGTCGCCGAAAAACCGCCCCGTCTCGCGCTCTCGGCAGGATAGGTCAGCTTTTGCCCCTTGGGACTCGCCCCGATTCAGATGGCGGCCCGTTTTAATGGTTCCGCGCCCCCTTTGTCGCCTGCGAATGTGGCCTCTACCGGGCAGAATCGCCGCCAGCATCGCGGCCCGCAGACCTCAAAACACGCGCCAGACGCTAGGAATGGGCGAAAATGTCCTGTTCGGCAAAGCCCGCGAGATCGAGCCGCACCCGCTCCGGCAGGAATTTGAAACAAGCCGCGGCCAAGCCCTCGCGGCCTTCGCGCTCGAGCATCGCGTCGAGCCGCTCCTTCAGCGCGTGCAGATAAATCACGTCGGACGCGGCATAGGAAATTTGCGCGTCGGTCAGTTCGGGGGCGCCCCAATCGGACAATTGCTGCTGCTTTGATAGGTCGTGCCCGAGCACTTCCTTCACCAGGTCCTTCAGCCCGTGCTTGTCGGTGTAGGTGCGGGCCAGCCGCGAGGCGATCTTGGTGCAGTAGACCGGTTCGGGCATCACGCCCAGAGCGCTGCACAGCATGCCGAGATCGAAGCGCGCGAAGTGAAAGATCTTGAGCAGGCGAGTGTCGGTAAGCAGACGCTTCAAATTCGGCGCGTTGACGCCGTGCGCGGCGATCTGCACCACGTCGGCCGAGCCGTCGCCGGGCGAAAGCTGAACGAGGCACAGCCGATCGCGGCCGAGCGAAAGCCCCATGGTCTCGGTGTCGACCGCCACCGCGCCGGTGTAGCGCGAAAGGTCCGGCAAATCGCCGCGATGCATGCGGATGGTCATGCCGATGCAGTATCGCAACGAAGGCGGCGCGTCAAAAGTCTAGCGGGCCGCGGAGGCGGACGTCTTGGAGGCCAAACCGGCAAGCTCGATGCTCAGCGTCCGCAACTTTTGCCGCGCCTCTGCGTCATAAGCCTGCTCGATCACCTGCGCTTCGTTCTGCCCGTTGAAATAAAGTCCGCTGTTGCCCGCCAGCGCGGGCGAAATCGCGAGCTTGAGGATGGCGTCGGCTCCCTCCTCGACCGTACTCATGGGCGTGCCGAACTGGCGCACCATGTTGGTGTCCATAAACGTCGCCGGATGGAGCGCGTTGACCGTTACACCGTCGCCGGCGATTTCAATCGCGAGATCGATCGTAAACAAAATCTGCGCGAGCTTGCTTTGGCGGTAGGCGCGCAGGCCGCTGTAATCGCGCGCGATCATCACGTCCGAAAAATCAATCGCCTGCTGTCCGAGCGACGAGACATTGACGATGCGCGCGGGCGCGCTCTTCTTCAGCAGCGGCAGGAGCAGGTGGGTGAGCAGGAAACCGGACAGATAATTCACGGCGAAGCGCAATTCATAGCCGTCCGCGCTGGTCTGCCGCGTCCCTTGCGGTCCGCCGCCGCCGATACCGGCGTTGTTGATCAGGAGATCGAGTCGTTTGGTCGTCTTCTGTACCGCGTCGGCAAGGCGACGCACCTCGGCAAGCGAGGACAAGTCGGCTCGCAGGAATTCCGCCGCGCCCCCCGTTTTCTCGATCTGCGCGACCACCTGCTGGCCACGCTCGCGATCGCGGCCGTGCACCAATATGCGCCAGCCGCTGGCGCCAAGCCGTTCCGCAACCATGCGGCCGACGCCGTCGGTCGAGCCGGTGATGAGAGCCGTTTTGCCGTTCAATTTTTCCATGGCGGGAGCTCGCTCGTGCACGGCGGGTCCAAACGGCGACCGCGCCAACTATTTCTGGCCGAGGCTGGTGCCCAGGAGAGGACTCGAACCTCCACGCCTCGCGGCGCTAGTACCTGAAACTAGTGCGTCTACCAATTCCGCCACCTGGGCACTGGCGGCGATACCTAGAAAGCGGTCATCCTCTTGTCAATCGAGCGTGCTTTGCCTCTATACAGCGCGAAATCGATCCTGTATTTCCGCCAAGAATGGCCGTGAAGAGCAATTTTGACACGCTGGTCACCGTGTTCGGCGGCTCGGGGTTTCTCGGCCGCCATCTGGTGCGCGCGCTCGCCAATCGGAACTACCGCATCCGCGTCGCGGTGCGCCGCCCGGAGCTGTCCGGCCATCTCAAGCCGCTCGGGGCGGTCGGCCAGATTGAGGCGGTGCAGGCCAATGTGCGCTTCCCGCATTCGGTCGAAGCGGCGGTGCGCGACACAGACGTCGTCGTCAATCTGGTCGGCATTCTCTTCGAGCGCGGCCGTCAGCGTTTCGGCGTGGTGCAGGCGGAAGGCGCCGCCGCGGTGGCACGCGCCGCCACCGCCGCTGGCGCGCGCTTGATCCACGTCTCGGCCATCGGCGCCGATGAAGACTCACTTTCGGCTTATGGGCGCTCGAAGGGCGCGGGCGAGCGGCTGGTGCGCGCGGCGCAGCCGGAAGCGATTATCATGCGGCCGTCGATCGTGTTCGGTCCGGAGGACGACTTCTTCAACCGTTTCGGCGGGCTCGCCCGCATGTCGCCGGCGCTGCCGCTGCCCGGCGGCGGCCACACGCGTTTCCAGCCGGTGTTTGCCGGCGACGTCGGCGAAGCGATCGCCTTAGCCGTCGGCGGCAAACTCAAAGCCGGCACGATTTATGAACTCGGCGGACCGGATGTGCGCAGCTTCAACGAACTGATGCAATTCACGCTCGCCACGATCGAGCGCCGCCGCCTTTTGGTGCCGGTGCCGTTCGCGCTGCTGAAGCTGCAGGCGAGTTTTTTGCAGTTCCTGCCCAAGCCGCCGCTCACGCCCGACCAGGTCGAGATGTTCAAGCACGACAACGTCGTCTCCGCGGACGCGCGCGCGCAAAACCGCACCCTCGAAGGACTCGGCATGGTGCCGAACTCGATCGCAGCAATAGTTCCGGACTATCTCTGGCGCTTCCGAAAGACCGGCCAGTTTCGCGGCCGCACGGCGCAAGGGATTCGGACTACGACCCGTACTTGAACGACAGCGCGACGCGGGTGCGGAAGGCGGTGACCTTTCCGTCCTCCACCTTCATGTCCATCTTGGTGACTTCGGCGACGCGCAGGTCGCGCAACGAGCTGGCGGCGACTTCGACCGCCATGCGACCGGCCTCCTCCCAGGATTTTTCACTGACGCCGACCACGTCGATAATCCGGTAAACGCTGTCCGATTGTTTCTTCGCCATTGGATTGATCCTTTCGAGCCAAACGAACGCACGCGATCAATGTCATCACGGCGGTCGCCTTAGCTTAGATCAGCGCGCATCGTGCGGTCGATGGCCCTGTCGGGCGGCGCTGGACTTGAGCGCCCGAAAGGTGGAAGCTCTAACGCAAACGCGTGCAGCGCAAAAGACGAGCTGACGATGCCGAGCAAGCGCGTGCAGATCGATGAAGAGACCTGGCGTGAGCTCGATCTGCTCGGGCACGACCAGATGAAGGATTTTCAGGAACTTGCCGACGAGGCCTTCCGGGATCTGCTGAAAAAGTACGGCCGCCCGGTCGACCTGAAGGACGCGCTGCGAAGGAGCGCCGGCATGTCCGCCACGGTGCATCAGTTGCGGCCCGGCAAGAAGCCGCGCGGGTAGTCAAGCAAACCGTTCGCGGGCGCGCTCGCGCGCTTTCATCGCTTCGATTTCGCGATTGCGCGCCGGGCTGGCGGTTTCCAGCGCACCGAGCAGCCGGCGGGCGGCCTGCGTGACGTCGTCAACGGCGCGATTGAACGCGGCTTCATTGGCCCGCGACGGCTTGGCGAAACCTGAGAGCTTGCGCACGAATTGGACCGCCGACGCGCGGATTTCATCGTCGGTCGCCGGCGGCTCGAAATTGAACAGCGTGCGGATATTACGGCACATTCGTCCCTCCTGATATAAGTGGCGCGGGAGCGCGCTGTGTCATCGGTTACTGCCGAGCGTATCACCATTGCGGTCGATGCGGACACGCGGGTTTCCGGCTTGCTGCTGGTGCCGCTCGGCGCGAGCGCCGGTTACGTGCTGGCGCACGGCGCCGGCGCCGGCATGACGCATCCGTTCATGACCGCAGTGGCTGTGGAACTGGCGCGGCGCGGCATCGCCACGCTGCGCTACCAGTTCCCGTATATGGAGCGCCGCAGCAAGCGGCCGGACCCGCCGCCGATCGCGCACGCCACCGTCCGCGCCGCCGCGGCGGCTGCGCGGCAGGGATTGCCGGAGCTTCCGCTCATTGCCGGTGGCAAATCGTTCGGCGGCCGCATGACCTCGCAGGCGCAAGCGAAGGCGCCGCTGCCGGGTGTGCGCGGCCTCGCCTTCCTGGGGTTTCCTTTGCATCCGGCGCGCAAGTCGTCGGCGGATCGCGCCCAGCATCTGTTCGACGTGCAGATTCCGATGTTGTTCCTGCAGGGAACGCGCGACACGCTGGCGGCGCTCGATCAGCTCGAGCCGGTTTGCCGCAAGCTCGGCGCGCGGGCGACCTTGAAACTATTCGACGAAGCCGATCCCTTCCATGTCCCGGCGCGCAGCGGCGGCAACGATGCGCAAACACGCGCCGAAATGCTCGACGCGCTGGCAGCGTGGATCGATGGGCTGATCAAAGTCCCAGCGCCAGCGCGATGAGGCCGGCGACACCGACTAAAAATCGCCAGCCGACGAACAGCGTGAAGCCGTGGCCCGACACGTAACCGAGAAACGTCTTGACCACGAACCACGCGGCGATGAACGAGACGACAAAGCCGACGGCGACGATCGCGATGTTGCTGTGGCTCATATGGCCGTGGTCCTTATAGAGGTCGTAGGCAAACGCGCCGGCCATGGTCGGCATCGCGAGCCAGAACGAGAATTCGGCGGCGGCGCGCCGGTCGGCGCCGAGCAGCATGGCGGCGACGATGGTGGCGCCGGAACGCGATACGCCGGGGATCATCGACAGGCACTGCGCCAGCCCGATGATCAGATACATCGGCAGCGTGAATCTGGTCGCTTCGTGGTAGCGCGGCTTGAGATCGAGCTGGTCGACCCAGAACAGGATCGCGCCGCCCACGATCAGCGAGCAGCACACGATCCAGGGATTGAACAACACGTCCTTGATGAACCTGTACGCCGTCGCGCCGATGATCGCCGCCGGCAGGAACGCGATCAGGACGCCGATCACGAACCATCGCGAGTGCGAATCGTTGAACATGCCGAGGAACAACTTCCACAGCCGCGCGGCATAGATCGACAGC
>CAYVPC010000070.1:0-15189 GCA_964453555.1 uncultured Hyphomicrobiales bacterium | reverse complement strand
CGCCGCGAATCTTCTTCGCCACGCGACCCTCCAAGCTACGGACTTGACGTTTCCTCTAAGGCTCCGTCGGCTTTGCGCGGCGGTTAGCCGTGTACCGAGATATGGTACATCTGTATCGTATTCCGGTGGGCGGGACAAGACGCCCCGCCGTTAAGCCGCAGCCGCCAAAAGGTCTCGCTCAAGCGCTTCCTTGGTCGCCTTGAGGCGGGCCACGATTTGGCGCTGATGCTTGTAGAAACGCTGCGCCGGCACCGGCACTGAGATGGCGACCGAGTTGCCGAGCGGATCGCGGGTGACCACTCCAGCTGCGCAAATGCCGTGGGTGTGCTCCTCACGGTCTATGGCAACGCCGGTCTTGCGCACGCTTTTCAGCTCGCGCACGAGCTCGTCGAGCCGGGTCAACGTGCGCAGCGTGCGTTGCTGGTAAGTTGTTCCGATCAGCCGCGCGATGGCGGCATCGTTGAGACTGGCGAGGTAGGCCTTGCCGTTGGCGGTACAGTGCAGCGGAAAGATCTCGCCCACCGCGGAGACGGTACGCAGCCGCTGCAAGCCGGGAACCTGATCGATGAATACGAGGTGGTCCTTCCTGATGACCGCGAGATCGACGGTTTCCTTGAGATCGCTCGACAGCTGCATCAGATACGGACGCGCGACGGCAACGAAATCCGCACGCGCCGAGGCGGCGAGCCGCAGGATAGTCGGTCCTAGCCGCACCCGGCCGTTCGGCGAGGCCGCCATCAAAAACTTTTCGGCTTCTAGCGCCGCAACGATGCGTTGCACCGTGGAGCGGGCCAGACCCACGCGTTGTGCGATCTGGCCGAGGCTCAAGCCAGTCGGTTCGTGCTCGAGCGCGCGGAGGATTGCCGCCGCCCGTGCAATCACCTGGATTTGGCTTTGAACTTGGCCCCTATCGCTCGATGGTCGTTTGCCGAGCGCCGCCATCATCTGCCGACCCACCCTATCGGTTGCAATCTTGCTGCCTGTTTTGCGGCTTGATACAGGATCGCTGTCACGCGGTACAGACGGATGCATGGCAGACGCAGTGAAGCTGCCGTCCAGTGATATCCGCGGAGCGCGCGCTGTTAGCAATTCGCGCCCGATAAACGGATAAGGGGAGGAGCCGCCCGTGAATAAAAGCGCGAATATACACGGCCTTGCCGCGCCGACGGTTGCGGAACTGGTCAATCGCGCCCGCGAACTCGCGCCGCTGCTGCGCACGAATGCGCCGGCCGGCGAGGCCAATCGACGCGTCGAGGAAGAGACGATTCAGGCGATAAGGAAAGCCGGCTTGATGAGGGTGTGTACGCCGAAGCGCTACGGCGGCTGGGAGATGAATGTGCGGGCGATGCTCGACGTCAGTTCGGCGATTGCCGAAGCCGATGGCGCCGCGGCCTGGGTGGTGAACCTCAACAATATTTGCTGCTGGTTGACGAGCTTGTTTCCCGTCAGAGCCCAGGACGAGGTGTTTGCCGGCGATCCGGATACGTGCGTTTCCGGCGTGCTTAATCCGACGGCTTCGGTGAAAAAAGAAGCCGGCGGGTATCGCATCGTCTCCGGCACATGGCACTACAATTCCGGCGGCTGGCATGCCCAGTGGGCGGTTCTCGGCTTTCCGATCGTCGATGATGCCGGAGCGGCAATCGATCAGGGAATGGCGATGATCCCGATGGCCGACCTCACCCGCGAGGACACCTGGTTCGTCTCCGGCATGAAAGCAACCGGAAGCATCGCTTTGCATGCCAAGGACGTGTTCATTCCCGATTATCGCGTCATGTCCGTGCCGCGGGCCGTCGAAGGCGAGTATCCGACCGAAATGCGCAACGACGAAACGCTCTACCGGTCGGCATTCATTCCGATCCTGGCCATTATCCTGGTTGGGCCGATCCTGGGATTGGGCCGCGCGGCGCTGGACTTCGTCCGTCAAAAAGCTGGGAGCCGGACGATCGCCTATACCTTTTTCGAGAGGCAAAGCGCGTCAGTCGCATTCCAGTTGCAGCTGGCCGAGGCGGCCTTGATGATCGACACCGCGCATTTCCATGCCTATCGGGCCGCCGGTGACATCGACGATGCGGCGGCTCGCGGCGTCTATCCCGATATGCTGATCCGCACGCGCGTGCGCGCCGACACTGGCTACGTCGTCGAAAAGATCACCCAGGCGATCGATAAGCTCATGTTTGCGCATGGCTCCGCGGGCTTTGCGGAATCGAGCCCCCTGCAACGCATTTGGCGCGATGCGGCGGTGGCGTCGCGGCATGCGGTCGTCCTGCCGGCGGTCGGCTACGAAGTTTACGGCAAGGCCCTTCTCGGCGTCGAAAACAACGTCACGCCCCTAGTCTGAGCGGTCGCCGGGAGACAGCATTGCTGACAGCGGCATGGGCGCCGTTGCAAAAAAGGTGCGACCGATCATCGGCGTCCCCGATGCGAAATGGGGCGAGAGCGTGAAGGCGTGCGTGGTAAAGCGCAAACGCTCGACGTTGAGCGCCCAAGAGCTGATCGATTGGTGCGCGGACAAGCTTGCCGGCTACAAGCGCCCGCGTTCGGTCGAATTTCTCGACGCGCTGCCGCGTAACGCAAGCGGCAAAATGCTCAAGCGCGAACTGTGCGAGCCCTATTGGACCGGATACGCGCGAAAGGTGAACTAGCTGCTGCGAAGTGGCGCCGTCGTGATCAAGCTAACGCGCAGGAGGCGCGCCGGCCGGCTGAGGGCGCAGTTGCAGAACGGTACCGGTAGCGGACGTCCCCGACAGCGGCAGAAGGGCCGCTTTCGACAGCCGAGCCGACGCCAAGCGACCCTGCTCGCAAAGACACATGACGCCGAATTACCTTCGAATCGAGCGCGCCGGCCCGCGGCGCGGCCTTATTCCGTAATCCGTCATTAGGCGAATCGGGTTCTGCTGCGCATTCAGCGCTTTGCTAATTAACTCTGGTTTGCCAAAACTGCCGCGCGAAATGATTTTAAATCGCTCGGATCGACGTAACGATGACTTGTGCGGTAGCAATTTGCTTTTTGAGCATTCAAAAAATCAAAGGAATGTGGACGCCACTGTCGGCGACTCGGCGAGCGCGTGCGCCATGAATTCGAGAGCGCTACGAACCGCCGGCCGGTCGGCCGGCCCGCCAAGGCACACGCGGACAGCTTCGGGAGGCGCGCCGTCGGTCACAAAAGCATCGCTCGCGACCACGCTCACTCCGGTGGAGCGCGTATGGCCGACGAAAGCTGAGCGGGTCCACGGCTGCGGCAGTGACAGCCAAAGATGGAAGCCGACCGGATCGGCACGATATATGCCCCGCGGCAAAATCGATGCCGCCAGCCGCTGCCGCTCCATAGATTCGTGACGTACGGCGGCGAGCAGCGCGTCGGCGGTGCCGTCAGCGATCCAGCGTGTCGCGAGTGCGATCGTTACCGGAGAAGCCATTACTGTCGCTGTGCGCACGGAAGATGCGAACAACCAGCCAGAACGGACATCCGGCGCGATGACGTAAGCGATTCGCAGGCCTGCGCCGAGACATTTGGCGAGACCAGCGACGTGCCAAGTTATATCGGGGGCAAGTGCCGCGAAGGCCGACGGACCATCGACGGGCAAGAAGCCGTACGGATCGTCCTCGATGATCGCAACGTTATGGCGGCGCGCGATCGCGATAATCTCGTGTCGCCGTCGTTCCGAGATCGTGTGCGTCGTCGGATTGAGCAGCGTCGGATTGAGATAAAGCGCGCGTGGCGCCAAGCGCTCGCAGGCGTCAGCAAAAGCGTTAGCGTCGATGCCTTCATCATCCATCATAATCCCGACGTGGCGCAACCCTAGCTGTGCCGCGATCGAGCGCGCGCCCGGATAAGTCAGCGATTCCGAAACAAGCACGTCGCCGGCCTTGGTCAGAACGCCGAGGATGCCGAGAAGAGCGGGATGCGCACCCGGCGCGATGAATAGCCGATCCTGCGGCGGAGCAAGCGTTCGATGCCGCAGCCAAACCGACGCCGCTTCCTTGTCCGCCTGGACGCCTCCGAATCCCTGATAGCGCATCAGATAGACAAGATCCCGGCCGAGCGCCTCTAGGCCGTCCTGCATGCGATCGAGTAATTCGGGATCGTCCGGCTCGGGTGGAAGATTCATTGACAGGTCGACGATCTCTGGATGGCGAGCAATGGGTCCGTGCCGCCGCCTTGCTGGCGCGCGCACGAAAGTGCCCTGCCCTACACGTGATTCAATCAGGCCACGCTTTTGCGCTTCCACGTAACCGCGTGCGACTGTCGTGAAATCGATATCGAGGCGGTGGGCAAGTTTGCGCTGAGGCGGCAGCCGGTCAGATGGCGAGAGCTTGCCGTTACGGATGTCTTCCGCGATCGCGTCCGCAATGGCGAGATATCTCGGCTTGCCTAGCTTGGATAGGACCGGCATCCACTCGGCCATTATTAGCTCCGCGCAACAGCATGGTCAGGTCGCCCGGGGGGAAGCGTAACTTTGAATTGACTGTATATTGTTGCAAATGATCGCGCCAACAAAATTTTTGTTTGATCGTATAGTGCACGTCAATTCTTTGCTCTGCGGGTAACAGCGCATTCAAATTCTGCGCGCCAATTCGCCATTGTGCTGCTTAATTTTCGCGCTTGAGCGGCGAGCGAATAATTTGCCGCCGAAATGAAAGGCAGAAATTGATCGGAAATCAGCCGGCGAATGACTGGATTTGGTGAATGGATGTGCATGCCTGCAATTGGCACACACCTTGCTCTCCTCGAAGGGCGTGAAGGCCCAACAAACAAGCAAGGAGTAGCCTATGCCTGCCGTCACCATGCCTGCGCATAAGAAAGGTGACTTCCTGGTCGATTATGAGGAGAAGGTCTTCGAAGACGTCAAAGCAAAACCTGGCGAGAAGGCACTGGTGACGTTTCACACCGTCGCTTTCGAAGGCTCGATCGGCCTGGTGAACATCCTTCAGGCGCTGCGTCTCCATCGCAAAGGCTTCAAAACCACCATACTCCTCTATGGGCCCGGAGTTACGCTCGGCGTTCAGCGCGGATTTCCGAAACTCGGGGACGAGCCCTTCCCCGGCGCGCAGAACTTCGCCAATCAACTGACCAAATTCATGAGCGAAGGCGGGGAGATTTATTGCTGCCGGTTCGCACTGCAGATGCTCTACGGCCACGGCGAGCCTTCGCTGCTGCCGGGCATCCGCCCGATCAGTCCGCTCGACGTGCTCGATCTTATTCTCCTGCATCGCCGGGATAACGCGTTCGTTTTGAACACCTGGACCGTTTGAGGCGCAAAACCGCGAGTGTATTCGGAGCAACATCGGCATGACGCAGAAGACTTCGGTTCGCGTCGCCGCGGTGCAGTTGGCGCCGGACCTCGAAACGTCCGGCGGCACGGTAGCGAAGGTGGTTGCCGCGATCGGCGAGGCCGCGGGCAAAGGCGCGCGGCTCGTCGTCTTTCCCGAAACTTTCGTGCCGTGGTACCCGTATTTCTCCTTTGTGCACCCGCCTGTGCTCACTGGCGCGGAGCACATCCGCCTCTATGAAAACGCGGTGGTCGTGTCGGGACCGGAGACTGAAGCGGTCGCGGCCGTGGCAAAGCGGCATGCGATCGTGGTTGCGCTCGGCGTTAACGAGCGCGATCACGGCTCGCTTTATAACACGCAGCTCGTATTCGACGCGGACGGGCAGCTTGTTCTCAAGCGCCGCAAAATCACACCAACTTTCCATGAGCGGATGATCTGGGGGCAGGGCGACGGCTCGGGCCTCAAGGTGGTCGATACTGCCGTCGGCCGGATCGGCGCGCTTGCCTGCTGGGAGCATTACAATCCGCTCGCCCGCTACGCGCTGATGGCGCAGCACGAGGAAATCCACGTTGCGCAATTTCCCGGCTCGATGGTCGGGCCGATTTTCGCCGAGCAGATGGAAGTGACCATCCGCCACCATGCGCTCGAAAGCGGATGTTTCGTCGTTAACTCCACCGGCTGGCTGACCGATGACCAGATCGCAAGAATTTCACCGGACGAGAAACTACGTAAAGCGCTGCGCGGCGGCTGCTTCACGGCGATCATTTCACCGGAAGGCGCGCATGTGGTGCCGCCGCTGACGCAAGGCGAAGGAATGCTGGTCGCCGACCTCGATCTCGACCTAATCGTCAAGCGCAAGCGGATGATGGATTCGGTCGGCCATTACGCCCGCCCGGAACTGCTGCATCTGGTTCTCGATAATCGCCCAGCGCACGCCATGGAGACCCAGCCGACGCCCGGAGTAGCCCCGATTCCTGAACTAACCCATGGGAGTACGTCCGATGAAGCTGACGACGCCCAAGCCGATGCCGACCGCGCAACTGATCAACGAGTTGCAGTCCTGCGGGGTTCGGCTCGTTGATCCGAAGGCCGGCCACGAAAGTCGCCGCGGCGGTGCCGGGCCGTCCGACCACAAGGCGCTGACCATCGACGGTATGACCGTGATGGTGCCGGTGCATACCGCGCCGGCCTTCGCCAGTCCGTATGTGGTCGACAAGCCGGATGCGCTGGGACGCAGCACGATCAGCCGAGATGGAATTTCGCTCGGCAGCATAAGTTTTCCGACGCGGCCGCGTTTCTACGATCGAAGTACCGCCGACGGAGTTCCGTATTGGAAGATCGCGGTGTTGCACAGCCGCGACGTTCTGGCGACAACCGTGTTGCAGACCTGCATCCGCTATCAGAGCCGGACCAAGACCTGCCAGTTCTGCGCCATCGGGCAATCGCTCGCCGCCGGCCGGACCGTCGAGCGCAAGACGCCGGAGCAGCTGGCGGAAGTGGCGCGCGCCGCCGTCGAGCTCGATGGCGTCAAACACATGGTCATGACCACCGGTACGCCGCCCGATCGCGACCGCGGCGCAGCGATCCTTGCCGAGAGCGCGCGCGCCATAAAGCGGGCCATCGATCTGCCGATCCAAGGGCAATGCGAGCCCCCCGACGACAATGTCTGGTTCGCCCGCATGCGGAATGCTGGCATTGACACCCTTGGCATGCACCTCGAGGCGGTAACGCCAGAGGTCCGCGCACGGGTGATGCCTGGCAAGGCGCAAGTGTCCATCGATCGCTATTTCGAAGCTTTTGCTGCGGCCGTGCCGGTCTTCGGGCGTGGCCAAGTCTCTACCTATATCCTGGCCGGCCTTGGCGACGAAAAGGACGACATCCTCGCGACCTGCGACAATCTGATTGCACTCGGCGTCTATCCCTTTGTCGTTCCGTTCGTGCCGATTTCCGGCACGCCGTTGGAAAGTCATCCGCCGCCGCCGCCCGCATTTATGCATGCCATCCTCGATCCGCTCGCCCGGATGTTGCGCAGCGCTGGCTTGCAAGCGACCGACATCAAGGCCGGCTGCGGGCGCTGTGGAGCGTGCTCGGCGTTGTCGACCTACGAGCGGGAGGCACGCGTATGATCTTCGAGACATTTCCCGACTTTCTGCCAGCGGAATATCGCGTGAAATTCGCGACCGAAGCGTGGGAATACCGTGAAGCCGCCGCTCTCCGCCGCCGCGTATTCTGCGAGGAGCAGAAAATATTCGCCGGTGACGACCGCGACGCGATCGACCAGGTGGCCATTCCGATTGTCGCGCTTTCCTCCTATGCCGTGGCGACCCAGGAAGTCGTCGGCACCGTGCGCATTCACGAGGTCGAGCCCGGTATCTGGTGGGGCTCGCGGCTCGCCGTCGCCGCCGAATACCGAAAAATTTCGGCGCTCGGCACGTCGCTGATCCGGCTTGCGGTGTCGTCGGCGCATGCGCGCGGGTGCCGCCGCTTCTACGCGCATGTGCAATCGCAGAATGCACCGCTGTTTCGTCGGCTTAACTGGGACACCATCGAGGAAATTGTCCTGCACGGCCGTCCGCACCATTTCATGCGTGCGGATTTGCGCCACTATCCGCCGATCGCCGACGCCGAAACCGGAATTCTGTCGCTACCGAAGGCCGCCTGATGCTCGGCACCGTCGCGCTCAGCCACGTTGCCGCCAAAGTGCGGGGAAGCCGCAGTATCGCCGCCAAAGGCGACATCGCCGCGATTGCGGGCCGGCTGGCGCTTTCAGCCGAATCCGCCATCCCCGTCGGCGACGACTGTGCGGCCATCCCGGACGGCGACGGCTATCTGCTGCTTGCGATCGAAGGCTTCATGAACGAGTTCGTGGAGCGCGACACGTGGTTCGCGGGCTGGTGCGGCGTGATGGTCAACGTTTCGGATGTCGCCGCCATGGGCGGCCGGCCTCTTGCCGTCGTTGACGCGATCTGGGCCGCCAGTGACGCCGAGGCAAAGCCGCTCTTGGACGGCTTACGCGCCGCCTCGGAGACGTATGGCGTGCCGATCGTCGGCGGCCACACCAACACCCGCACCGATCGCGGTCAGCTTTCGGTCGCCATCCTCGGCCGCGCGAAGCAACTGTTGACGTCATTCGATGCGCGGCCCGGGCACCGTCTGGTGGCGGCGATCGATTTGCGCGGCCGCTATCGCGAACCATTCTCAAACTGGGAAGCCGCCACCAACGCGCCGCCAGCGCGCCTCAAGGCCGACCTGGACGTATTGCCGTCGATCGCGGAATCGGGTCTTGCCGCCGCGGCCAAGGACATATCGCAGGGCGGGCTCGCCGGTACGGCGATGATGTTGGCCGAGTGCTCACGCGTGGGCGTGATGATCGATGTCGGCCGCGTGCCGCGGCCGGAGGGCGCGCCGCTGGAACGCTGGCTGCTGACGTTTCCGAGCTATGGATTCATTCTGGCGGTGCCACCCGCCAACGTTCCGGCCGTGCTGGCGCGCTTCCGTGGCCGCGGTCTTGCGGCATCCGACATCGGCGAATTCACCACCAATCCGCTGGCGATCATGCAGGCAGGCGAGAGCGCTGAGACGTTGTGGGATTTCGCGCAGGAGCCTTTCATAGGCTGCGCTCAGCCGCGGGTGCCGGCATGACCCGGCCGCGCATCGCTATCCTCGCCCATTCGACCAATCCGCGCGGCGGCGTGGTGCATGCTCTTGAGCTGGGCGACGCGCTGACCCTTCTCGGTCTGGATGCGACGGTTCTCGCCCCCGATGCGAACCGGGCCGGATTTTTTCGCGTCACCCTCTGCCGGACTGAATGTGTTCCGGCTACGCCCGCAGGCCGGGACGTGACCGCAATGGTCGAAACGCGCATCGCCGATTATCTGCGTTATTTCGAGTGCGCCGAAAATCGGCGGTTCGATATCTGGCATGCGCAAGACGGCATTTCGGCAAATGCCCTAGCGACAATGAAAGAGCGCGGATTGATTTCCGGCTTTGCCCGCACCGTCCATCACATAGATATCTTTGCCGACCAGCGGCTATGTAACCTGCAAATGCGTGCGATCAGGCAGGCCGATCAGCTTTGGGTGGTCGGCCGGCTGTGGCGTGACTGGATCGCCCGCGAACTTGGCCGCGAAGCGCATTACGTCGGCAACGGCATTGATCGAAAACGCTTCTCGTCGGTGCCCGATGCGACCGACACCGAGTTGCGAGAAGGCCTGAACTTGCCGGGCGGCGCGGCGGTATTCCTGGCGCTTGGCGGCATCGAGGAACGCAAGAATACGCTGCGGCTGCTGCAGGCGTTCCAGAGCGTTTGGTTGCATCACCCGTCGGCCCGGCTGGTTATTGCCGGTGGCGCCTCGTTGCTCGACCATGGTGCCTATCAGGCCCGCTTTGCCGGAATGCTGACCCATGCCGGGGCCTCGGCCGCGGCGGTGATTCAGACCGGTCCGTTGCGGCAGAAATTGATGCCCGCGCTCTATCGCGCGGCGACTTCGCTGGTATGTCCGTCGATCAACGAGGGCTTTGGTCTCGTGGTGCTGGAGGCGATGGCGAGCGGCGTCCCTGTCGTCGCCTCGCGCATCGCGCCGTTTACCGAATATCTCGGTCCGGATGACGTGCTGTGGTGCGATCCGTTCGACGTCGCTTCGATCGCCGACGGCATAGTCCGCTCGCTTGACGTTGACCTCCGGCCGGAACTGATTGCGCGCGGAGCGCAAGTCGCGGCGCGGCATGACTGGATGAATACGGCCCGTGCTCACCTGGCTGGCTACGAAAAATTGCGAGAGCCGGCTCATGCCTGAAATGCGTTTTCGCATCCGCTGGCCGGACGGCGCCGCTGAGGCCTGCTATTCGCCCTCACTGGTGATCAAGGACTTCTTCTCGCCGGGCGAGAGCTACGCGCTCACCGATTTCGTGCAGAGAAGCCGCGCGGCGCTCAACATTGCCAGCGAGCGGGTGGAAGCCAAATACGGCCGATCCTGTTCGCGCGCGATGGCGCAGCTAGCGAGGATCGAGACGGCGGCCAAAACGTTTTCGCGCCTGCCCGGGGCGCGCGTGACAGTCGAAAGCTTCGAAGAATGAGTGCGCCGGCATGAACAAGCTCGCGCCCGTTGTACGCCACTCGGTCGCAGTAATCGGCGGCGGCCAGGCCGGACTTTCGATCAGCTGGCATCTCAAACAGAGCGGCATCGACCACGTGGTGTTCGAAAAGGAGCGCGCTGGCCACGCCTGGCGGGCCGAACGCTGGGATTCATTTTGCCTGGTGACGCCGAACTGGCAGTGCCAGTTGCCGGGGTTTCCGTACAGTGGTCCCGACCCGCACGGCTTCATGCTGCGCGAAGAAATCGTCGCCTATATCGACGCCTTTGTCGCTTCTTTCGGCCCGCCGCTGCTGGAAGGCGTCGCGGTCCGTCATTTGCGCGGTGATGCGCAGCACGGATTCATGCTCGACGCGTCCGACGGCGTGCATTTCGCCGAGCAGGTCGTGATCGCAGCCGGCGGCTATCAGATCCCCGTCATTCCGCGCTGCGCCGAACGCTTGCCGGCCGACATCCTGCAAATCCATTCGTCGCTCTATCGCAATCCGCAGGCGCTGCCCGAGGGCGCGGTCCTGGTCGTCGGTAGCGGCCAATCCGGCTGTCAGATCGCAGAGGATCTGCATATTGCCGGCCGTAAGGTTTACCTCTGCGTGGGAGACGCCCCCCGCGTCGCACGCCGTTATCGCGGCAAGGATGTGGTCGAGTGGCTGCATCTGATGGGTTATTACGACCTGCCAGTGCACGAGCACCCGCTGCGGGAAGGGGTGCGTGACAAGACCAATCACTATGTGACCGGGCGCGACGGCGGGCGCGACATCGACTTACGCCAGCGCGCCCGCGAAGGCATGGAGCTGTATGGGCGGCTTTTGGATATCGCCGGAGATCAGTTGATGGTGGCGGATGATCTCGTGCTCTGCCTCGATCAGGCCGATCAAGTCTCGGAGAGCATCAAAAACAGCATCGATGGCTACATCGCCAAGAACGCCATCGCAGCTCCTGAGGAGGCGCGCTACCGGCCGATATGGTCGCCAGCGCAGGAACGCCGGCAACTCGACTTCCGCTCAGCCGGTATCACCTCGGTTATTTGGTGCATCGGTTTTCGCACCGACTACAGCTGGATCGACCTGCCGTTGTTCAACGGCCGCGGCCACCCCAGTCACTTGCGGGGCGTGACACCGGTTCCGGGCGCATATTTTCTCGGATTGCCTTGGCTCTACACTTGGGGTTCAGGACGCTTCTCCGGCGTCACTCGCGACGCGGAATACCTGGCAGAGCATATCAATGCGCGGCGGAATCTGCTCGGCGCCAACCGCCGAAACGCGGGCGTCAACGAAGCCGCGATCGGCTCTTAATCGGCGCGCCAGCACATGTCCCTTGTCTGCGTCGATCGAAACGGTTGTCCGCCCACAAATTCACCGGCGAGGTGATCTTAGCTATTGGTCCAGGACCAAAAAAATTGCCTTGCCAAACCACGCTAAATTAATCTTGCCAAACCGCGCCCGCTCTTTTTCTACCTCCAAACCATTCCGTAACGTCGAATCAAAATCCCCTTCCCGCTCAGTGCTTTGTCAGTTTATGGCCAGCGCGGGCGGCGGGCGCGGCTCTACGGGGCATGAACGTGATCGTGCCTATCGACGGTATGTCAGCACTCGACCCCTACGCCGAACTGAGCGCAGCCTATACGCTCGCCAACGCGTCTTTGATCTCGTCGAAAACGACGTTGACTGCAATCGACATGATCAAGTTCTAACCTCATTCCGTGGCGGCACATAACAGCGAATTACCCCTCGATCGGTGCGCGACTGCTGGCGCAAGGCTCCGCCGACATTTTATAATCTATCATTATCCGCGCAGCCGCGAGGCGGTCCTACTCCTCCAATGATCCGCCTCCACCCAAAGGGGAGTGATCCCCCGCCTAGACCGGAGGCTTTGGCATCTTCAGGGGTGCAGCCTAAGCAATGGCGCGCGACGTTGATTTGGGAGGTTACGCTTTCATGTGGAGTTGCGTCAGCGCGGAACGTCTGCAACTGTTGACTCAACAACGCTGGATCGGCCCTCACCACGCAAGTATAGTTGGGCATATGGAAAGAATGAAATGACTTGGCGTGTTGGCATTCTGTTTTCGCAGACCGGGGTTACGGCTGCAATCGAGCGTTCGCAGCTCAATGGTACGCTGCTCGCTATCGACGAAATCAACAAAGCCGGCGGGATTCTTGGCCGACCGATCGAGCCAGAAATCTATGATCCTGCGTCCGATCCCAAGCAATTCAGAGCGCTGGCTGAAAAACTTCTGACCGTCAACCGGGTGCGGCTTATCTTCGGCTGCTACATGTCGAGCACACGCAAGGCAGTGCTTCCGGTCGTCGAGGCCTTCCGCGGCTTACTGTTTTATCCCACACTTTATGAGGGCTTCGAATATTCGCTGCATTGTATCTACACGGGAGCCGCGCCGAACCAGAATTCGCTGCAACTTGCTAAATTCTTGCTTCAACATTACGGCAACCGGTTTGTTCTCGTCGGATCCAATTATATTTATCCTTATGAATCCAATCGGGTGATGACGGACTTTATCAGCCAGTCTAAGGGCAAGGTTCTGGACGAGCTTTACGCGCCGCTCGACGCAAAATCGAAGGATTTCGACAAGGCCATCAGCAAGATTGCGCAACTAAAGCCGGATGTCGTGTTTTCGACGGTCGTGGGTCAGTCGACGGCAATCTTCTACGAGACGTATTGGCGCGCGGGATTTGACCCAAACAAGATGCCGATTGCCAGCTTGACGACAAGCGAAGCGGAAGTAGCCGAGATGACGCCCGAGGTCGCTGAAGGGCACATTACCGCTGCACCCTTCTTCGAAGCCCTCGCGACACCTGCTGCTCGACGATTCATTAGTGCGTACAAGTTGCGTTACGGGGCAAATGCACCGATCACCGCCGGCGCGGAAGCGGCCTATTTTCAGGTTCATCTCGCGGCTGCCGCGCTGGCACGAGCGGGCACTGACGATCCCGAACAGCTTCTGCCTGCGGTGCGAGATGCGGAGTTCGACGCCCCGCAGGGACGCGTGCGGATCGATGCAAACAACAATCACACCTACCTGTGGCCGCGCGTCGCGAAACTCGATGCAAAAGGGGCTTTCCAGATAGTTTGGAACCCCGGTGTTCGCGTTAAACCGGATCCGTATTGCGTCGTCATGAGCCTCGATGACTGGTCAGCGGATCACCCGCAGCAGATCCACGCCTGAGCGGAGGATGTATTGGCTGTCCGCATCTTGCGGGATCTTCGTGGTCTGCGTGTGCAAGTGATCCATCAGCCCGACGATGAAGGCGTCGAACTCGTGGAGCACCTGCGCCGGATAGGCTGCACAGTCGAAGCCCAATGGCCGATCCCGGAAGTCTTCTCGCCGACGGCCGATATCGTCCTCCTCACCATCGATTACGAAAGCAGAGTCGACCTGCTTCGGCTTTTGCGCGGTCAGCACGACCAAAAGCCAACCTTGATAGCGGTTGTTGGATACGAAAGCCCGTCGACGTTGCAACTCGTTCTCGAATCCGGAGCGCTAGCAGTCATCGAACGGCCGATTAGACCGTTCGGGTTGCTCACCAATCTTATGATGGCGCGTAACTTGTGGATGGAACGCCGCGAGACCGTGAAGCGATTGCGCAAAGCTGAACGAAAATTGTCCGGTATTCAAAATATTCAGAAGGCCAAATCAATTCTGATGGAAAAACAGGCGGCAAGCGAGGAGATTGCGCACCAAACTTTGCGGCAACAAGCGATGGCGAAACGCATCACCATGGAGGAAATGGCGATCGCAATCATCAACGCAAACGAGCTCTTGCAATCACGTCCGAAAGGTGTTTAGCTTTTGAAGCTGCAGCTTGCCTGCAGCGCGTCGTCGGCCACCAATGGTGTTGGACCGGCAAGGCTAGGTAGCCCGGGGGGGCCTTAGGCCCCGTCGGGCTTCTTTGTTTTGTACGGCGGCAGTCGCCGGGAAAGCTGTCGACCACTTCACAAAAAACGCGCTGCCGAAATCCAATTTCGGCGCGGGAGGAGCGTTGTTAACTGGTGCGACGCCGGCGCGCCAGCGTGTGGTTTGCGTTGTTCGCGACATCAACAGCGGAGATTTGTGTCATGGCAATAGATCGGCGAAAGTTCCTAAAAACGACGGGTTTGGTGGGCGCTGCCGGCGCGCTGGCGACACCCGACTTCTTCATCCGTTCCGCGCAAGGGGCCGACGCTATTCATGTCGGCGTTTTATTCTCGCTCACTGGCGGACTATCGATCATCGAGAAATCGCTGGCCGATGCGACGATGATGGCGATCTCCGAGATCAACGCCGTCGGTGGCGTGAAGGGGATGAAAATCGAAGCCATCATCGAGGACGGCGCCTCGGATCCCAAGACCTACAATGAGAAGGCCTCCAAGCTCGTCATTCAGGACCGCGTGCCGACGGTGTTCGGCTCCTATACGTCGGCGAGCCGCAAGGCCGTTCTGCCGGTTTTTGAGAAGCGCAACAATCTCTATTTCTATCCGACCTACTACGAAGGCTTCGAATGCTCGAAGAACGTCGTTTACACCGGCGCCGTTCCCAATCAGCAGCTTTCCAATTTCATTCCGTGGGTCATCAAGACCCTCGGCAAGAAGAAGTTCTTCATCGTCGGCTCCAACTACATCTACCCGCGCGAAATGGCCAAGGTCTCTAAGATCTTGATCGAGAAGAGCGGGGGCGAGTGGATCGCCGACGAATACCTCGAACTCGGTGACTCCGAGTGGGGTTCGATGGTCAACAAGATCAAGAGTTCGGGCTGCGATGTCGTTCTCTCGAACGTGGTCGGCGACTCTGTCGTCGCTTTCTATCGCGAGTTCAAGAACCAGGGTCTCACCCACG
>CAYVPC010000069.1:0-15268 GCA_964453555.1 uncultured Hyphomicrobiales bacterium | reverse complement strand
TCTCGGTGACCCGCGAGCGCATCCGCCAGATCGAGGCCAAGGCGCTGCGGAAGCTCAAGCATCCGAGCCGCTCGCGCAAACTGCGCTCGTTCCTGGACAACTAATCCAAATCGTCATGCCCGGGCTTGACCCGGGGATCCATCTGCAGTGCGAGTTGCAAATACGCCATTTCATCGGCCGCGCTCGCCCATTCGCTGAATGCAACGAACGGATTTTCGGGCGCAGCTTCTACCCCTAAACGGCGGGTGCCCGGCTCTATCACGGCCGACTTCTTCTTAGATGTAATGTCAGGCTTGCTCATCTGCTTGCCGTTCGTTCAGGGTAGCATCCTTCGAGGCGCCTTTCGGCGCGCACCTCAGGATGAAGACAATGGAGTGAAGGGGAAGAGCGGCTTAATCAGCCGAAGTGGCGCTCGCCGTAGTCGCGCTCTTTCTTCTTGGTGCCCGAGCGCGCGATGCTTTTGATCTTGGCGAGTGGCCGGCCGGACTTTTCGGCGATGTCGCGGTCTTGCTCGATCAGGAAACCGTAGGCCGGCTTGTCGCCTTCGATGCCGCCGGTCAGCGCGCGCGGCACCTTGCGGTTCGAGCGCTGCGTGCCGTCCTCGTAGACGACGTCGAACATGACGAATTCGGAATTCAGTCCCGGCTTGCGCGGCATGATACGGCCTCTTTTTGATTGCGCATGATCTTTATCCGAGAACCGGTATCCACTTTTCGGGATCATGCTTTTGTTGGCGCATGATCTTTATCCGAAAACCGATCTACTTTCGGGATCATGCTTCGACGCGCGACAAAGACGAAAATACCGGCGCCTTTATGGCGCCGGTATTACAGACATAAGCGAGCGTCAGACCGACTGCAGATTGGTCGCGGCCGATTTGCCGCTGCGGCGGTCGGGCTCGATGTCGAAGGACAGTTTTTGCCCCTCGTTGAGGTTCGACATGCCGGCGCGCTCGACCGCCGAGATGTGAACGAACACATCGGGGCCGCCCGCGTCCTGCACGATAAAACCATAGCCCTTCTGGGCGTTGAAGAACTTGACGGTACCTGTAGCCATGATGGCCTCCTTAAGAAAAACGCTTCATGCGTTTTGTGGCCGCACAAACCATTCGTGCGGTCCAAATCCGGATTTTGCGTGTTCTTGGGAAAGGCCCGTTTTTGGGCGAGACGGCAAGTCAGCTCAATCGCGAATATGCGGCACATTATATAGGCAGCCCGCCCGGATTGGCAATGTGCCGCAGCCTCCGCCCGGCCCGCAGGTTAACGCCGCGTTTAGCGCACAATCCGCCAATTCACCCCGCGCGCGCGATTATTCGGACGGACAACGGGCATTTTATTCGTAACGAGTCTTTTTCGGAAGGCATTCGCGCGGCCGGCTCCGGCGCGCCGCCTTTAGTTCCCCGATCACGACATGGCCGCGTGAGGCGCATGTTACCGCCGGACCTTCGCCGGATTTGCCCGTGACAAGGGCCGCAACGGCGAGGGCTTTCCCTGAAACTGAAACCGCGAGGGCTTTCCCTGAAACAGAAATGGAGTGCAATTGATGTTACGAATTCTGCATTGGGTGACGTTGGCCGTCGGCGTCGTCTTGCTTGCGCAACCGGCGCTCGCCGGCGGCGTTTCGGAGCCGCGTTCGCAGTTCGAGGCCATGGTCGAGCAGCACGCCAACGCTAACGGCGTGCCGGCCTCGCTCGTGCATCGCGTGATCATGCGCGAGAGCCGCTACAATCCGCGCGTGGTAAGCGCCGGCAATTACGGGCTGATGCAGATCCGGCTCGGCACCGCGCGCGCCATGGGCTATCGCGGTTCGGCGGAGGGGCTGCTCGATGCCGACACCAACATGACCTACGCGGTACGCTATCTCGCCGGCGCCTATCGCGCCGCGCATGGCAACGAAAACCTCGCGGTCGCGCTTTATGCCCGCGGCTATAGCGCGCCGCGCGTGCAGGAGGCGTCATACTAGGCGCCGGCGCCGGACAAGCGCGCGCGAAGCGTCACCGCCGTCACCCGGCTTGAATGACTCTGCCGCCGGCGAGCGTCGTGTTTGCCGGCGGCCTTTTTTTCGCTACCGCCATCTTGCACGCGGCGCAGAAGTTCCGATTTGTGCACAGGCGCGGAAAAAATGCGGCGCGCGGATTAAGCCTAACGCGCAACGCCGCGCGCCACTTTGGTCATCCGGTGGTAAGTTTTCTTCGGCATAGTGATTCGCCGAAGTGCCGCCCCATACAGGACGCTTCCGCAGAGACATGAACCTCCACGCGACGTTCGGTCCGACTTCGCAGCCCCGCTTCCTGATGTGCCCGCCGCGGCATTTCGCGGTCACTTACAGCATCAATCCCTGGATGGACCCGCAAGCCTGGGCCGATGGCGGGGCGGCCTTGCACGAACAGGCGCAGACGCAATGGGCGGGGCTTCACCGCGCGCTCGCCGCCGTCGGCGCCGCGATCGAGACGCTCGAGCCTGAGCCCGGGCTTCCCGATCTCGTCTTCACCGCCAATGCCGCCGTGGTGCTCGACCGCAAGGCCGTGCTGGCGCGTTTCCGGCATGGCGAGCGGCAGGCCGAGGAGCCATTGTTCGCGGCCGCGTTTGCCGCGCTCAAGGCGCGCGCGCTGCTCGACGCCGTCGAAACGCTGCCGGCAAGCGTCATGCTGGAAGGCGCCGGCGACTGCATTTTCGACCGCCATCGCGGGCTTTTATGGATGGGCTGCGGCTTTCGCTCCGATGTGGCCGCGGCGAGCGTGCTGGAGCGAAGCTTCGGCGTGCGCTGCGTGACGCTGCCGCTCGCCGATCCGAGCTTCTACCATCTCGACACCGCCTTTTGCGCGCTGCCTTGCGGCGGCGTCATGTATTATCCGGGCGCGTTCACCGAAGCTGCGCGCAAAGCGATCCACGCGCAGGTCGCGCCGGCCGACCGGATTGTGCTGTCGCGCGCCGACGCCGCGCGCTTTGCTGCCAATGCCGTGTGTGTCGGTCGCACTATCGTTCTTTCGAGCGCGAGCGCTGCGCTCAAGCGCAAGCTCGCGGACCGCAGCTATACGACGGTCGAAACGCCGCTCGATATCTTCCGCCGCAGCGGCGGCTCGGCCTGCTGTTTGACGCTGCGGCTCGATTATCAGTCGCGCAGAGCCACGGCGGGCGCGCCGGCGACGTCGGCCGCCGCCGCAGCGGCCTCCTAGCGATTGCCTCGATCGGCGGCGAGATCAAGACAGCAATTCGTCGGGCAGCTGGTCCGGCCGGTAATCGCGCGGCGCGTTATTTCTCAGCAGTTCGATGAACGGCCAGGAGAGCGACGCGCCGCCGGCCGCGATGATGAGGCCGTACAGATCGCCGGTAAAGGCGACGAGCAGCAGGGGAGCGGCGACAAAAAACAGACCGGCGATAATCATCGTCACCAGCAACCCGTTGTACCGCCATTGCGCCATGCCCGCGCTGAAATGGATCGCGCCATCGGTGTGTGCCGCCAGATGGGCATGCAGATCGCGGACAAAATCCCGGTAGGGCGGCGTCTGCGCCTGATCCGGCAGTCCGCTGGAGGAGGCATTGGACACGACAAGCGCCGTGCCGTTGACGAACTCGATCCGGCACTGGTCGATCATCCGCTCGGCGTTCCCCAGCGTGGCGGTTTGCAGGTGGACGCTCACGATGTCGGCGAATGGTGCTTCGCTGGTGCGGCCGTCGGCAGTCCAGGTGATACCGCTGTCGGCGACGGCGATGCCGTGGTTGGGATTGCGCGAAAAGAACCGCGAGCCGCCCGGTGCGGAGAAATAAACATCATAGCTGCGCGGGGGCGGCAAATTCGCCATTCGCGACACTCGGACAATCAGCGTGGATCGTCGTCGCTCATAACGACGGCCGATGATGACACGAAACGTGCTACAGTGGCAGTCAGCCCGCGAGCAGCATTTACTTTGGGGAACTTCTCATGTCGTTTCTCAGCGCGCTGTTCGGCCAGCTGCCCGGCGCTGCGGCCGAGAAAACCACAGCGCCGGTCGAGTATAAGGGCTACGTTATTCGCCCGGCGCCCTACAAGAACGAGGGCCAGTATCAGACCGCCGGAACGATCGAGCGCGAGATCGGCGGCGTGCGCAAGGAGCATCGCTTCGTCCGCGCCGATGCGTTTGCTTCGTACGATGACGCGGTGACCTTCACCATCGGCAAGGCGCGGCAGATCGTCGATCTGCAGGGCGAGCGGATGTTCGGCTGATGGTTGAACGGCGAAGCGGCGGTGTCAGGCCGCTTCGATTTCGCCTTCGCCCGAGCTTTCGCGCTTGAGCTGCTTGATGGTCCGCTTGAGCGCGGCGATTTCGGTTTCGAGCTGCGCGACCCGCTGGATCAGTTCGCTCTCCTGCGAGCTCGCCGCGACTTCCTCGGCGGCTATCAAAGCGAGCCCGATCTCGTCGCCGCGCCGCCACGTCACCTTGGCGCGGAAGGTCTTGTCCCGTTGCGGAATGTGCAGATTGATCGCTTCGGGAATGGTCACGCCTTCGGAAAAGATGATGCGGGCGCCGTCATCCGACAGGTCGCGCACGAGGCAGCTCATCACTCCGCGCCGTTTGTCGAAATAGACAAAGCCGCGCAGGAAGCTCTTTTGCCGTCTGGTTCCGCGGCGTTCGCCCATTTTCGTCCCCGCGACCGAGCGCGCGTGGGGAAGATTAGGGCGGCTGCGGTTAATGCAGCCTTACCGCGGGGATTTCCCTTGGAAAATTAGGCATATGGCAGCAGCGCTTGCGCCGGTCGGGTCGTGCAATAGCGCGCGCATGATCCGACCCCGCACATTGCGCGTAATCAAGACTTGAGCGTACCGTTCCGGCCGGAACCGGGCGGTATCCCGCAACCTTGCAATCTCACGGCTGTCCCATGGTGTCAGGGCGGCGCATTGCAGTGGTTTTGAGCGCGGCGTTGGTCGCGGCGGCAGCGTTGATGCCGTCAACGCAGGCGCGGGCCGGCGGCAGTTGCGACGTCAACGATATCTGGAACGCGCTGCAAAACACGCTCAGTACGATCTCGTCGAGCAATTGCGCGGGCGTCACGTCCGATCCGGCGTTGTGGGCGCCGGTCGGGCTTGCTGCCGGCGTCATGGCTGGCGTCTCCCAAAGCCAGCAATTCTGCCAAGCGGTCCAGAACGCGCAGAACCAGCTGACCAATCTTCAGGGCGACGGCAACAGCCTGGTCACCCAGCTTGGCAATCTCGGCGTCGATGCGAGCTTCCTGTCGTCAATATTGGACGCGATGAGCAGCGCCGCCGATGCCATGGCGGTGGTGCAATGCGCCTGCGGGCTTTCGAACGACATCACGCAGGTCGGCGGCGATGTTGGCGCCTGCGTCACCGACGCGCTGTGCGATTTGCAAAATCTCGTGCATCAGGCCGATCCCGGGCTGTTCGGCTCATGCAGCGGCTCGATCGACAACGTGCCGACCAATTGCACGCAGAATCCGTGCAGCAATACCGGCGCGTGCAACCCCAATCTCGGCAACGTCATCTTCAAATGTCCGGCGGGTGACGATGCCCCGCCAGTGACGCAGAATAATGGTCCGAACGGCACCATCATCAGCTCGACGCTCGGCGCCGACGCGTCCGGCACGATCTCGGTCGAGTCATGCATTTGCCCGGCGCCGATGTACGGTGTTTGGGTCACGGCCGGTAACTACGCGCAGTGGCCGAACATCGTCGACGATCCGAATTGCCAGTTCTTTATGTGCCAATGTCCTTCCGGTACGACGCTCGCGTCGAATTCAGGCGCCGGCCAATATGTCTGTGTCTGCCCGAACGGCCAGCCCGCGCAACCGCCGATCAAAACCTCGCTCAATCCGGAAGGTGAGGCGTGCCCGCCGTCGCTGACGGGGCCGGTTTGTCCGCAAGGCCAGGTCGCGCTCGGCCAAAAGTGTGTAGCGGCTTGCACGGCGAACGAGGTGAGGACGCCGGACGGCGTTTGCTGCAATCCCGATCAGGTGAGTTCGTGCGGCATTTGCTGCCCGGCGGGAATGCAACCCGATCTGGCGAACGGGACCTGTGCTCCCTATCCGCCGGCCCAATAGGCGCGCGATGGCAGCGGGGCTCAAAAATCATCTCCGGACTTGGCGGCTTCGCGGCGGAAAACGATTTTGGCCTGCGATAGCTGTTTGCGCGGGCCTCGCCGCGTCGCTTGGCGACGCTGACGCCCAGCAAGTTCCGAATCCGGTCGTGGCACTCGGCAACGCGGCTGTGACCGGTTTCTCTGGCGCGTTACCGCCGATCGAGATCGCGCCGGGCTTCGATCCGGGCCTGACGACGTTCATCGACCGCAACGGCGCATCACTGCGCGTCGTCGATTTGCAACATATGGGCGGACCGCCGGCCGCGCAGTTGGTCGCCGCGCCCAAGCCTTTCACCTACAGCGCCGCCGTGATCGGGCAGGTGTTCGGCGTTGCGCTTGACGATCGTTCGCCGCCCGACATCTACGTGGCGGCGACCTCGTCCTATGGACTGCCGATCGTCGCGCCCGGGCCGAACGGGCAACCGCAGCACATCAGGGTGGGTGCTCCGTCCGCGGCTTTCATGCCCGGCCTGTGGGGTCCCAACGGCGGGCCCGGAACGATCTGGAAGATCGACGGCGTCACCGGCGCGCTCAGCTTGTTCGCCAATGTGACGCTCGGCGGCCGAGCCAATTCCGGCGCGGCGCTTGGAGGGTTGGCATACGATCCCGCGTCCCAGTCGCTGTTCGTTGCCGATCGCGAAACCGGCTTTATCCATCGCTTCGGCATGGACGGCCACGAGTTGGAGCGCTTTGACCACGGCGACACCGGGCGCGCTGCGCAAGGCTTGCCGCCGGCGCCGTGGACCTCGCAAGCGCCGCTCGACGTCACCAGCCCGCAATTCGAGAGCAGCAATCCGGTCACTTGGAATTACGCGGCGCCCGAACGGCGCGTCTTCGGGCTGGCCGTTTACCAGCGCCGACTTTATTACGCGGTCGCGGACAGCTTGCAGGTCTGGTCGGTCGGGCTCAATGCCGACGGCTCGTTCGGCAGCGACGCCGTGATCGAACTTGCGGTGCCGCCAGCCGACGGTCCCACCGAAATTTCGAAGATCACGTTCGACGAGCAGCGCCGGATGTTTCTTGCCGAGCGGCCGACGCCGACCGGCGCATTCGATTTCGACGCACTGACTGTTCCGTCGATTGGCCGGGTGTTGCGTTACGCAATCGCCGGAACCATGCCGGACGGGCGGCGGATCTGGCAGCAGCAGCCGGACGAATACTCAATCGGATTTCCGCACGATCTGCGCAACGGCAATGGCGGCGTGGCCATCGGCTACCGCTATGACGCCGACGGCAACCTGATGTCCGGCGCGTGCGGCGGGTTCATGTGGTCGACGGGAGAGGATTTGCGCGCCGCCGCCAGCGCTGCGCTCGCGGCCAGGCTCGCGCAATCGGGCCCGCTTGACGTCGACGGATTACAGGGCAACGAAACCTGGCGCGTGCGGCGCAACGACGAGCCGCCCCTTGTCTCATATTTCATCGATTATGATGACCGGTTCGATGAAAGCGGCGCGCGCGGCCACCTTGGCGATGTCGCCATCGCGCGTGCCTGCGAGCCGCTGCCGCCGCCGCGCATCGAAATATTTCCGACGACGCCCGGCGGACCTCCGGGCCGGCGCACAGGGCCGCCCGGCACCCCCGGAAAACCGGGAACGCCGCCGAACCCGCCGACCAACAGTTGCCCTCCGAATGAGGCGCGCAACGTCGCGACCGGAGCCTGCGGAGAATGCGCGCGGCCGAATGTTTTAATCAACGGCAAGTGCTGCCCGGTTGCCGCGCTCGCCGCCAACGCTGCCTGCTCGAATTCAACTTGTCCGTCCGGGCAGACAGCTGTCGGCCCGAGCAATTTCTGTTGCAACAGCGGCCAAGTTTACTCCGGCGCCGGCGGCGTTCAGGCCTGCTGCAATGGTCAGCTCCTCAACAGTCTGTGCCAATCGTCGAACACGCCGCCCACCAACACCTGTCCGCCCGGCTCGCCGTGTTGCGGCGAGGGCTATGTGCCGTCCGGCAATTCCTGTTGTCTGGCGAGCCAGATGACATCGACCGGGATGTGCTGCGCCAAAGGACAGGTACCGAGCGGCCCGGGCAAGGCGCAATGCCAGCCGCCCATTCTCATCCCGATCGGGCCGCGCTGTTGCGGCTCAGGCCTGATTCCGACCGGAGAAGGAAAGTGCTGTGCAGCCGCGAACGTAACAAGCGCCGGCGTGTGCTGTCCGGGGCCGGTGAGTGCGACCGATCGGTCGAAATGCGCACCGCTTACGCCGGCGACGCCGGCTTGCGCGACCGGCTATACCCGCATGCCGGACGGCAATTGTTGCAACAACCGGTTTATCAGCGACAACGGCATGTCGTGCATCAAGGGACTGTCCCCATGCGGCCAGGGCGAATTTCGCGATGCAAGCGGTTCATGTGTGCCCGTTGGATCGCCGCCGGGGCCGTGCGCGCCCGGCTTGGCGCTTGATCGCAACGGCAATTGCGTCAAGGGCGGTGTTACGCCGCCGGTTATCGTTCCCGGCGGACCGCGCCGCCCGATTACGCCGCCGCCGGGAATACGAAGACCAGTCGGGACGCCTCCGCCCAATCCGCGGCGGTGACCTGAAAAACAAGCGGGCAATGGAGACAGCAACATGAAACCTGCGATCCTGATGAGCGGCATAGTGGCCGGATTGATGTTGCTCGCGCCGCCCCCGAGCCGGGCGCAAGACACGCGCGACGAGATCGAGGGTATCGTCAAGGATTATCTCGCGGCTCATCCCGACGAAGTCGGCCAGATCGTCAAGGACTACCTGGTCAAGCACCCGGAAGCGGTCGGCGAGATCATGACCAGCGTGCTCAAGCGCCACGGATCGGCGAATAAGAAGGCTGAACCCGGCACGGTCGGGCTCGCTACCGATACCAAGTCTGTCGATCACAGCGCCGCGGTCGTCGGCAATGCGGAAGTGCTGTTCTCGTCGCCGCATCAGGTCACGCTTGGAAACCCGCACGGGGACGTGACGCTGGTCGAGTTCTTCGACTATAGCTGCGGCTTCTGCAAACGCGCGTTGCCCGACATGCTGGCCCTGATCAAGGACGATCCGAACCTTAAGATCGTGCTCAAGGAGCTGCCGATCCTGGGGCCCGGCTCGGTGGAAGCCGCCCGCATCGCCGTCGCGGTCCGCATGCAGGATCCCGAGGGCCTGAAGTATCTCGCATTCCATCAAGAGCTGCTCACCGGCCCCGGCCATGCGAGCAAGGAGCGGGCCCTGGCGGCGGCCAAGGATCAAGGCTTCGACCTCACGCAAATCGAGCATGACGTCGCCAGCGACGAGGTCGTCGCCACCATCAGCGAAGACGGCAAGCTCGCGGCTGCGCTCGGCATCAACGGGACCCCAAGCTACGTCGTCGGCGACAAGGTGATCGTAGGAGCCGTGGGTGTTGCGGCGCTTAGGGAAAGGATCGAAGCCGTGCGCGGACATACTGTTAATTAGTCGTCATCCGACACTCAAAACGGGTCTTTCGCCAAGGCAATTTGCTCCCCATATTTACGATCAGCGGATGCCTTCGGGGTCCGCCGGCTTTGGCGGCCTTTCTTGACCGGATTGCTCCGGATCAGACTGGCCGCCGGGCGAGGTCCGGTTTAACCCCCCATGACGATGTTCCGCGCGCGCCGCAAGGGCTTTCGGAATAGGCCGAGGGCAAAGAAATGAACTTTGACAAATACACCGACCGCAGCGGCGGTTTCATACAATCCGCCCAGTCGCTCGCCGTGCGTGAGGGACACCAGCAATTTGCGCCCGAGCACCTGCTTAAGGTGCTACTCTACGATCCCGAAGGGCTTGCCGCGGGGCTTATCGACCGTTCGGGCGGCAATTCGCGCGCGGCGTTGTGGGCCGTCGAATCGGCGCTGGCCAAGCGTCCGAAAGTTTCCGGCGGCGGTGCCGGGCAGGTCTATCTCGATCCGGCGCTCGCGCGCGTCTTCGATACCGCCGAGAAGGCCGGCGAGAAGGCTGGCGACAGCTTTGTTACGGTCGAGCGGTTGCTGCTCGCGCTCGCGCTCGAGAAGGGCAACGAGGCCGGAAAAATTCTCGCCAATGCCGGTGTGACGCCGCAAAACCTCAACGCCGCCATCGAGGCGCTGCGCAAGGGCCGCACCGCTGATTCCGCTTCGGCCGAAAACGCTTACGATGCGCTGAAAAAATATGCCCGCGACCTGACGCAAGCCGCCCGCGACAAGAAAATCGATCCTGTCATCGGGCGCGACGAGGAAATCCGCCGCACCATCCAGGTGCTGTCTCGGCGCACCAAGAACAATCCGGTGTTGATCGGCGAACCGGGCGTCGGCAAGACCGCGATCGTCGAGGGGCTGGCGCTGCGCATCGCCGCCAAGGCCGTTCCCGACAGTCTCAAGGACAAGCAGCTCTTGGCTCTCGACATGGGCGCGCTGATCGCCGGCTCCAAATACCGCGGCGAATTCGAGGAGCGGCTCAAAGCCGTGCTCAACGAGGTCACCTCGTCCAACGGCAGAATCGTTCTGTTCATCGACGAGATGCACACCATCATCGGCGCCGGCAAGGCTGACGGCGCGATGGACGCCTCGAACCTCCTCAAGCCGGCGCTGGCGCGCGGCGAACTGCACTGCATTGGCGCTACCACGCTCGACGAATACAAGAAGCACGTCGAGAAGGACGCGGCGCTGGCGCGGCGCTTCCAGCCGGTCTACGTCAACGAGCCGACGGTGCAGGATACGATCGCGATTCTGCGCGGGCTCAAAGACCGCTACGAAGAGCACCACGGCGTGCGCATCACCGACGAGGCGATCACCGCCGCGGCGAAGCTGTCGAACCGCTACATTACCAACCGGTTTCTGCCCGACAAGGCGATCGACCTGATCGACGAGGCCGCGGCGCGGCTCAAGACACAGGCCGAATCCAAGCCGGAGGAGATCGAGAAGCTCGATCAGGAGAAGATCCGGCTGAAGATCGAAGAGAACGCGCTCAAGAACGAGACCGATCAGCGCTCGAAGGAGACGCTCAAGCGCGTCGCCCAGGACCTCGCCGAGGTCGAAAAGAAGCTCGCCGATCTCAACACCCGCTGGCAGACGGAGAAGGGCCAGCATCACAGCGCCGTCGATCTGAAGAAGCAGCGCGAGGCGCTACGCGCCCAGTACGAAAAAGCACGCGACAACCTCGACGCTGACTATGCGCGCGAGGGCGAAAAAGCCTTTACGCGCTTGTCCGATCTCGACAAGCAGCTCAAGGAGCTCAACAGCCAGATCGACAACGCGGAAAAGTTCGAGGGGCGGAAGCCGCTGGTCGAGAAAGCCGTCACCGCCGAGCACATCGCCCAGGTGGTGTCGCGCTGGACCGGCATCCCGGTCGACAAGATGGTGCAGGGCGAGCGGGAGAAGCTGCTCAACATGGAGCGGCAGCTTGCCAAGCGCGTGGTCGGCCAAGCCGACGCGGTCAAGGCCGTGGCGACGGCGGTGCGCCGGGCGCGTGCCGGACTGCAGGATCCGAACCGGCCGATCGGCTCGTTCATGTTTCTGGGGCCGACCGGCGTCGGTAAGACCGAGCTCACCAAGGCGCTTGCCGAATTCCTGTTTGACGACGAGAGCGCGCTGATCCGCATCGACATGTCGGAATATATGGAGAAGCATTCGGTCGCGCGGCTCATCGGCGCGCCGCCCGGCTATGTCGGCTACGAGGAAGGCGGCGCGCTCACCGAGACGGTGCGACGGCGGCCCTATCAGGTGGTGTTGTTCGACGAGATCGAGAAGGCGCACCCGGATGTCTTCAATATACTCCTCCAGGTGCTCGACGACGGGCGCCTGACCGACGGCCAGGGCCACACTATCGATTTCCGCAATACCTTGATCGTCATGACGTCAAACCTCGGCGCCGAGATTCTGGTCAATCAGCCGGAAGGGCAGGACACCGAAGCGGTGCGCGATCAAGTGATGGCGATCGTGCGCGCGAGCTTCCGTCCCGAATTCCTCAACCGGGTGGACGAAATCATTCTGTTCCACCGGTTGCAGAAATCGGACATGGCCCGAATCGTCGGTATCCAGATGGTGCGGCTTGCGCGCCTGCTGGAGGAGCGCAAGATCGCCATCAAGCTCGAGGCAAGCGCGCGCGAGTGGCTGGCCGAAAAGGGCTGGGACCCGGCCTATGGCGCGCGGCCATTAAAGCGCGTGATCCAGAAGTCGGTGCAGGACCCGCTGGCCGAGTTGTTGTTGTCGGGAAAAATCAAGGACGGCGAGGCGGTCGTCATCTCGGCAAGCAAACAGGGGCTGAAGTTCAACGGCGAGATTGTGGCGGCGGCGGCATGACCGCGCTCTCGTTGAGTCGCTCGCGCACGTGCTCGACGAAGTAGCGCGCCTGCGACTTCGGCAGCCCGCCGATGCGCAGCGGATTGAGCCCGCCCGAACTCTCGACGCTGATCGCGTCCCAGATCAGGCCGCGTACGTGGATGACTTCGGCGACATGCGAGAGCGGCAAATGCTCGTCGGTCCGGCGCCACGGCGTGAGCCAGAATCGCACGATGTTGGTGGAAACGCCGAGGCGGTCCGCGATCAACCGCGGCGGCATGAGCAGCCATGTCAGGCTGAAGTGTAGGACGGCCCACAGCCTGCTCGAGCGCACCTCGATGCGATCGTCAGCGGCCGTCTGAGCCACGCAAATCCTCTCGGGCCGTCAGCGAATCTGGGCGACGCGTCCGGGCACGTGCGCCAAGAGCGCGTCGAGTTGTTCGCGGCTTTTCTCGAATAGCGCAAGCGTGACGCCGTCAAGCACACGGCCGCGCGGCAGCTTGACCTTCATCGGATCGACGAAGCGGTCGTTGATTAGAATCTCATAGTGGACGTGCGAGCCGGTTGACAGCCCGGTCGAGCCGACGAAGCCGATGATCTGGCCCTGGCGCACATGGCTGCCGACATTGAGGCCCCGGGCAAAAGCGGTCATGTGCCCATAGGCGCTTTGGTAGCCGTTGGCGTGACGGACGCGAACATATTTGCCGTAGCCGCCTTTGAGCCCGATCTCGTCGATCACGCCGTTGCCGGCGGCGAAGATCGGCGTGCCGAACGGCGCTGCCCAATCGACGCCAGTGTGAGATTTCATATAGTGCAGCAGCGGATGGTTACGTTCGCCGAAGCCCGAGCGCATGATGCCGATGGGCACCGGCTTGCGGACCAGAAACTTCTTCGCGCTCTTTCCGGTCTCGTCATAGTAGTCATACGTGCCGTCGTCGGCCGTCTGATAATGGTAATAGCGCTTGGTTTCGCCGCCGACCGTCAACGACACGTAGCGCACCTCGTTCCTGCCGTCGTTGTTCTCGTCGTCCGAATAGAGGATGTCGAAGGAATCTCCCGGCTGAATCTTGCGCTGAAAATCGACGTCGTAGGAGTAGATGCGGATCATCTCCTCGATCGCCGGCGTTGGCACGTTGTTGCGCAGCGCGGTTTCGTAGATGCTTTGGTACAGCCGGACGCCGCTGCCATCGTCCTCGCCGCTATTGTCCTGATTGGTCTCGGCGAGTTCCGTTTCGATGTTGCGGATATCGACCGGCACGTAGGTGCCGTGGTCCGAGAGCGCGACCGCCGCCTCGACTCCGCCGTCGCCGGAAATGATGATGCGCTGCGGCTGCATGTGTCCGAGCCCGGCCGCTGCGGTGAGGACCCGAAGCTTCTGTCCTTCCTTCACGCCGCCCTCTTTCGCGCGCGCGCCCAGCACCGCAAGGATTTGCCTGATCTCATCCGGTACGGCGCCGAGTTCGCGCAGGATCGAGCCGACCGTCTCGCCCTTCTTTACGACGACGATATGCTCACTCCAGTCACTGCTGGTAATGGTCTTCGGACGGAGCGTGATATTTTCGGGGATGACGCGCGCTTCGAACCCGATATAGGGATCGGTGTCGCCTTCCGCCGCATAACTGAGCTTGAGACCGGGCGTTGCGCTCGCTTCGACGTTGGCGAGCAACGGCGATCGAGCCGGCAGTTTGCTCGCCACATCGCGCACGCGCGCAACGATTTCATCGAGCGAAACGAGTGTCGACGGCTTCACCTTTGGCAACAGCGAGTTGAGGTCGCAGACCGCCGGCGTCACCTTGCCTCTGGCGCCGGCCGGCAGGAAATCGCAGATCACGAAGGAAACCTCGGCGTCCGGCTCGGCCGCCGGCGGCGCCGCGTCGTCGGCGTTGGCGACGCCGTCGGCAAGCAGCTTTTGCGGATTGAAGGGCGGAATGTTGGCGGAAAGTTCGGAGACGGTCAGCGAGAGCGTGCCGGCGACGCGCACGAACGATCGGGTGCGAATAAGCTCGCGATCGCGCACCTTGGTGCTGATCGGCACCCGCAGGATCTGGCGCGCGACGCTCGGCTCGCTGATCGCGGCCAGCCGGTCGGTCTTATGGATTCCGGTCAGGCGCCCGCCGATGCCGGCGATCGCGCCGCGCAGCGCCATCTCGACGCGTTCCGGAGCCGCGGCGAAATTGGTCTCGCCGTCGAGCGACGCAAAAACGGC
Source organism: uncultured Hyphomicrobiales bacterium (assembly GCA_964453555.1). Classification (GTDB taxonomy): domain Bacteria; phylum Pseudomonadota; class Alphaproteobacteria; order Rhizobiales; family Xanthobacteraceae; genus BOG-931. Next base: position 763 of record CAYVPC010000069.1, on the reverse strand, counting down.
GCCTCCCATCAAGGCGGCGCCGCAAAGGCCGGTTAGGATCGTGCCGCTAAACCATTGCACCGACAACCGGCGCCGGTCGACCAGACCGCCGGTGCCCCCATCTACCGAAAGCGGCGGATCGTTGCCGAGACTGATGGCCTCGGCCTCGAACCTCCGATTTGCGCCGCGCAGCCTAGCTTGGTCCAAGACCACCGTCCCCTGCACCCGCGATCGCACTCGGTTATTTCAACTTGAAAGCGCAGCACGATAGCCGCGCCGGGCCGGTCAACGCGACCAGACCGTCGTGGCCGAACGTCTAAGTGATGCTGGCGCTCCCCCGCATTGCGGCATCCCCGACACGATAAAGCAAGAACGGCGGAGGAATGTGGCCCAAGTGCGGCGCAAAGTATCGGAAAAGCCGATCTGGGCGAACTGTACACGGTCCGCGCGAGGCCACCCGCGCAACCGCTGAAACCCGGTAAAAATTGCCGCTTTTTCGACGATCCACAGGGTTCATTTCGAGTGCCGAACCGTTGACAACGCTGACAGCCGAGGACTATATACGCCCTCTTGACGCGCCGCCGCTGCTTCATCGGCGCGATGGCGCGTTTGCGAAGCCCCTCACTGTTTACACGGTGATTCATCCGGCCATGACCTGTGGCCATGTCGGATGTTCGGGTTTCGGCGGCTCCGGCCTCTGCCGGAGCACGGAGCCGCAAGGCTCCGGGTTGTTTGAAAAGTGAATCGGAAGAAAGAGAAACGTGGACGGCGGAGTCCTTGCGGG
>CAYVPC010000068.1:0-15291 GCA_964453555.1 uncultured Hyphomicrobiales bacterium | reverse complement strand
AACGCAACGGCCCATGAGCCGCGCGGGGCAAGCTATGCCAAAGACCTAAACGCTTTGCAACCGCGCTTGCCCGGCCTATGAAACCCGCGATGCCTGCCTCGCCGGACGAGCTTTTCGCTTATTTGGATAGCCTCGGCATTGCCCACCACACCGTGACCCATCCGCCGGTTTTCACGGTCGAGGAAGCGCGCACATTGCGCGGCAAGATCGCGGGCGGCCACACCAAGAACCTGTTCCTGCGCGACAAGAAAGGCGCGCTGTTCCTGGCGGTGGCGGCGGAAGATGCGGCCATCGAGCTCAAGTCGCTGCACCGGCTGCTGGGAGCGTCGGGGCGTTTCTCGTTCGGCGCGGCGGAACTCCTGCGCGAAACGCTCGGCGTCGAGCCCGGCTCGGTGACCCCGTTCGCGGCCATCAACGACAAGGCCGGCCGGGTCACCGTCGTTCTCGACGTGGCGATGATGGCAAACGACGTACTTAACTTTCACCCGCTGGCCAATACCGGGACGACGACGATTTCCCACGCTGGCCTGCTCAAATTCCTCGAAGCGACCGGGCATCAGCCCCGGATCGAGCCCGTCTCCGCCCAGCCGGGCTGAAAGAGCCGATTGCATTCGGGCCGCATATTCCCATTTAATCAGGCGAAGCGGGCTATTGCGGCTCGGGCGAGCCCAAAAGGGAAGGCGTATCAAGGAGATGTTGCAGCAAGCGCAAACGGCCGCGGCGGCGGACGTGCTGGTCAAGGAAACGACCACGCAGAGCTTCGTCAAGGATGTTATCGAGGAATCGAAGCGGCAGCCGGTTCTGATTGATTTCTGGGCGCCGTGGTGCGGCCCATGCAAGCAGCTCACGCCGGTGCTGGAAAAGGTGGTGCGCGCCGCCAAGGGCAAGGTGAAGCTCGTCAAAATGAATATCGACGAGCACCCCCAAATTCCGGGCCAGATGGGCATCCAATCGATTCCGGCGGTGATCGCCTTCGTCAACGGCCAGCCCGCCGACGGCTTCATGGGCGCGCTGCCGGAAAGCCAGGTGATGGCGTTTCTCGAACGGCTGACCAAGGGCGCCATCGGCGGTGAAGCCAGGGATCTCCTGAAAGCCGCCGAGGCGGCTTTTGCCGACGGCGACGTAGCGGGCGCGACGGAGCTTTACGCGCAGCTCCTCGCCGAGGACAACACCAACGTCAATGCGTTGGCCGGGCTGGCGCGCTGCTACGTCGAAACCGGCGCCCTCGATCAAGCGCGGCAGACGCTCGGATTGATCCCGGAAGGAAAGCGTAACGATTCCGCCGTCGCCGCCGCGCATGCGGCGCTGCAACTGGCTGAACAGGCGAAGACGGTCGGGCCACTTACCGAACTGGAGCAGAAGGTCGCTGCCAATCCGGCCGATCATCAGGCACGATTCGACTTCGCACTTGCGCTCAACGGCAAGGGCCGCCGGCTCGATGCGCTCGAACAGCTCATGGCCATCGTCAAACGCGACCGCAAATGGAACGATGACGGCGCCCGCAAGCAGCTCGTCCAGTTTTTCGATGCGTGGGGTCCGACCGACGAAGCCACGATTGAGGGCCGCAAGCGCCTCTCCTCGATCTTGTTCGCGTAACCTCGCTCCGTCAGGAAGCGGTCGGCGCGTTCGCTCGCGTGCGGAGCACGACATGTCGATCAATGCGATCTACAAGGGCCCTGAAGACCTTCCCCGCGTGATCGCGATCTTTCCGCTGCCGGGCGCGTTGCTGTTGCCGCGCGGCCAGATGCCGCTCAATATTTTCGAGCCGCGCTATCTGGCGATGATCGATGACGCCATGCGCGCCGGCACCCGCGTAATCGGGATGATCCAGCCCGATCCGATCCACGCCGGACCGGACCCGAACAAGCCGCAGCTGTTTCACGTCGGCTGCGTCGGGCGCATCACCCAGCTCGCCGAAAGCGGCGATGGCCGCTACCTCATCCAGCTCACCGGGGTCGCGCGCTTCCGCGTCGAGGAGGAACTTGCCGTCGGCACGCCCTACCGGCAGTGCCGCGCGAGCTACCAGCCCTTCATTGGCGATTTCACCGCGCGCAAGGGCGAGGATGAGGTCGACCGCAAGGCGTTGCTGCGTGCGCTCACCGATTTCCTCAAGGCCAACAACCTCAAGGCCGACTGGGAGGGGATCGAGAACGCGCCCAACGAGGCACTGGTCAACGCGCTGGCGATGATGTCGCCCTACGGCAGCGCCGAAAAGCAGGCGCTGCTGGAGGCGCCGGACCTGAAGACCCGCGCCGAAATCCTGGTTGCCGTCACCGAGATCGAACTGGCCAAGGGCAAGACCGGCGAAACGACGCTGCAATGACGCGCAATGGCCGTTCCGGGATTTGCTATAAGTGATGCCGCAAGTGGAGCCTGCCAGGAGCCTGCGATGTCATCCGATCATCCCGCCGACACTGTCGACCCCAAGCTTCTGGAAATCCTGGTCTGCCCGCTGACCAAGACGCCGCTCGAATATGACGCGGACAAGCAGGAACTGATCTCGCGCGCGGCCAAGCTCGCTTATCCGATCCGCGACGGCATCCCGATCATGCTGCCGGAGGAAGCGCGCCGGATCGATTGATCATGATCAAGATCTGGGGCCGGAATACTTCGGCGAATGTGCAGAAGGTGATGTGGGCGATCGGGGAGATCGGCTTGCCGCACGAGCGCATCGATATCGGCGGAGCGTTCGGCGGCAATCGCGAGGCCGCCTATTTGGCCATGAATCCGAACGGGCTCGTTCCGACGCTCGAAGAGGAAGACGGCTTCCTCTTATGGGAATCCAATTCGATTGTGCGTTATCTTGCCGCCAAGCATCGCGCCGGCGTGCTTGAACCGGCCGATCTGCGCGCGCGGGCGCGCGCCGGCGCCTGGATGGATTGGCAACTCAGCGTACTTGGCCCGGCGATCTTCCAGTGCTTTTGGGGCCTTATCCGCACGCCGCCGGACAAGCGCAACCACGCAGCGATCGAAGAATCGAAACAGCGGACGACCGAAGCGATCGCGATTCTCGACGTCCAACTCGGCAAGTCGGCGTTCCTCGCCGGCGACGCCTTTTCCTACGGCGACATCCCGCCGGCGGTGATGGCCAACCGCTATCGGCAGCTGGTGCCGGAACGGCCGGCATTCCCGAATTTCGAGCGCTGGTATGCGGCCATCGCCGGACGCCCCGCCTTCAAGGACCAGGTCGCCGCGGTGAAGCTCGCGTAAGCTTACTCCGCCGCCGCTCGCACGGCGCGGCCCTGGCTCGATACGATATAATCCATCGCCGCCTGGACGCCGCCTTTCTTATACGGCACGCCGGTAAGCGCGAGCGCCATTTCGGTCGCCCCGAGCGCGCCGATCAGCGTCGCATCGTTGATGTCGCCGAGATGGCCGATGCGGAAATACTTTTTCACGTAGGGACCGAAGCTCGCGCCGTACGAAATGTTGAAGGTGTTGAGCGCAACGCCGCGAAACTGATCGGCGTCGTGGCCGTCCGGCAACAGCACCGCGGTGATCGTCGGCGAATAATACTTCGCCTCGCGGCAGAGGATTTCCAGCCCCCACACGCGCACCGCACGCCGCGTCGCCTCGGCCAGCCGATCGTGGCGGGCAAAGACATTGTCGAGGCCTTCCTCGTGCAGCATCTCGATCGAAGTGTCGAGGCCGTAGAGCATCTGCGTCGCCGGCGTGTAGGGAAAGAAGTCCTGCTTGTACATGGTCAGCATGTCGTCCCACTGAAAGAACGACCGCGGCAGCTTTGCCGTTCTGGATGCGCGCAGCGCTTTCTCACTCACCGCGTTGAACGACATGCCGGGCGGCAGCATCAGCCCCTTCTGTGCGCCGCCGATGCTGACGTCGACGCCCCATTCGTCATGCCGGTAATCGGTCGAGGCGAGCGAGGAAATGGTGTCTACCAGCAACAGCGCCGGATGACCGGCAGCATCGATGGCCTTGCGGATCTCGTCGATCGGCGACAGGCAGCCGGTGGCGGTCTCGTTGTGCAGCACGCACACCGCCTTGATCTCGTGCGCCTTGTCCTTGCGCAGATGCTCTTCGATGATTTTCGGATCGGCGCCGACGCGCCAGTCGGTCTTGATGAATTCGGGCTTTAGTCCGAGCCGCTCCGCCATCACTTTCCAGAGCGTGGCGAACTGGCCGGTCTCGACCATGAGTACGCGGTCGCCGGGCGACAGCGTGTTGACCAAGGCCGCTTCCCAGGCGCCGGTGCCGGTGGCGGTGAAAATGATCACCGGTTGCGTGGTCTTGAAAATGGTTTTGATGCCCTCGAGCACGCGTTTGGTGAGCTTGGCGAATTCCGGGCCGCGCTGATCGATCAGCGGCATGTCCATGGCGCGCATGACGCGATCGGGAATGGGCGTCGGTCCGGGGATTTGCAAAAAATGGCGTCCTGGTAGACGCGAGGCATTCTGCGGCATTTTGGCACTCCTTCGGACACGCTTACGGTGCCGACCGCGCCCATCCGAAGGCGCGCGGCGGCGCCTTGATCCCCGAATGCACCGTTCGGGTCAAGCCTATTTTCCCTCTGCTTGCGTGGGTTCTCGGCGATCCGCGGTTGTGCTACTTGATGCAAGTAAGGCGTCGTCCAATATCACGCGCCAACTTTCCGCCCTCGGCGTGCTTTCATGCATCGATGGTGCGGGCGATCGGCGATCGGCAAGAAATAAATGGTCACCGCTGCCGGCCGTGTTCCGCGCAGACGATGTGATCGCTCGGGGAGGAAGACACGTCAGCGACCCAACACGCCCCCGCGGCGCGCGTTTCGGCCAAGGCGATCCTTGGCGCTCCGGCCATCGTGCTCGGCCTGCTCTGCGCGATGTATTTCATCACCTATGTTGACCGGGTGAACATTGCGACCGCAGCAACCGCGATCAAGAGCGAATTTGGCCTCAACAATACCGAGCTTGGGCGCGTGCTCGGCGCGTTCGGTCTTGCCTACGCTCTGTTCCAGATCGTCGGCGGCTGGATCGGCGACAAATTCGGACCGCGACGTACGCTGTTCGCTTGCGCCGTGGTTTGGTCGACGGCGACCCTGGCGACCGGCTTGGTCGGCGGATTCGTCTCGCTCGTCATCGTGCGCTTCGTCCTGGGCATCGGCGAGGGGGCGACGTTTCCGACCGCGACCCGCGCGATGTCGACGTGGTTCGGCCAGGAGAAGCGTGGTTTCGCCCAGGGCCTCACCCACAGCTTTGCCCGCGCCGGCAATGTGGTGACGCCGCCCATCGTGGCCGGCCTCATGCTGGTGATGGGCTGGCGCGGAGGGTTTGTCATTTTGGGCGGCATCAGCCTGATTTGGGGCGTCGTCTGGTTCTGGTACTTTCGCGACAATCCGCGCGAGCACAAGGACATCGTCGAAACCGACTTCGCTGATCTGCCGGCCTATCGCAGCGGCACGGGTCCCGATGCGCCGGCGGTGCCGTGGGCCCGGCTCCTGGTGCGGATGCTGCCGACGACGTTCGTGTATTTCTGTTACGCCTGGACGCTTTGGCTTTACCTCACCTGGCTGCCCTCGCTGTTTCAACAAGGCTACGCTCTCAACCTTAAGGACACCGCGTTCTTTTCGTTCGGCGTGCTGTTGGCCGGCGTCATCGGCGACACCGCAGGCGGCGTGCTCAGCGACTGGCTGTTTCGCCGCACCGGAAGTTTTCTGGTGGCGCGCCGCAACCTGATCGTGGTGAGCCTCATCGGCTCGCTGCTGTTCCTGTTGCCCGTACTGATGTTCACGGACCTCGTGCTGATCGCGATCTGCTTGAGCGGCGCTTTCTTCTGCCTCGAGGTAACGATAGGCCCGATCTGGTCGGTGCCGATGGACGTGGCGCCGAAATTCTCCGGAACCGCGAGCGGCATTATGAACACCGGGTCGGCGATCGCGGGCTTTGCGTCACCCGTCATTTTCGGCTGGCTGGTCGACGTCACCGGCGACTGGCATTGGCCGTTCGCGGGGTCGATCGGGCTCTTGCTTCTCGGCGCCGTGTTGGCGTTCTGGATGCACCCCGACGAGCAACTGAGAGCATGACGAGGACGAGCAGCCTCACCGCTCCTGATCCAGCGCGCTTTCGTGCCAGCGCCGCAGCGCCAGAAAGTTCAGTAGCGCGAGCAGATAGAAGATCACGATACCGGCGACGGAAAGCAGCAGCAATGCCGCGAACATGCGCGGGATGTTGAGCCGGTAGCCGGATTCGGCGATCCGGTAGGCGAGGCCGGAGCCGGCGCCCGCCGAGTCGGCGGCGATCTCGGCGACCACCGCGCCGATCAGCGACAACCCCCCGGCGATGCGCAGGCCGCCGAGCATATAGGGCAGCGCCGATGGCAATTTGAGCCGGCGCAGCACCTGCCAGTGCGATGCCCCGTACAGCGAGAACAGGTCTCGCAAATTGCGGTCGACCGAGTTGAGACCAAGCGTGGTGTTCGCAAGGACCGGGAAGAACGCCACGATCCAGGCGCAGACCAGCACCGCGGCGTACTGAGGCAGATAGATCAACAAGAGCGGCGCGATCGCAACGATCGGCGTCACCTGCAAAACGACAGCGTAGGGATAAAACGCATATTCGAAGAATCGCCATTGGTTGTACAGAATGGCGAGGCTGATGCCGCCGAACGCCGCTAGCAGAAAGCCTTCGATCGTCGTCGCCAGAGTGACGCCGAGCGATTGAAACAGCAGCGCGCGGTCATCGATCAAGGTCTGCCAGATAAGGCTCGGCGCCGGCAGCACGTAAGGCGGGATATCGGCGATGTGCACCGTCTGTTCCCAAATCTCCAGGCCCAGCGCCAGTACGGCGACCGGCAGCAGGATGCGCCAGAAAAGGTCGCGGCCTTCGCGCTCGGCCGTACGCCGCTGCGTCATGCGCTGCCTCCGGGCGCCATTGCCTTTCCGAGCGCCTCCGAGGTGCGGCGGCAAAGCGCGGCATATTCGATCGACGTACGGAAATTGGCGTCGCGCGGATAGGGCGCGTCGATCGCAACCTCCGACGAGACGCGACCCGGGCGCACCGCCATCACCACCACGCGGTTCGACAGATAGACCGATTCGAATACCGAGTGGGTAACGAACACGACCGTCATGTGCAGCGCCTGCCACAGCCGCAACAGATCTTCATTGAGCTTGAAGCGGGTGATCTCGTCGAGCGCGGCAAACGGTTCATCCATGAGAAGGACGCCTGGCTCGGTGACCAGCGCCCGCGCAATCGAAACCCGCATCCGCATGCCGCCCGACAGTTCGCGCGGATAGGCGCTGCGGAAATCCTGCAGGCCGACGCGTTCCAGTGCGGCTTCAATGCGGGCATCGGCCCGATCCGACCCTGCGCGCGTGAGCCGGAGCGGCAGCATGACGTTGTCGAACACACTGGCCCACGGCATCAGCGTCGGGTCCTGGAACACGAAGCCGATCCCGCCGGGATCCGAAATCGCCGCGGCTTCCGGCGGCCATTCGACGGCGCCCTGTGTCGGTTCGCTCAAGCCGGCGACGATCCGTAACGCCGTCGATTTGCCGCAACCGGATGGCCCGAGCAAAGACAGAAATTCGCCCGCGCGCACGTCGAGATCGAACCCACCGAGAGCGATTGTGCCGTTCGCGAACGTTTTGGTCACGCCGCGGAGCGTTACGAGCGATTTTGAGGAATTGATCATCGGCTATCGACCGGGCATTTGGATCGCGCTGCTTATCATGCCGTCGCACCAAGCCGGCAGCGATCGCGGCACGATCCGGCGCGGCGACTGCGCTGAACGACGCGACGCGCTATTGCTTTGGCCGCAAATCGAGCCCGACTTTTTTGTCGACGAATTGCAGCGTATATGATTTGCGGTAATCGAGACCCGCCTTGACCACGCCGGCGCGGACCATTTTGTCGAAAAAATCCTTCATGCGCGCATCGGTCATGGCGCCGATACCAAGCTTCGGGGTGTCGCCGGAATCGACGATGCCGTACTGCTTCATCGTCGCGACCGAATACGCCAGGAGATCGTCGGTCATTTCCGGGTTCTGCTTCTTGATCAGCGCATTCGCGGCCGCGTTGTCGCCGTAGATATAGTTATACCAGCCGATGATCGAGGCATCGACAAAGCGCTGTACGAGATCGGGCTTCTTTTCGACGAGGTCGCGGCGGGTCTCGATCAGCGTCGAATAGGCGGAGAAACCTTCATCCGCCAGCAGGAAAACTTTCGGCTTGAATTTTCCTTCTCGCTCGATCGCGAACGGCTCCGACGTCACATAACCCTGCATCGCGCTCTTCTTGTCGACAAGAAACGGCTGCGGATTGAAGGTGTAGGGTTTGACCTGGCTGTCCTTGAAGCCGTAATCAGCCTTGAGCCACTGGTAATAGGTCGCGACGCCGTCGTTGGAGATGAACAGCGTCAGCGGCTTGAGGTCCTGCAATTTTTCGATGCCCTGGCCGGGATGGGCGATCAGAACCTGCGGGTCCTTCTGGAAGATGGCGGCGACTTCAACGAGCGGCACATTCTGCTCGACGGCGTCAAAACCCTGCAGCGTGTTGCCGCTCATATAGAAGTCGATCTTGTCGACCAGCAGCAGCATGCGGTTGTTGGCGTTCGGCCCGCCCGGCAGAATGGTCACGTCGAGGCCGTATTTTCGGTAGGTGCCGTCGGCGAGCGCCTGGTAAAAGCCGCCATGCTCGGCCTCCGCCAGCCAATTGGTGCCGAAGGTGACCTTGTCGAGTGTTTGCGCCGATGCCGGCGCGCCGATGCCGGCACATGCGCCGAGCCAAGCGAGACCGATCCAGAACCTCGTGGCGAGCGGCATGGGTTGCTCCTTTCCGCCGGCGAGCTAAAGAATACGGGAACCGGATTTGGTTGGCGAGACAGGCCCGATGAACCTGCCCAAGCGCGATTGGATGGAGATGACGTGGCAGGAGATCGACGGTGCCGGCGCTGCCGCCGGGCGCTGGATCGCAGTGCTGCCGCTGGCCGCGGTCGAGCAGCACGGGCCGCACTTGCCGCTCGGCGTCGATACCTTCATCGCCGAAGCCTACCTGGCGCGGGTGCGCGAAATCCTGCCCGAATCGCTGCCGGTCACTTTCCTGCCGGTGCAAAGGATCGGCGTCTCGGTCGAACATCTCGCTTATCCGGGCACGCTCACAGTCTCGGCGGCGACCGCGATTGCCGCCTGGACCGAGCTCGGCGAAAGCCTTGCCCGCGCCGGATTGCGCAAGCTCGTCCTCGTCACCAGTCACGGCGGCAACGTCGCTGCGATGGAGTCGGTGGCGCGCGATTTGCGCGCTCGCCGCAACATGCTCGCGGTCACCATCGGCTGGCACCGCTTCAGCTATCCGGAGGGTGTTTTCTCGCGCGACGAAAAACGGCACGGCATCCACGGCGGCGACATTGAAACCTCCCTAATGCTCGCCGCCAAGCCGGAAACCGTTAGCATGAGCAAAGCGCCGAACGCCACGCCCGCGACCGTCGCCATGGCCGAGAAGTTCAAATGGCTCCGCGCTGACCGGCCCGCCGGTTTCGCCTGGATGACGCAAGACCTCAACGCTACCGGCGCGATCGGCGATGCGACGATTGCGACCGCGGCCAAAGGCGACGCCGCGCTGACGCACGGCGCGCAGGCTTTCGTGGAATTGCTGCGTGAGATCGACCGGTTCGATCTTGGCCGGCTGCACGACGGACCTTTGCCGACGAGTGTTTGAATGTCACCTCGCCTTCGCCGAAAAGGCTTATAATGCCGTGGTCAGCGGCCATTGCGGATCGAAATTTTTTCAAGGAGTAGCGTCATGTACATTACGACCAGGGACGGCATTGAGATTTTCTATAAGGACTGGGGCAAAGGCCAGCCCATCGTGTTCAGCCATGGCTGGCCGCTATCGGCCGATGACTGGGACGCGCAGATGCTGTTTTTCCTCAATCACGGCTATCGCGTCATCGCCCATGACCGCCGCGGCCACGGCCGATCCAGCCAGACCGCCGATGGCCACGATATGGATCACTATGCCGATGATCTGGCCGCCGTAACCGCACATCTCGATCTGAAGAACGCCATTCATGTCGGCCATTCCACCGGCGGCGGCGAAGTGGTGCATTATCTGGCGCGGCACGGCGAGAGCCGGGTGACGAAAGCGGCCATCATAAGCGCGGTGCCGCCGCTGATGGTGAAGACGCCGGCCAACCCGAACGGCCTTCCCAAGCAGGTGTTTGACGATTTTCAGGTGGCGCTTGCCGCCAATCGCTCACAATTCTATCGCGACGTCGCGGCGGGTCCGTTCTACAACTACAACAAGACCGGCAAGCCAGCCGAGGCGACTATCCAGAACTGGTGGCGGCAGGGCATGATGGGCGGCGCCAAGGCGCATTACGACGGCATCGTCGCCTTCTCACAGACCGATTTCACCGAGGACCTCAAAAAGATCGATGTCCCGGTGCTGGTGATGCACAGCGAAGACGACCAGATCGTGCCTTACATTGCCGCCGGACCATTGTCGGCGAAGCTTCTGAAGAATGGAACACTTAAGACCTACAAGGGTTTTCCGCATGGCATGCCGACCACGGAAGCCGCGACGATTAATGCCGACCTGCTTGCATTCCTCAAGGGATGACTTGTCATTCCGGCGCACGATGCTAAATCCGCTGCCATTCCTCGAGAAATTGTAAAGGAACCCGATATGAGTGCTGATCCAAAATCATCGCGGACCGCCCCGCTCGCCACGCCGACCGATCTGAAATCGAATGCGATCAAGGACATTTCGGGCGCGCTCAATGCCCTGCTCGCCGACGTGTTCACGCTGTACCTCAAAACCAAGAACTTTCACTGGCACATGTCCGGCCCGCATTTTCGCGACTACCATCTGCTGCTGGACGAGCACGGCGACCAGATTTTCGCCATGACCGACGATATTGCCGAGCGGGTCCGCAAGATCGGCGGCACCACGATCCGCTCGATCGGCCATATCGAGCGTCTCAAGCGCATCCTGGACAACGATGCCGACTACGTGACGGCCGACGACATGCTGGCCGAGCTGCGCGACGACAACAAGCAACTGACAGCAGCGATGCGCGAAGCGCACGATTTGTGCGACGAGCACGGCGATGTCGCCACCACCAGCCTGCTGGAAAACTGGATCGACGAGGCCGAGCGCCGCACCTGGTTCCTGTTCGAGGCCACGCGCAAGCGCGGCTAGCACCTCGCCGCTGCCGCCTAGGCCGCGATCTTCACATATTCGAAATCGCCCGGCTTGTTGTCGATGCCGATGCGCGGCGGCGCAATCCAGCCGGCAAATTTGCCGGGCTCGGACACGGGCTGCATCAGGCTGACAATAAAATCGCCGTCGTCCTTGGACGGCAGCCACTTACCGATCTCGCGGCTCCAGACCGACTCGTCGGTCAACACGCCCGCCGGCGAGACTTTAACGTCCTTGAACTCGCCGATCTGGCGATGAAAACCGACATGCGGCAACTGGAACTGGAAGCTGACGCCTGTCTTGCCGATCACCTTGTTCCAGCGGTCGAGACCGCGCTGGCAGTCGGCGGTGTAATCGTCGCGCAGCCGCATGTTGACGGCGGTGAGCGCCGGTTCGTCAACGCGCTTGATCTCGCCGTCGACGAATTTGAGCACCGGATAGGTCGAGTGCTCTAGCCGGTGGTCATCATCGATCCTGGTCTCCTGGAAACGGCCCTTGAGACCGGCGTTGAAGGAATTGGCCGCGTTGGTCGAGACTTCCGAGCCGAACAGATCGAGCGACAGCGAGTAGTGCAGATTGAGTTTTTTCTGAATGGTCGGCAGGTCGATGACGCCGAGCTTGCGCACTTTGTCGATCTCGTTCGGGTCCTCGATGCCGGCCGCCTGCATCGCCTCGCAGGTCTGCTGGATGGTGCGCCCGACGCCGGTCTCGCCGACGAACATGTGGTGCGCCTCTTCGGTCAACATGAAGCGGCAGGTGCGCGACAGCGGGTCGAAGCCGGATTGCGCCAGACTTTCGAGCTGCATCTTGCCGTCGCGATCGGTGAAGAAGGTGAACATGAAGAACGACAGCCAGTCCGGCGTCGCCTCGTTGAAGGCGCCGAGCATGCGCGGCTTGTCGGCTGAGCCGGAGCGGCGCTGCAACAATTCGGCGGCCTCCTCGCGGCCGTCGCGGCCGAAATATTTTTGCAGGATGTAGACCATCGCCCACAGGTGACGGCCTTCCTCGACATTGACCTGGAATACGTTGCGCAGGTCGTAGAGCGACGGCGCGGTTTTGCCGAGATGGCGTTGCTGCTCGACCGAGGCGGGCTCGGTATCGCCCTGGATGACGACGAGGCGGCGCAGCATGGCGCGATATTCGCCGGGCACGTCCTGCCAGGCCGGCTCGCCGTAATGATGGCCGAACGGGATCGTACGGTTGTCTTCCTTCGGCGCCAGAAGGATGCCCCAGCGGTATTCCGGCATCTTCACGTAATCGAACTTGGCCCAGCCTTTCGGATCGACCGAGATGGCGGTGCGCAGATAGACGAGCGCCTGCTGGAAGCCTTCCGGCCCCATGTCCTTCCACCAGTCGATATAGCCGGGGTGCCAGCTCTCCAGCGCGCGCAGCACCGTGCGGTCGTCCGCGAGATTGACGTTGTTCGGGATCTTGGTCGAGTAGTCGACATTCTCGATGTTCATGGCTGGCTCCTGATCCGCTTACACTCTGCGCGTGTCGAAAACCGGCTGCTGACCGGTGCCGTAACGTTTAAGCGCCCCTTCCTCGCCGACCGCGTTGGGACGCTGGAAGATCCAGTTCTGCCAGGCGGTCAGCCGGGCGAAGATTTTCGATTCCATGGTCTCCGGCCCGGCAAAGCGCAGATTGGCTTCCAGGCCGGTGAGGCCGTCGGGCGAGAAGCTCGCGCGTTCTTCAAGGAACACGCGCACCTCGTCGTCCCAATCGATGTCATCGAGCGCAAACGTGACGAGACCGAGCTTTTGCGCGCGGTCGGCGTCGAGGGCTTTGCCGATTTCGGATTTGGCTGCTTCGAGATCGGCGGGATCGGCAAGGAACCGGCTGGCGAGCCGGGTGAGCCCGTTCGACATCGGGTAGCTGCCGAAATTGGCCGCACTGAGCATGATCACGGCCGGCGGCTTGTTGTCGCCGTCACGCTGGCCCAGAAACATGTAGGAGCGGTCGCTGGCCAACGGCAGTTCGGCGAGTGTGCCGGCAAAACACGAACCCGGCTCAATCAGGGTCACGAGCGACCTCGAAGTCAGGTCGACGCGCTTGAGCACACGCTTCCACAGATGGCGGATTTCGCGCGTCAGCCAGTAGTCCTTGTTGGCGTCGAGGAATTTCTCGTAGGCGAGCACTTCGGCCGGATCGCCGGCGGATTTGAACACAATCGCGGCGACGTCGAATTCGTTCAGACGGATATTGAGGATGGCGTCGTCGAGTTCGCGCGCGAGCTTGAGCGGCCAGAACTCGGCGCCGAGCGCAGCCATGGCGTCGGCCGTTGCCGGCGGCGGCGTAGCCGGGCCGCGCAGCGTAACTGTGGCGATTCGCGCAGGCCGGTCGAATTCGACCGCGACCGAGCTGTAATCGACGCCGGCGGCAGAGAACGCGCGCGCAAGCGGCGTCAGCGCGATCCCCTGCCCGGCGCTACCGCGGCGGGATTTGGCGGCAAACTCTTTTGCCCGCGCCGCGACCGCATCCTCGAATTTGGAGCCAGGAACCACCTCGTCGACCAGCCGCCAGTCGAGCGCCCGCTTTCCCTTGACGCCTTCCTCGGTGGTACAGAAGAAGTCAGCGTGATCGCGGCGTACCTTCCGTTTGTCGGCAACGCGCGTCAGTCCGCCGGTACCCGGCAGGACCGCGAGCAGCGGCAATTCCGGCAACGCCACCGACGACGAACCGTCATCGATCAGCATGATGTAATCGGCGGCGAGCGCGAGTTCGTAACCGCCGCCGGCGGCGGTGCCGCTGATTGCGCAGATGGTTTGCAGTCCGGAATTCTCGCTCAAATCCTCAATACCGTTGCGGGTCTCGTTGGTGAATTTGCAGAAGTTGACTTTGTGGGCGTGGCTTGCACCGGCGAGCATGCGAATATTGGCGCCAGCGCAGAACACGCGCGGCTTGCCGGAGCGCAGCACGACCACGCGCACCTGCGGATGCTCGAAACGCAGCCGTTCGATCGCGTCGGCAAGTTCGATATCGACGCCGAGGTCGTAGGAGTTCAGCTTGAGCTCGTAGCCTTCGAACAGCCCGCCCTTCTCGTCGATGTCCATGAACAGCGTGGCGACGTCGCCGTCGGCCGCGAGCTTCCAATGGCGATAGCGCGACGGCGCGGTCTGAAAATCAATTCTGGTCTGGCCGTTGGCCAGCGGGCGCTCGGGGGCATGCGCGTCGGCCATCACCGTCCTCCCTCGGATGTATTATAATTCATCACACCCCAAACCCTTGATATGCACTATAATGCACTTAGCTGCAACGGTTGAATCGGGCTCGTGTCGCCCTCATGATGGTCGCGCAAGAGCCGGTTGATGAAGGCGGCGCTGGCGTTGAGCGTCGCTTCCGGGGCGTCGCGATCAGGCGAATGACCGGCACCCGGCACGATCAGCGTCTCCACCGGGCAAAAGCATTCCTGCTCGGCTGCTTCGACCTGCTTGAGCGTGCCGTATTCGTCGGCGGCGCCCTGAATGAACAGGATCGGCACGCGGATGTAGCCAAGCGCTTCGGTGATATCCCACTTCTGGAAGTCCGGATCGAGCCATGGCTCCACCCACGACAGGAACGCGCCGTCGACGTCGGCGTGCCAGCGCTTGAGCTTCTCGCGCAGAGTACCGGTGGCGAATTCGTCGCGCGCGCGGCGGATGGCGGCGAGCCCCACCTCCTCGGTAAAGAAATGCGCCGCGATCAGAACGAGACCGCGCACCCGATGATCCTGAACGCTGCCGGCATAAATGGTCGCGATCGATCCTCCGTCGCTGTGACCGAACAGGATGCCGCGCTTAAAGCCGATCGCGTCGAGCAACCGCGGCAGCACTTCGAGCGCCTCCTCATGCATAAAGTTGATGCCGCGCGGCATTGTTCCCGCGCTGGATCGGCCGCAGCCGGCGCGCGAATAGACCAACACGCCGGCGCCGGTGGCCGAGGCAAGCTGTTCCGGGAACGCCCGCCACAAACCGACGCTGCCGAGGCCTTGATGCAACATGACGATGGTTGGCGCTTCGTGCGGGCGCGGCCCGATCATGCGGTATTCGAGCCGCAGCGGCGGCAGATCGAGAAAGCCCTCGTCGGCAAGGGTCACGCGCCCTGCTCCCCGAGCAATCGGGTGACAGTGCTCAAAAGCTTGGCAAAGCTCTGCTCAACCGCATCGCCGGAGGTATCG
>CAYVPC010000067.1:0-15778 GCA_964453555.1 uncultured Hyphomicrobiales bacterium | reverse complement strand
GAGCAACCGGCTGTTAACCGGTTGGTCGCTGGTTCGAATCCGGCCCGGGGAGCCACTTAACGCCTTTCCACCGCAGCAGCAGAGCGTTGCCGATCCGCGGCTAAGTAGGAAGACCGATGGTTGCGGGTAGCGACGAATCCGAAGTCACACCCGAAGCAGGCTGGGTCGGCCGCTCCGTTCCGCGATTCGAAGACCCCGCGCTGCTTACCGGCCGCGGGCGCTACATCGACGATCTCGGCGTGCGTCCGGGGACGCTGGAGGCGGCGATCTATCGCTCGCCGCACGCACACGCCGAGATCGAGTCGATCGATTGCACCGCGGCGCGCGCCGCCGACGGCGTGTTCGCGGTACTTACCGGCGCCGAAGTCAAGGCGCTGACGGCAAGCTTGGTCGTCGGCCTCAAGACACCGATCGAATGCTGGCCGATTGCGATCGAGCGCGTGCGCTATGTCGGCGAACCGGTCGCCGTGGTGGTCGCTGCCGACCGCTATCGCGCCGAAGACGCGCTCGAGCTCATCGACGTGCGCTATCGCCCGTTGCCGGCGGTGATCGATCCGGTCGCGGCCGCGAACCCGGATGCGCCCATGTTGCATCCGGTGGCGAACGGCAATGTCGTCGCCGAGCGAAATTTCCGCTACGGCGACCCCGAAGGCGCCTTCGCCGCTGCGGCGCGCCGCGTCCGCGTCGATGTGCACTATCCGCGCAATTCCGCCACCCCGATCGAAACTTACGGCGTTATCGCCGAGTACGATCCCGGCGAGGATGCTTACGACGTGCTCGCCAATTTCCAGGGCCCGTTTTCGCTCCATCCGGTGATGGCGCGCGCACTCAAAGTGCCGGGCAATCGCCTTCGCCTGCGCACGCCGCCGGATTCCGGTGGCAGCTTCGGCGTCAAGCAGGCGGTGTTTCCATACATCGTGCTGATCGCCGTGGCCGCGCGCGTCGCCGACCGGCCGGTGAAGTGGATCGAGGACCGGCCGGAACATCTGGCGGCCTCGGTATCGGCAACCAACCGCGTCACCACGCTCGAAGCCGCCGTCGAGGCTGATGGCCGCATCACTGCGCTGTCGTTCGACCAACTCGAGGACTGCGGCGCGCACTTGCGCGCACCGGAACCCGCTACGCTTTATCGCATGCACGGCAATCTTACGGGCGCCTACGATATTCGTAATATCACGATCCGCAACCGCGTGGTGCTAACCAACAAAACGCCGACCGGACTCAATCGCGGTTTCGGCGGGCCGCAGGTCTATTATCCGCTGGAGCGGCTCTTGCAGCGCATCGCCATCGAATTGAAGCTCGATCCGCTCGATGTGATCCGCCGCAATCTTATCCCCGCAAGCGCGATGCCCTATCGCACGGCGACCGGCGCGTTGTTGGATTCCGGCGACTTTGCCGCAGCGCTCGACACCGCAATCGCGGACGGCAAGCTCGACGAATTATTGGCGCGGCGCGCAGAAGCCCGCGCGCGAGGCAGCCATTACGGCATCGGCTTTGCGGCGGTGGTCGAACCGAGCGTCTCCAACATGGGTTACATCACCGCGGCGTTGACGCCGGAAGAACGACGCCGCGCCGGACCGAAAAACGGCGCGCAGTCGACCGCGACGGTGAACCTCGACCCGCTCGGCGCTGTATCTGTGCAGGTGGCCTCAACGCCGCAGGGTCAGGGCCATCGCACGGTGCTGGCGCAGGTCGTTGCCGACGTGTTCGGCCTCAAACCGAAAGACATCCGCGTGACCGCCGACGTCGACACCGCCAAGGACGGCTGGTCCATTGCGTCGGGCAATTATTCCAGCCGCTTCGCGCCGGCGGTCGCGGGCACGGCGCGCATGGCGGCGGAGAAACTGCGCGACAAGCTTGCGCGCGTCGCTGCCGCGCAGCTCAACGTGGCGGCCGCCGACATCGTGTTCGAGGGTGGCCGCATCGCCGCCCGCGGCAACCCGGATAACTCGCTGCCCTTCGCGCGCCTTGCTGCTGCCGGGCATTGGGCGCCCGGCACGCTCCCGGCCGATATCGGGCAGATCATCCGCGAAACGGTATTTTGGACACCGCCGGAGCTCACCGCGCCGAACGACGCCGATGAGGTCAATAGCTCGCTGTGCCACGGCTTCATCTTCGATTTCTGCGGCGTCGAGATCGATCCGACGTCGGGCGCGGTGCGCGTCGATCGTTACGTCACCATGCACGATTGCGGCAGCATCCTGCATCCGGCAATGGTCGCGGGTCAGGTCACCGGTGGCTTTGCTCATGCGCTCGGTGCAGCCCTCTACGAAGAATTCGCCTACGGCAAAGACGGCAGTTTCCTCTCGGGAACATTCGCCGATTATCTGGTGCCGACGACGATGGAGGTTCCAGAGCCCGTCGTGTTGCATCACGAGTCGCCCTCGCCGTTCACCGCTCTCGGCGCCAAGGGCGTCGGTGAGGGCAACTGTATGTCGACGCCGGTCTGCATCGCCAACGCGATCGCCGACGCGCTTGATCTCGACGCCATCGACTTGCCGGCGACGCCGGCAAAGCTTGCGGCGCACCTGCACGGAGCCGAAACGCAACGCGATCCGCGCGCGCAGGAAGTAAAGTGAAACCCGCTGCATTCGACTACGTGCGCGCCGACACCCTCGAAGAGGCGCTCGACGTACTGGCCTCGGAAGGGACTGACGCGAACATCCTCGCCGGCGGGCAAACGCTGGTGCCTATGTTAAGCATGCGCATGGCGCGGCCACGCGTCGTGCTCGACATCATGCGGCTGCCCGGGCTCGACCGCATCGACGATACCGGCGGCGCCATCCGGATCGGCGCGACCGTTCGCCAGCGTGCGCTCGAGCGGCACGCCGACCTCGACAAGCGCCAGCCGCTGCTTGGGGCGGCTTTGCCATGGATCGGTCACGCGCAAACGCGCAGCCGCGGCACTGTGTGCGGTTCAGTGGCGCACGCCGATCCCAGCGCCGAGTTGCCGCTTGTACTCGTGGCGCTTGGCGGCGACATCGAATTGCGCTCGCGGCGCGGCGCGCGCAGCGTCACGGCGGAGAAATTCTTCACCGGCGTCATGTCGACCGACCGCAGGGACGACGAATTGATCGAAGCGGTGTGCTTTCCCGCCGCGCGCGCCGGCACGGGATACGCGTTCCGCGAGATCGGCCGGCGGCACGGCGATTTCGCCGTCGTTGCCTGCGCGGCGATGGCCGATGCGCACAAGGCCCGGCTCGCGGTCGGCGGCGTGGCGGATTGCCCGACAGCGCGCGATCTGCCGCCGCCGGATAGCGACGATTTCGCCGACGCGCTCGACGCTTTTGCCGGCGCGCTTGACGCCCGCGACGATTTGCACGCGACAGCAGCCTATCGGCGCGAACTCGTTCGCCGGCTCGGACAACAGACCCTGCGGGAGGCCGCCGCATGCCGCGCCTGACTGCGGAGTCGCCGCATCGCGTGCGTTTCAAGCTCAACGGCCGCACCGTGTCCGGTCTGGCCGAGCCGCGCATGCTGTTGAGCGATTTCATCCGCCACGTCATCGGCGCAACCGGCACGCATGTCGGTTGCGAGCATGGCGTGTGCGGCGCCTGTACCGTGCAGATCGACGGCGTGCCGGCGCGGTCCTGTCTCGCGCTCGCGGTCCAGGTGGAAGGTGCCGACATCCGCACCGTCGAAGGCCTGGCGCCGGCGCCAGACAGACTCTCGTCTTTGCAAAACGCCTTCCGGGAGAATTACGGCCTGCAATGCGGCTTCTGTACGCCGGGCATCCTGATGTCGCTCGATGCGTTGCTCAGCGAGCGGCCCGACGTCGGAGAGCCGGAAATCCGCGAATTTCTCTCCGGCCATTTGTGCCGCTGCACCGGCTATGCGTCGATCGTCAAGGCGGCGCTGGCAGCGGCGCGGCAGCGCCGCGAGGACCGCGCGCATGCTTGACCTCGGCACGAGCTTCCTAGCCAGCGTCGCGCGCGACCCGTCTGCGCTAGCGATCGTCGACGGCAATGTGCGGCTGAGCTACCAGGCGTGGTACGAAAAAATCTCCGCGCTCGTCGCGGCCTTCGACGATCTCCGCCTCAAGCCCGGTGACCATCTCGTCACCTTGCTGCAAAACAACTGGCAGGCCGCCACCATCCATTGGGCCTGCCAGCTCGCCGGGATCGTCGTCACGCCGGTGAATTGGCGCGCCAAGGAAGACGAGATCGATTTTTACCTCGACAACGCCGAGGCGCGCGCGCTCGCCTATCAGGACGTTTCAGCCGCCGCCGTGGCCGCTGCGAAAAGCGCCGGCAAACTGCCGCGCATCGCGGTCACCATCCCCGGCTCCGCCGATGTCGACTTCGCGCAACTCGCCGCCGCTAAAGCCGCCGACGCGACGCCGCGTGTCGACGCCGAAGCCTGGTCGCTGATGCTTTATACCTCCGGCACCACCTCGCGGCCAAAAGGCGTGCGCGCCGGCACCGCGCCGAGCGGGCCGCCACCGTCGCCCACGTGGCGCAAAACCTTTACGCGCACGGCAAGCGCACGCTCGGCGTCTCTCCCCTCTACCACACCATGGGCGTCCGCTCGCTGCTCGCTATGTCGCTGATCGGCGGTGCGTTCGTCTGCCTGCCGCAATTCGACGTTGCCCGCGCGCTCCACTTGATCGCCGCCGAGCGGGTCAGCAACCTTTATCTGGTGCCGACGCTCTATCACGATCTGGTCAATCATCCCGACTTCGCGCGCGCAGATGTGACCTCGGTGCGCAAGCTCGGCTTCGCCGGCGCGCCGATGACCGATGCGCTCCTGCAAAAGCTCGACGCGGCGTTCCGGCCGGACCTGTTTGTCAACCACTACGGCAGCACCGAGATCTACTCCTTCACCATCGACCAAAAGGCGGCGCGCAAGCCCGGCTCCGCCGGCCGCGCCGGCATCAATCAGATGGTGCGCGTCGTGCGGCTTGGCGCGAAATCCACCGACGAGGCCGCCGCGCAGGGCGAGGAAGGCGAGATTGCAGCGCTGATCGCGGGCGACGAATCCTTCGAAGGCTATTGGCGGCGGCCCGATGCCGACGCCGCCGCTATCCGCAACGGCTGGTATTTCACCGGCGACACCGGGCTTGTTGACGCCGACGGCTATCTCTTCGTCACCGGGCGCGTCGACGACCTCATTATCACCGGCGGCGAAAATGTCTCGCCGGTCGAAATCGAAAGCTGCCTGTCGCTGCATCCGGCCGTTGCCGAGGTCGCCGTCGCCGGTTTGCCGGATGAGCGTTGGGGCAAGATCGTCTGCGCCTTCGTCAAACGGCGCGCGGCGGTCGAACCGGCCGAGCTCGACGCCTATTGCCGCAGCTCGGGGCTCGCAAATTTCAAGCGGCCACGACGTTATGAGTTCGTCGCGGAAATTCCTAAATCTCTCCGGTCGGCAAGCTTCTGCGGCGAAAGCTCGTTGCCGGCGACTATCGGCCCGAGCGCGGCGCCGCCAACGACAACCGCGCGAGCCAGGAACAAGGACGACCTCTATGAGCACGCCCAATTTTTCCCTGATGACCTTTGCCGATGCGCGGCTTACTCGCCTCGACGGCTTCCACGTCGAGATCGATCCGGAGCGGGAACGGGCCGACGTGATCCTCGACCGGCCGCCGCTGAACGTCATCGAAATGCCGCAGCGCGACCAGTTGCGGCTTGTGTTCGAGGCTCTCGACGAGGACGCGCGTGTCCGCGTGATCGTCCTACGCGCTATCGGCGGTCATTTTTGCAGTGGCGGCAACATCAAGGGCTTCCTGGAAGCTTCCCCCGAGCATGTCTCCAAGCTCGCTTGGAACATCGCCGCGCCGGCGCGCTGCGCAAAGCCAGTGATCGCCGCCAACCGCGGCTATTGCTTCGGCGTCGGCTTCGAAATCTCGCTCGCCTGTGATTTCCGCATCGCCTCGGAAACCTGCTTCTACGCTTTGCCCGAGCAGCGTCTCGGCCAAATTCCCGGCTCCGGCGGCTCGGCGCGGCTGCAAAAGATCGTCGGCATCACGCGCACCAAGGACATCGTGATGCGAAGTAAACGCATCCCGGCGAAACAGGCGCTCGACTGGGGCATCGCCACCGAATGTGTGCCCGACGGCGAACTGGAAACGGCAACCGACGCGCTGGCCGACGAATTGCGCGGCTTTTCCCCCTTGGCGCAGCGCACCGCAAAAAAGCTCCTCAACGACACCGAGGATGCGACGCTTTCGGTCGCCATCGAGCTGGAAGGCCACCGCTACGGCCGGCTCCGCCAATCCGACGATTTCCGCGAAGGCGTCGAAGCCTTCCACGTCAAGCGCAAGGCGAAGTTTCGGGGGAGTTGAAGCGCGTGACACCTCGCAACTGACGTAATCGGTGTTACATATGGTTTATCACCGACAGCGGCCCTCTAGGCGTTGGTGGCTGAGAGCTCGGTAGCGCTCCCGCCTGTTCAGGGGAGTCGCACATGCTGCATTACACTTACGCACCCTCGGCTCGCACCGTCGAACGCTTGCCCCGTGTGCCTGACAGGACGCCGACCATTCTGTGTGTTTCGTGCGGTGACACCATGAAACACGTCCGCACTATCGAAAAACTTGGAGTGCGTCCGCAACAGTTTGTCTTCGTCTGCCCTTCCTGCAAGGGGGTCGATACCAAGGAACTTAAGCGGGTGGCATGATCTCATGAGGATCCATCTCGGTTGCGAGCTCAACTTCGAATTTCCGCAGACAACGCCTATGATCTTGACGTTGAACGTGCATTCCTCGCGCGTCTCCGAACTGGAGCGTCCGGATTATCTGGTAACAAACCCTCCGGTTCCCGTTGAAGGCTACCGCGACAGCTTCGGAAATTGGTGCAGTCGCCTGGTCGCGCCCGGCGGCCATTTCAGCCTCGGCACGGACGCCGTTATTCGCGACAGGGGCATGTGGGACCCCGTCGATCTGAACGCTCTGCAGCACCAGGTTCAGCATTTGCCGACGGAAGTTGTGCTGTTTTTGCTAGGCAGTCGTTACTGCGAGACCGATCGCCTGGCCGACGAAGCGTGGCGTCTGTTCGGCAACACGCCGCTGGGTTGGCCGCGGGTGCAAGCGATCTGCGACTTCGTCCATAGTCACATAAGCTTCGGTTACGAGCATTCCCGTGCAACCAGAACGGCATTTGAAGCATTCGGAGAACGCAACGGGGTGTGCCGTGACTACGCTCACCTCGCCATTACTTTTTGCCGCTGCCTGAACATCCCGGCACGTTACTGCACCGGTTACATTACCGACGTTGGCCTTCCACCGCCGTATCCGCCCAATGATTTCGCCGCGTGGATCGAAGTCTATCTCGGCGGCCGTTGGCACATGTTCGACCCGCGCAACAATGCGCCGCGGATCGGGCGCATCCTCATCGCCCAGGGCCGTGACGCCGCGGACGTGCCGCTGACCCATACCTTCGGCCCGGGAATCTTGTCGGGATTCCGCGTCTGGGCGGATGAAGTGCCGGCAGATTGAAAGCTCCGGCCCCTATCCTTTCGACCGCCCCGCAGTGCGGCGAAGGAACGTTCCTTCGCCCCATCTTTCTTCAGCGCGCTTATTCATCATCCCGATGTCCCCGGAATCTCGAGCGCAGGCAGCCGTTGCCGTAGTGACCTTCACTGCGACTTTCATGGCCAGATGATCCGCCGCGGTCCCGAACCATGTGCCTTGGAGGGGAATCGCCGCCTGCGGATGATGTGCAACCGCGACCCGGATAAGGTTTTCATTTCCCACGGTGCCTCCTGATGGATCGAAGTCGACCCAGCCCGGACCGGGAACGTAGACCTGGACCCAAGCGTGGGTGTTGCCGCCGGCGGTGGAATCGTCGTCGTCTTCATCGGCCAAATGCAGATATCCGGATACGAACCGCGCGGCAATTCCCCGCGCGCGAAGCGCTGCTATCATAAGCACGGCGAGATCACGACAACTGCCGCGCCCGGAATTGAGCGTCCGGGCCGGCTCCTGGATTCCCTTCTCGTGTCGCGAAACATGCTTGAAGGTCCGCCTGATAGTCCGCGTCATGTCGCCGAGCAGCTCGTAAGTGTCAGCAGTGCCGTCTCTGCGGAAGAACGCCGCGCTCCAATCATCGATCGCAGGATGCGGAGACAGCGGTTGGATGAAACGTTTGAGCGCGGGCCGATCTTCCGCAGCGTACGCAAACGGATAGGTGCGGGCAAAGTCCTCGATGTCAGTTGCGCGAAAGGCGGCCGGTGCATGGTCGAGGCGAATATTGCTGACAAAGCAGAGCTCGCAGGCCCGGTCGTCAAAATGGGCAGTCGCCACGTGATTGCCAAAGCTATCCCGCGTCCAGGCAAGTTGCCGCGGCCGAGGCGTAATTTCGAGTTCTGTTTCTATAACCTTTTGATCGTCATCGTCGCGCGGACGCAACATCATCCGGTGTTCGCCAAATGCGACCGGCTGATGGTAGTGGTATGTCGTAGCGTGTCTGATGCTGAGAATCGGCATTGCCGTTCCATGATAATGGATACGCCAGCGACATACATGGCGAACGCATTCATCTCCACAGCATGCATTTCTTGGGCCAGACGGCCGGGCGCATGTTTTCCGCAATTGTGACCCCCCTCGCCCAATCCGACGATTTCCGCGAAAGCGTCGAAGCGTTTCACGGCAAGCGCAAGGCGAAGGTCCGGGGGAGTTGAAGCGGATACAGCGGTGACGCGAGGTGCTTGGCACCGATCCGCAGCGCTCTGCCCGCCGGCTCAATGTGAGCAATTTTGCTCAGATGCCGTCGAGTAAGCGCTCTGATTTTTCATTTTAACAGCCGACCTTGTTGGATGAAATTCGTTTCCAACGCCGCAGGAGACATGGATGTCGTTCAGTGGCCTTCATGCGGACGAGGATTCCGACGTTCCGGTGCATGGACGTGCGTATGACCATCGGCGCGATGCCGTCATGGTGCGCGTCCCGGCCGGCACCTTTCGAATGGGATCGGATCGCCATTATCCGGAGGAGGCGCCGGCGCATCGCGCAACGGTCGACCCGTTCTGGATGGACCGCACACCGGTCACAAACAGGCAGTTCAGGGAATTCGTCAAGGCGACGGGATATATCACCTTTGCCGAGATTCTCCCCGACCCAGAGGACTACCCCGGCGCACTACCGCATATGCTTTACGCCGGCTCGCTCGTCTTCTTGCCGCCAGCGCGCCAAACCGACCCGCGCGACTGGAGTCAATGGTGGACCTTCCTAAAAGGCGCCGACTGGCGCCATCCCTATGGCCCAAAGAGCAACATCAATGGGCTCGACAATCATCCGGTCGTGCATGTGGCGTTTGTAGACGCGCTGGCCTACGCCAAGTGGGCTGATAAGGACCTGCCGACCGAAGCCGAATGGGAATTCGCCGCGCGCGGCGGACTCGACGGCGCCGAGTTTGCCTGGGGCGATGAGTTCACGCCCGGCGGCAAGCATATGGCGAACACCTGGCAGGGTGAATTCCGCAACAGAATCTACGTGCCGACAGATTCGAGCGCACATCGCCCGTCGCCGCATTCCCGGCCAACGGTTACGGCTTGAGCGACATGATCGGCAATGTCTGGGAATGGACGACTGATTGGTATTCGCTGAAGCACGAAGCCGATGCGCCGAAGGCCTGCTGCATTCCAGAAAATCCGCGCGGAGGGCCGGAGGCTGCGAGTTACGACCGACGCCTGCCGAACATCAAGATTCCACGCAAGGTGCTTAAAGGTGGCTCGCACCTCTGCGCGCCCAATTACTGCCGCCGCTATCGTCCGGCCGCGCGCCACCCTGAGCCGATCGACACCTCAACCAGCCACGTCGGCTTCAGGTGTATCGCCAGAAATCAGCAGAAAGAGGGTACGTGATGAGTAGGGACCCAACGCGGGAAAAGTCTGAGGGCGGTATCGCGCAAAACAGCGAAGGCCTCAAACGGCGCGATCTACTGTTGAGCGGCACGTCGTTGTTAGCCGCGTCGACGCTGATGGGGGCAGGTTTCGCGAATCCTGCGCAGGCGCAGCAACCGGCAGCGGCGCCACCAAGCGGGAAACAGCCGAACATCATTGTCATCATGGGCGACGATATCGGCATCTGGAACATCGGCGCCTACCACCGCGGAATGATGGCTGGGCGCACGCCCAATCTCGACCGGATGGCCGCCGAGGGCATGCTGTTCACCGATTACTACGCCGAGGCGAGCTGCACGGCGGGACGAGCGAGCTTCATCACCGGCGAGTTGCCGGTTCGCACCGGCATGACCACCGTCGGTCAGGCTGGCTCCCCGATCGGCTTGCCAGCGGAGGCACCGACTATCGCCACGGTGCTCAAGTCCATGGGCTACGCCACCGGCCAATTCGGCAAGAACCATCTCGGCGATCTCAACGAGTTCCTGCCGACCGTTCACGGCTTCGATGAGTTCTTTGGCTATCTCTATCACCTCGACGCGATGGAAGACCCGGCACATCCGGCTTATCCGCAGGAATTGCTGAACGTCGTCGGCCCGCGCAACATGGTCCACAGCTGGGCCACCGACACGGATGATCTGACGGTCATGCCGCGCTGGGGCAAAGTCGGCAAGCAGAAGATCGAGGATGCCGGGACTCTCTATCCGAAACGGATGGAAACCGTCGACGACGAGATCCGCGAACTCTCCTTCAAGTTCATGGACAAGGCAAAAGCCGAAGGCAAGCCGTTCTTCGTCTGGCTCAACCCGACGCGCATGCACATCGTTACGCATCTATCGCCCAAATACGAAGCGATGCGCAACTCCAAGAATGGCTGGACTATCCACGAAGCCGGCATGGCGCAGCTCGACGACGACGTCGGTTTGGTGATGCAGAAACTCAACGACATGGGTGTCGACGATAACACCATCGTTGTATTCACAACCGACAATGGCACCGAGAACTTCACCTGGCCGGACGGCGGGCAGACGCCGTTCTATGCGGGCAAGGGCACGACCTTTGAAGGCGGCTTCCGGGTGCCTGCGATCGTACGCTGGCCCGGGCATGTTCCGGCCGGCTCGATGGGGAACGGCTTGTTCTCCGGACTCGATTGGTTCCCGACTTTCGTGGCCGCCGCCGGCAACGCGAACATCGCCGCAGAACTGAAGCAAGGCAAGAAGCTCGGTGATACGACCTACAAGGTGTATCTGGACGGCTACGGACCAGACCAACATGATCACGGGCAAGGGACCGTCGAACCGCCACGAAATTTGGTACTTCGTTGAAAGCGCGCTCGGCGCTGCACGCGTCGATGACTATAAATACACCTTCAAAATACAACCTGACGGTTGGATCGGCGACACGCAAACACTAGGTGCGCCGACCATCACAAACCTGCGCTTGGACCCGTTCGAGCGTACGGCATTTTATAAGGGAAACAACGGCTCGCTTGAATACATGGAATGGTACAAATACGAGTTCTGGAGATTTGTTTTGGTGCAGCAGAAAGTGGCGCAGCTAGCCAAGACCGCGATCGAATCCGCCGATGCAGAAGGGCGCAAGCTTTGGCCTTAGTGGTGTCAAGGCTCAGATTGAAGAAGCCATGAGGCGAAACCAGCAGTAACCGAAGCCTTCGACCACGCGAGCCTTAATCGTGCGCGCGCGTGGTTGTGGTGATTGCCTCTCGCTTCCACCCTTGCCGATCGAGGAGACCGACACGAAGTCAAGCTCTGCTTTGCCTGGGCTCAGCCGTCGTCTCCTACTGTCAACATTGGCAGTGCTACCGGCCGTGTCCGGCCTGCTGTTACCGGTTTCGGTGCAGGCGCAGACGGCGACGCCGGCCGCGGCGTTGCCCTCATGGAACGACGGCTCAGCGAAGCAATCGATCCTTAATTTCGTCGCCGCCGTGACGGCGGAAGGTTCGCCGGATTTCGTGCCGCCCGATGAGCGCATCGCGACGTTCGACAACGACGGAACGTTGTGGGTGGAACAGCCGATGTACGTCCAACTGGCCTTCGTGCTCGATCGCGTGAAGGCGATGGCGCCACTCCATCCGGAATGGAGCGACACGCAGCCGTTCAAGGCAGTACTTGCAGGGGACATAAAACTCTCAGAGCAGCGGGTGAGCGCGGGATGTTGGAGCTGGGCATTCCGACCCATGCCGGAATGACCACCGAGGAATTCCAGAAGATCGTCACAGATTGGCTCGCGACCGCGCGCCATCCGAGATTCAAGCGCCCGTATACCGACCTCGCGTACCAGCCGATGATCGAACTGCTCGCTTATCTGCGCGCCAACGGGTTCAAGACCTATATCTTCTCGGCCGGAGGCGTCGAGTTCATGCGGCCGTGGACCGAGCGGATCTACGGCGTGCCGCCGGAGCAGGTCGTTGGCTCGTCGATCAAGACGAAGTTTCAGATGCGCGACGGCAAACCGGAACTTTTCCGCCTGCCGGAGCTAAATTTCATCGATGAGGGGGCCGGCAAGCCGGTCGGTATTAATGAGTATATTGGCCGTCGGCCGATCGCGGCATTCGGCAATTCCGACGGCGATCTCGAAATGCTGCAATGGACGACAATGTCCGGAGGCGTTCGCCTTGGCATGATCGTTCATCAGGATGCAGATCGCGAATATGCCTGCGACCGGGACACACCATTTGGGCACCTCGACAAGGCCCTCGACGCCGCGGCACTGAATAAATGGCTCGTCGTGGATACGAAGAATGATTGGAAGCGCGTCTTCGCGTTCGAAGGCGTGCTTTGATTGATTGAAGGAACGCTTGATAGTTTGAGCCGACCAAAGACGGCGTCGGCAGGAGAGAATGATGAAAGTGGTATTGTGCGCGCTCACCCTCATTGCGGCATCGGTCGCAACCGAAGCTTCGGCGCAGGGAGTGAATCTTACCGGACAATATAGATGCGTGCAGGCATGCGCGGGACCCGAAGGCCAGCCGGCTTTTGTCACACAGACCGGATGGAATCTAAGCCTGCTAAACGAGGCGGGCGAGCCATCGAGGGCTTGGGTCGACTGGGTAGGCCACATTTGGGCCGAATGATGGAACGAAGGCGCGGCCTATTCGCCGGACGGCATGACGATCCAGTTCGATCGCGGAACCGTATGGCAACGAGACCTCGGCGAACCGGAATCCGTCCCCCTTGCAGATCATCGCAAGGATCAAAGCCGCGTCAAACGAGGCGTCGGTACCGTCTCCGTCGCCAGCCCCACACCCACACCCAGCATCTATGACGGCGGCTGGAGTGTCGTGATCGCCACTCAGAGCGGCAACTGCGATCGCGAATACCGTTTTGGCATGCAAATCAACAATGGGGACGTCGTCTATGAAGGCGCGGGCGGAGCCAATTTGCAGGGACGCGTCTCGCCGAACGGCAGTGTTTGGGTTAGCGTTTCAGCGAGCGGGCAACGGGCCAACGGCCAGGGCCGCCTGTCCCGGAATGCAGGAACAGGGACGTGGCGCGGCGAAGGTTCCGACGGCACTTGTTCCGGCATCTGGCAAGCCACACGGCGCGGATAGCCGTTGCTAATCCGATATGCCGCCACCGTGTCAATTGCGGCCTCACCCGATACTGCGCTCATCAGCGATGATCTTGCCGTCGTTCGGCAATGTGCCGGGCGCGACCAGAGTCACGCGGCCCTTGAGTTTGGTCACCGATTGCAAGGTCGCCGCGACCGCATCCGCCAAGCCGCCCGCCTGCGCGGCGCACTCGGCGGCGAGCGTCATGGCGTCCTGCTCGGCTTCGCGCGTGACCGAGAGCCGGACGCGGCCAAGCTCGGGATGGCGCTTGGCGACTTCGGCAACCTGACCGGGATGGACGAACATGCCCTTGATTTTGGTAGTCTGGTCGGCGCGCCCCATCCAGCCCTTGATGCGCGCGTTGGAGCGCCCGCACGGCGAGCGGCCCGGCATGATAGCGGACAGGTCGCCGGTGGCGAGACGAATCATCGGATAATCGGGATTGAACGAGGTAACGACGACTTCGCCCACATCGCCTTCGGGAACCGGATCGCCGGTGCCCGGCCGCACGATCTCGACGATGACGCTTTCGTTGATCACCATACCTTCGAGCGCTTGCGTCTCGTAAGCGATCACGCCGAGCTCGGCGGTGGCATAGCATTGCATCACGGCAACACCGCGCGACTTGAGTTCGGCGCGCAGCGACGACGGCAATGCCGCGCCGGAGACAAGCCCGCGCTCGATCGATGAGACGTCCTTGCCGGTCTTGGCGGCGGTGTCGAGCAAGATTTTGAGAAAATCCGGCGTGCCGGTGTAGCCGCTCGGCTTAAGATGGGCGACGGCGTCAATCTGCTGCTCGGTGTTGCCGACGCCGCCGGGAATAACGGCGCAGCCGAGCGCGTGCGCGCCGGCTTCGAGAATGAATCCGCCGGGCGTGAGGTGATACGAAAATGAGTTGTGCACGACGTCGCCTGGGCGGAAACCAGCGGCAAAGAGCGCGCGCGACGAATTCCAGAAATCCTTGCCGTACCCCTCCGGCTCGAAAATCGGCCCGGGCGACATCAGGAGCCGCTTGAGCTTGCCCGGCGCGCTGGTAGCGAAACCGCCCAAGGGCGGCTTCTTCTGCTGTAAGTCCTTGAGGTCCGACTTGCGCAGCACCGGCAGCCGCGCGAGCGCCATGCGCGAATTCACCGGCTGCGGATCGACGCCGGCAAGCTGAGCGGCCCAGCCCGGCGCGGCCATAGCCTTGGCGATCAAGCCCGGCAAATTGCCGAATTGCTCGCGCTCGCGCGCGTTCGGCGCGCGTACTTCCA
The DNA here is from genome assembly GCA_964453555.1 of uncultured Hyphomicrobiales bacterium. GTDB lineage: Bacteria > Pseudomonadota > Alphaproteobacteria > Rhizobiales > Xanthobacteraceae > BOG-931. The sequence continues at coordinate 1,120 of CAYVPC010000067.1, read as the reverse complement.
GCTCGTCGTAATGGTCGGACATCGGTTCACACCCGGCGTTTCCCGCCGGTATTGTCGCGCGGGCGATGGCGAAATGTCGAGCCGATTTTGCAGAAGCGCGCGCGTCAAATCTCGACGCGGAAGCCGACCTCGATCACCCCGTCATGCGGGATGTTGAAATAATCGGGCGCCCGGCTCGAAATCTTGCTGAGGAAGGAGAAGATCGCGAAGGTGACCGGCCCCATGGAAGAGCCTTTCTCGCGCCGGACCACGGTCTCGTGCGCGAGATAATAGTGTTTTCGCTCGAGATCGGAATCGAAGCCGAGGACCTGAATATTCTCAAGCGTGCGGGGAATGTCCGGCGTCTGCATGAAACCGAGCCTCACTTGCACGCGATAGAAGCCATGGCCGAGCCGTTCGACCTTGTGGCGTTCGCCAAACGGCACGCGCGGGCGGCGCTCGAACACGTAGCTCAACAGCGCGACACGTTCGTGGAACACGCGATTGTGCTCGAGATGGCGGATCAGCATCGGCGAAGCGCCGTGCTCGACCTTGGTCAGCCAGACGCCAAGCCCAGGTGCGCGGCCGATCACCAGATCGTCGACATATTCGAGGAAGCGGTCGAGCGGCAGCATAGACATGTCGTAAAGTCGCCGCCGCACCTCCAGCGAACCTTTGCGCCAGCACAACATCAAAATAGCGATCGCGGCGCCGACGACGAGCGGAAACCAGCCGCCCTGGACGATCTTGAGCGAATTTGAAACGAGAAAGATGCCTTCAATGCCGGCGAACAGCGCGATCACCAGCCCGGCGACGACGGGCGGCCAATGCCAGCGCGCGACAGCAAGATGATAAAGCAGGATGGTCGTGACCATCATCGTGCCGGACACCGCGATACCATAGGCGGACGCGAGCGCATCCGACGACTTGAACATCAACACGACCAAGAGCGTGCCGGCCATCAACAGCCAGTTCGCGGTCGGCAGATAGACCTGCCCGGCCTCGTCACTCGACGTCGGAACGATCTTGCAGCGCGGGCACAAACCCATCTGAATGGCCTGGCGGGTCATCGAGAAAACGCCGGAAATGAGCGCCTGCGAGGCGATGATGGTCGCCAGCGTCGCCAGCAGCACCAGCGGGA
>CAYVPC010000066.1:0-15996 GCA_964453555.1 uncultured Hyphomicrobiales bacterium | reverse complement strand
TCCAGGACAACATCGAGGAGGCGCTTTCCGGCGTCAAAGGCGCCAACTCGGTGAAGGTCATTGGCCGCGACTTGCCGACCATCGAGCGGTTCGCCACCGAGGTAATGCGGCAGATGCAGCAGGTGCGCGGAATTACCGATCTCGGCATTTTTCATGTGCTCGGGCAGCCAAATCTCAATATCAAAGTGAACCGGCAAAAGGCCGCGCGCTACGGCCTCAATACCGGCGACGTCAATACGGTGGTGCAGGCAGCGTTGGGCGGCGCGAACGCGACGACGCTGCTTGAGGGTGACCGTCAGTTCAGCGTCGTGGTCCGGCTGCCGCCCGAATATCGCTCACGCCTTGAAGCGGCGCGCAACATCAAGGTGGGCTATCAGAACCCGGCCGGCACCAATGCCTACATTCCCCTGAAGGAACTTGCCGACATCACGCTCGATACCGGCGCGTCGTACATTTATCACGAGTCCGGCGAGCGCTATATTCCGGTCAAGTTCAGCGTCCGCGACCGCGATCTTGCTGGCGCTGTTGCCGAAGCGCAACGGCGGATCAAGGAGAACGTGAAGCTCCCAGGCGGCTATCGCATCGTTTGGGCCGGGGAGTTCGAAAGTCTTCAGAACGCGCAGGCGCGGCTTGCGGTGATTGTTCCGATCAGCCTGCTTTTGATCGTCGTTCTGCTTTACGGTCTGTTCAATTCGCTCCGCGACAGCTTGATGGTGCTGATGGGCATTCCGTTCGCCGCCGGCGGCGGCGTGCTGGCGCTTTATTTTTCGGGGTTGAATTTCAGTATCTCGGCGGCCGTCGGGTTCATTTCCTTGTTCGGCGTTTCGGTGATGAACGGCATTCTGATCATGACCTATTACAACGAGACCAGAGCGACCGGCATGGGCACGATCGAAGCAATGCGCCATGCCGCGGAGCAGCGGATGCGGCCGATGCTGATGACCGCGCTGTCGGCCTGCATCGGCTTGTTGCCGGCGGCGGTCTCGACCGGCATCGGCAGCCAAGTGCAGCGGCCGCTCGCCGCGGTCGTCGTCGGCGGGATGTTTATTGGTCCGATCATTCTTCTCGTCGTCGTGCCGGCGATCCAGACCATGGTCTTGGGCCGCGATGATCGTACGTCTCCCGCCGGGCAACCGGAGCCGCCGCAGCCCGCCGAATAGTGCATTAGGGCCAAAGAGAGACTCGGCCAAGGCGAGTAGAGCGTGAGGATCGATTCCCGTCTTTGGTGGTCACGCTGCAACGAGGCGACTAGAAGGTTGCCCACGGGGGAGGGCGGCCGCCCAGGCGCGCCGCACGGTCGGCGCTCTCCTGCCGCGATCGCTGATCAGCGAGTTTGGTCAGGCATTGGTCGTAGGCGGGGTTGCCGGGCTGAAGGCCATAGGATTTGCATTTGGCCTCGTCGGCGGCGAAGAGTGCGGCTCTCGCCGCGGCATCGTCTTCGGGCGATTGCGTAGCGCAAGCGGCCAAAAGGCAGGCTGCCAAGATCAGCGCGACACGGTGCACGGACGCCTCGCATTCAACTGAACGCGACACCCTACCACCGATTTTCTGTGACGCGATTCGTATTGCGCCGCCGCAGCAGGGCGCTCCGAGGGGGCAAATCCGCCAAATGCGGCGCGCCGGATTTTTGAGCAAATGGCTCTGCAAATGCTTGGTTCAAAAGCACTTTCGCCAAGATCCGCCTGCAACCGAGCTTGCCTGGTTATATTTTTCATATATTGCGGCAGTGCAACTTATATGAGTTCTATATTTCCGGCGGGAAAAGGCTTACATTTCAAACAAGAATAACCCGAAGAAGCGACTGCAAGAGAATGTTGGAGGAACCGATGACATGGATGCCGGTCGAATGGGCACGGCGGGTCTCTCCGGCTGAAGATGATGCGCTCGAAGTTCCGAATTGGCTGCGCGTCGCGGGTGCAACGTTGCGCGCCTTGTTTATTGCCTGCCTGCTCTTGATAACGTTTCGCGTCAGCATGCCGCAAAACGAAACCATCTGGACCGTGTACGACACGCCCGGCGATCTCGTGCGTTTGATCCTGGGCTTTGCAGTTTGCGTTTGGATCGCGATCCAGCTTTTCCGGGCACCGAGCGACGCCCGCAGTCAGCGCACGTTTCTTTATTTCGGTATGGCGGCGGTACCGTTCGCGGCGCTGTGCGCCTACGCAATCTGGTGAATTTACCGCTCGCCAGTCGCAAGCGGGGTTAATTCAACGCCGGCGCCTCCGCCGGGGGCGCGAGCGCGGTGGCGAGTTGGTGGCGCGCCGCGCTTCCCGGGTACAGATAAAAGTCCATCAGACAGCGCCGCCGCCGGGGGAAGTCGCCGAGCAGTTTTTCCGCTTCACGTTTGGCTTTCGGGAATCGCTTGCCCCAGTCGGCGAAATCACGCGCCAGCACTTCGAGCGACACGATCACGGTGGCGATGAGCAGGAACGAATCGTTGGCGCGTTTCGCGCCGCGCGATTTGGCTGCCTTCTGGAAGATTTCCGTCAGCTCACGGTCGCATTCGATCACATCGCGCGCGTCCGAGAGCCAGAGCATGTCGGGCAGGCCGACATAACCGTGCATGCTGTGATAACTCTCGACCAGCGCAAGACACTTGGCGGTCAGCTCTTTCGGCAAGAAGTCGAAGATCTGATAACGGCTGATGGTGTCGTTGACCGGCTGGCGAGCACCCGTGCCGGTGTTGCGGCTGACATTTGGGTTCAACGACATTTCGACGTCCGAGCCTCGAAGCAAAGACGACCTGAGCAGATTCCACCCTAGCTGCGGTCAAATAGTCTTGCGAGACCGGTTTGTGTGGCTTTCGATATAGAAAAAATTGTTTTCGCGGTCGCCGCAGTCCCGCCCCCTGGAGGGGCGAAATGCGCCTGAGGTCTGCGTGAGCTGCGATGCAGCTTTTTGGCTATTGTGACTGAATGGTCACACTCGGCCACCTCCGGCCTTCGCAATTTACGTGTGGCCAATCAGAATCATTCTGCGGCGAGCCGTCTTCCTCGGTTTTCGAGATCGATTCCGCCGACTTTCCGTGGGTATGCGGCCCGTGCGGCCTCATTAGGCTTCATTCGGTCGGAATGCCGAATTTACAGGCGAAGCAGGGTCGAATTGCTGCTGTAGATATTTTTTAGTTATTAAAAACGGGCTCCGTTAATATCGACTCCCATCGAACTTCGCTGCGAAAAATCACAGTGCTGGGTTGGGCAACTGGCTACGGGGTGCCGCGCTGAATGTGCGGTTTGCCGGTTGCAGCGCGAAGCGGGGGTTGGTCATGAAAAGGTTGCTTCTGGTCGTCGGCATCTTTCTGCTTGCGATGACGGCGTCAAATCGCGTGCAGGCGGCGGACGCTTATGGCGCATGGAAAGACGGGCTCCCTAACGCGTGGAACTGGAGCCCGGTTTGCGACCCTTGGGTCGATTACAACTGCGCTCCGCCCAAAGTGTCGCCGATGGCCGCCAAGGCGATGGAGCTTAAAGGAAACTGCGATCCGTATCTCAATTACAAGTGCCTCGACTCCTATCAAGGCGACGATTTCTTCACGCGGTTCTTTCGCTACTACCAGCTCGAATGGGGCAGGGCCGTACCACCGCCCGATCCGCATGCACCGCCGAGCAGCCGGTCCGACGCGGTCACGCCGCCAACGCCGCAATCTACCCCGCCGATGCCGTTTACCGAATGGCCGTATGGTGGCACCCAGAACATCACAAAGACGCTGCCGAATTCGGTCGACTCACCGCTGATGGTGGCGCTCGGCAATACCGCGCTCGGCCATGCGATGAACGACGCCCATGTCCAGGTTTATGGCTGGGTCGAACCGGCGTTCAATATCAGCACCAATTCGGTCAAGCCGGCCGGCAATCTGCCGGTTTCTTATGACTATACGCCCAACGCCGTTCAGCTCGACCAGGCCGTGATCTACGTCGAGCGGCTGCCGGACGAAGTTCAAAACGATCACTTCGACTGGGGCTTCCGCGTTGCCGCTCTGTACGGCGTGGACGGCCGCTATACGATGTCCTACGGCCTGTTCAGCAATCAATTGCTGAACCAGAACGCCGTCAACATTTTCGACCTGCCGATGGTGTATCTCGACCTTTACTTCCCGGTCATCCAGGGCTTGAACGTGCGCATCGGCCGCTTCATCTCGGTTCCCGACATCGAGGCGCAACTCGCTCCGAACAATTACACCTATGTGCACTCGCTGACCTACACGTGGGACAACTACACCAACGAAGGCATTCAGTTCACGCAGGCCGTGACCAAGAACTGGATCGCGCAACTCGGTGTGACCGTCGGCACCGAAGCGACGATTTGGCATTTGGGTGCAAGGACGCCGAACCAGTACGTGCTGACAAACAGCAACGCCGCCGGATTTGGTCCTGGCGTAGATCCGCTTTACCCCGGGACGACGTTTCTCACCGATCCCGGCGCGGTGCCGTCAGTCACGGCGGGCTTTCGCTGGACCAGCGATGACGGCCGCGACGACTTCAACTTGGTCTTCGACGCGTGGAACGGCGGACAGTGGGGCTACAACAACCTGCAATGGGCCGGCTTCACCTATTATCACAAGCTGAGCGATTACTGGCACATTGCCGTCGAGGTCTGGAATATTCACGAGAACAACGTGGCGAACCTCAACAATCCCGGGGCCGCGACCCTCTATGGGACCAACGGCACGCCGTTCAGCCCGAACATCATGCCGTTCAACGCGCCGAACGCGGCGGTTTGTTCCGGCCCGAGGTCTTGGAACAACCAAACCGGCGCCCAAGCCGTGGCCGGCGCGCCGCTGACCTGCAACCCGGATGAGCAGAGCTTCCTGCTTTATGTGAACTACTCGCCTAACAAGCTGAATAACTTCTCGCTGCGCACCGAATATTTCAACGATCCTTACGGGCAACGCACCGGCGTTCCAACCGCCTATGCGGATGCCGCGCTCAGCTGGCAACACTGGCTCTCGCCGCAGATCGAGTTTCGTCCCGAGATCGGCTACTACCGCTCGCTCGACAACCCGGCCTTCAACGGCAACACCGCTGCCGGCATTCTGCCGACCAGGAACTGGGCAGTGATCGCCGCGAGCGACGTCATCATTCACTTCTGAGTGGACGCCGACAGGAGGCGTTTTTCAGTAAGCTGCAGCACAAGCCAAATTCGGTCGGGCTTGTGTTGCAGCGCCGAAATCGCACCCTTGGTCGCGCACGTAAGTTGCAAAAAAATGCTCAGCGCTTCAACGGCCGTATTGAAAATCCGCGCAAAGGGCGAGGTCTCGAGAACGCTTATATATATTTTTCATATTTTTCCGCACTGCAGTACGTCTCGACTTTCTATGTCATGTCGGGAAAACTGACTGTGATAAATGCCAGCCGGGGTGCGTACAGAAGGTATGAACTGAGCACTTTCGGAAAGGCCAAGATCGTGTCAACTCTCCAAGCGCGACGTTCGCTTCGCGATCTGACCGTCAGCTTCTCCCGCAAGGACAACACCCAGCGATTTGCCCGCTATGGCGCCCACTGGCTGAACATTGCCGCCGGCAGCGCTGTGCCGATCGTGGCGACGCTGGCGCTGGTCTGGGTGGCGACGATCAGTCTCGTCGTCCTCAACTACTTCGTTCCCTTCAATCTGGTTTCGCTCGTTTACCTGCTGCCGGTGGTAGTGGCGGCGACGCAATGGGGCATCGTCGCGGGAATCGTCGCAGCCATCGCCGGGGCCGCTGCGGCCGACTTTTTCTTCTATCCGCCGCTGTACTCTTTCGCCGTCCGCGATCCCCAGGATGTTGTCGATCTTCTTCTCTTCCTCGTGGTCGCCCTGGTTACCAGCAACCTCGCCGCGCGCCTCAAGAACGAGGCGGTCGCTTTGCGCCGGCGTGAAAAGGAAATCGGCGAATTGCACGCCTTCTCGCAGGGCCTCGCAACCTGCCTCAACAGCCGCGACCTGATCTTCGCCGTGCAGGATTATCTTTCGAACACACTATGCTATCGGGCGGTTCTCATCGCGGCGGCGAAGGAGGACGGGCCAAGCGATTACACCGCCGTTCCGGAAGAAATACAGCAACACGCCGCCAATCTGATCGCGGCCAATTCCGTGGGCGCCTCGGCCGTCGTCGAGTGCCGCGATGGCGCCTCGTGGCTTGTGCGGGTCATCGTTCCGCAAATCCTCGGCTACGGCGCAATAGCGATCGAACTCGGCGGTAGTCCCGGCGAAAGCTGGAGCGGCGTCGCGCAACGGGTCGAAACGTTGCTTGAGGAAGCGACGGTGACGCTCAAGCATCTTCAGGTAAAAGAGGCGATCGAACAGGCGACGATAAATTATCGGACGGAAGTCCTCCGCGACGCGCTCATCGGCGGCGTGTCGCACGAATTGCGGACGCCGCTCGCTTCAATTCTTGGCAGTTGCAGCGTTCTCAACCAGATGACGACGATCACCGGTGAGCGTCAGGCGCAAGCGCTGGTCGAGACGATCCACGACCAGGCCGCTCAACTGGACAACGAAATTCGCGACCTGCTCAACGCTACGCGCATCAGCGCGAAGGGTGTGCGACCGAAACCGACATGGACCGATCCGACCGATATTGTCAGCGCTGCTCTCAAGCAAAAGGGACGGAGGCTGGCCGGCCATTACGTCACCGTTGACGTGGCTCGCGACATACCGCTCGTCCATGTCGACTCGGTTCTGGTCGAGCAGGCGCTTGGGCAACTTTTGGAAAACGCCGCGAAATATTCGCCGCTCGGCAGCGATATCAAGATTACGGGCCGATGCGAAAGCGATTGCGTGGTGCTCTCGGTACGGGATCGGGGCAGCGGGCTTACGGCCGACGAGAAAGGCCAGTTGGGCCGGCAATCCTTCCGCGGCGGCCGCCAGCCCGTCGCCGGCGGTGGATCGGGCCTGGGCTTGTGGATAGCCAGTACGTTTATTGCCGCCAATGGCGGCAGTTTGCACGCGGAAAGCCCCGGACCGAATCTCGGTACTACAATATCGTTGTGTCTGCCGATGGTGCCCGCGCAAACGCTTGAGCTCGCGGACGCGCTCAATGACTAAAGTGCTGGTCATTGACGATGAAGCGCAGATCAGGCGTTTTTTGCGCGCCGGCTTCGAGCTTCACGGTTTTACGGTTATGGAGGCGGAAAACGCCGCGGCTGGGTTGAAGACCGCGACCATGAGTCCGGTGGACTTGATAATTCTCGACCTCAATTTGCCCGACCTGGAAGGATCCGAGGTGCTCGAACGCATCCGTTCCTGGTCGAATGTGCCGGTGATCGTTCTTTCCATCCACGCCGATGAGCATGAAAAGGTGCGGGTGCTCAGGCTCGGCGCCGACGATTATGTCGTCAAACCTTTCGGCATTTCCGAACTGCTGGCGCGGGCCGATGCCGCGTTACGGCGGCATGTCCGGAGCACTAACCGGGATCCGGTGGTCCGCGCCGGACCGCTTTCGATCGATCTCGTCTCGCGCACGGTTACGCTCGACGACAAACGCGTTCAGCTTACACGCAAAGAGTATTCGCTGCTGCATGGGCTTGCCGCGCATGCCGGACTTGTCGTCACCCATCAGCAACTGATGAAGGAAATTTGGGGCACCCACGCTCACAATATCCAGTATCTTCGCATCCTGGTGCGCAAGTTGCGGCAAAAGGTCGAAAGCGATCCGACGCGGCCTGTCCTGATCATCAGCGAATCCGGGGTTGGCTACCGGCTCGACCAGGGCGGCGGCGGGCCGGCGCGCGGGCGGCGCGGAGTTTCCTCCGACACCTATTGTGCCTGACGGCGCCGCTCAGGGCTCGATCAGCCGGCCGGTGGTCGCCTTGATGACGGCCTCGGTGCGCGTCGCGGCGCCGAGCTTGCCGCGGGCATTGTCGATGTGGAAATCGACGGTCCGTTTGGTCAAGCCGACGATCTGCGCAATCTCGACCGACGTCTTGCCGCGCGCCACCCAGGTCAGCATCTCGATTTCGCGATCGTTGAGCTCAACCGTCTTCGGCCAGAGTCCGGTGCGCGCGACGCCGGCAAGCCGCGCCGCGATGATGGTGGCTAGTAAGTCAAAATCGATCGGCTTGGTCACATAGTCGTCGGCACCCAACAGCCGGCCCTTGAGCTCGTTGTCACGATCGGTAAGGGCGGTGAGAAAGACAAACGGCATCTTGGCAAACTGCGGCGCGAGATCGATCAGCCGTTCCAAAAGCTCGAATCCCGACATGAGCGGCATGCTGATATCCGACAACACCAGATCCGGCATTGTCTTGAGGATGGCGGCCAGCCCCTCGCGGCCGTCGTGCGCCAGCGTGACCGCATAGCCGCGATCGACCAGCTCCTCGGCGATCAGCGCCGCGGTTTCCCGGTCGTCCTCGATGCAAAGGATTTTCTTCTGGACTTCAACCATGCCGCATTACCGAAAGATCCGTTGTTGTCGCGAGCGGGGCGCAAAACCGGGCCGCGCCGCGTACCTGCGCCACTAATTTACCCATTGCAGGTTTTCCTCGCCGCGCCGCTCGTATATAACTTATAACAATGTACGACTTGAAGCCTGCGTTGCGGTCGCAGGCGGTCGCCCACCGATGGTTTAGTCCTCATGCGGTATCCGCATTCGATCCGGTTTCATCTCACCGCGGTATTCCTGGTCTTCTTCCTGCTGGTGGTTGTGCTGGGCTTGTTCAGCATCTGGCGCCTAAGCAATTTCGACCGGCTGTCCGCCGACGTTGCCGACGTCTGGCTGCCCGACACCCGTGTGCTCGGCGACCTCAATAATTTCACATCCGATTTCCGCGCCATCGAAGGCAGCAACCTCCTGTCGACTGAGTCCTCCGAGATTGCCGCGACCGAAAAACAGATGGAGGAGCTCGACCGCTCGATCGCCCGGGCTGAGCGCGACTTTGAGCAGATTCGCCACGCGGCCGCCGAGGACGATCTTTACGTGCGGTTCAAGGCGCACTGGACCGACTATCGCTCCATCGTCAACCAGATTCTGGCGTTGTCGCGCACCAACCGTAAAGCCGAGGCGCTGACCCTCTATTCCGGGCCCTCGCGCGTCGCTTACGACGCGGCCAGCGATACGCTTGGCCAATTGACCGATCAGGCGGTGGCGAACGCGCAAACCGCGAGCGAGCGGCTCGGCGTTGCGTACCGGCAGGCGTTGTGGCTCATTTTGCTCGGTATGGTGATCGCCGGCGTGCTGGTGGTCGCCGCGCTTATCCACGTCAGCCGCTCCATTTCCGGGCCGCTGCTGCATCTCGCCAATCGCATGCGAGCGCTGGCTGCTAACCAGACCGACATCGAGATTCCCGAAATCGAGCGTCGCGACGAGATCGGCGAGATGGCGCTGGCCACCGTGGTGTTTTGCAAAAACGCGATCGAGTTGATGCGCAGTCAGCGGATGCTGGCCCGGCAGGCCGCTCTGCTGGAGGAGCGATTGGCGCAAGAGCAGCGCCTGGCGCTGGCGCAGCGCAACTTCGTCTCCATGGCCTCGCACGAATTCCGCACGCCGCTGACCGTCATCGACGGCCACGCCCGGCGCCTGATGAAAGCCAAAGGTGCGCTCAATCAAGCCGATGTCGACGAGCGTTCGGGAAAAATCCGCGCCGCGGTGATGCGGCTGACGCATTTGATCGACAATCTGCTCAACTCCGCGCGTCTGATCGACGGCGGCGCCGAGCTCTATTTCCATCCGGAGCAAATGGATCTGGCGGCGCTACTGCGCGAAGTCTGTCAACTGCATCGGGAGATGGTGCCGAACGCGCGGATCGCCGAGCGTCTCGATGCTGCGGCCATACCGATGGTCGGCGACGCTAAGCTGCTGTTCCAGGCATTCAGCAATCTTCTGTCCAATGCGGTGAAATATTCGCCGGGCGGCGGTGTGATCGAAGTTGCGGCCGAGACGACCGCCGGCGAGGACGTCGTCACCGTCACCGACCGTGGCATCGGCATTCCGGCCGGCGACCTCGATCGGCTGTTTGAGCGTTATCATCGTGGTAGCAACGTTTCGGGGATCGTCGGAACCGGCGTTGGCCTCTATCTGGTCAAGACCGCAGTCGATCTGCATTCCGGGCGCGTCGAAGTGGAGAGCAAGGAAGGCGATGGCACGCGATTCGTCGTACGTCTGCCGGTCGATCGTGCGGCGCCGGCCAAGGACCGGCCGGTCGCCGGCCCGGTTGTAACGGTGCATGCTCCTCCCATTGCCGTCCGTTCGGAGAGCATGTCGTGAGGACCCTTGCGCTCGCTCTGCTGGCTTGCGTTGCTATGATTGCCGTTTGCACCGCCTCGCCCATAACTGCAATTCCGACGGGCGCGCGGATCGTCGAGGTCGACTGGCAGGATTCGCAAGCGCTGCCGCCCCGCTTTCGCAACCATTGCGCCTACGATCGATTAAGTGGCCGTTACTACTGCTCCGACCATTGCGGCTTCCAATATCAATTCTACTACTGCTCGCGCGCCTCCTTCGGGTGTTGCCGCATCGGCTTCGGTTATTGCGACTGGAGCGGTTCGCTGCGCTGCGCGCCGTGATCCGGCTTCGCGCAACTCCGATCGCTCAAATTTGAGCGGAATGCTTAAGCGGGGGCTGACCATGGCGGCTCATTTTCGGCGCCGGCGCGCGATCCGTTAGCGGGCCGTTGGCCGCGGCGTGATGAAATGGCCGAATATCAACCCGGCCACCGCATGCGCTTGATCATCACTTTCGCTGGACTGGCGCTCGCCGCCAGCGTTCTCGTTCCGCGCTACGCCGCTCATGTCGGCGGCGCGCCGGCGCCAGCCGCCATGGCGGCCCATCCGCAGGTCCCGCTTACGACTACCGCTGCCAATCCGCGTTCCGTTGTAATCCCGCGCGACAGGCGCGGACATTTTGAGGTGGATGCCCGCATCGGCGGCCGGCATCTCAACTTCATGGTCGATACCGGGGCGACGGTGATCGCATTAACTGCCGGCGACGCGGCGAAGCTCGGCATTCGCCCGGCGCCGCGCGACTATGTCACCGAGGTCAGGACGGCGAACGGAACCGTGCGTGCCGCGCCCGCCCAGCTTGACCGGGTGGAAGTCGGCGATCTCGTGGTCCGCGACGTCGCCGCGCTGGTCATGCCGGAGGGCGCGCTGAGCGACAATCTGCTCGGTCTTTCGTTCCTGTCGCGGCTGCGGCATTTCGAATACACCGACGGCAAGCTCGTTCTCGAGCAATGATCGTCGCCGGGCGACCGATTTTAGGCGCGGCCGGCAACCCGCCGTTAACGATCTCGGGGCCGCCCCTCTGCGGTCCGGGCAACGGAAAATCAATGCCTTTCATCTATTTGTGGGGCTTCGCAGCCGGAAATCTCGCGTGCCGACAATGAGCTGGCGCGAAAAATTGCAAACATCGCGCGACGCTCGGACCGGCCGAAACAAGCGAACGCATTCGACATGATCGGAAAACTGGCAACATATCTTCAGTGCGGCGGGGCAAGTGTTTCTCGCTTCCGCAAAGCCCAGCGGGGAGCCACCGCCGTCGAGTTTGCTCTGATCGCGCCGGCGTTCCTGGGAACCCTCATCGCGGTGCTGCAAACGTGCATCTTTTTGTTCGCACAAATGGCTTTGCAAGACGCCGCCGTGCAGGCGGGCCGCTACTTCATGACTGGGCAGGCGCAGAATAACGGATGGACGGCTAGTACGATCATCAGCAAGGTCTGTCCGTCTGCGCTATTCACCTGCTCGAATCTGGTCCTTGTCGTGCAGAACGCCTCATCGTTTGCCACCGCGAACACATCGGCGCCGCAACTTTACAACAACGGCACGGCCGTTACGTCATTTGCGTATAATCCTGGTACCCCGGGCGAAGTCATGGTCGTGCAACTTTCTTACCCGTGGTCAGTCGTGAGCGGGCCGTTGGGATTTGTACTTTCCAACTTGCCGAATGGGGCTGCCCAAATGACGGGAGTCAGCGCATTCAGGGTGGAGCCCTATTGAAGATGTTGCTCAGCGTTATGAGCACCTTTCGGCGTTTTGTGGATTCGACCCGCGCTGTCGCGGCGGTCGAGTTCGCAATGGTCATGCCGGTCCTTTTGCTCTTGTTCCTCGGCTCCTTCGACGCCGGGAACGCGATTGTCATTTACATGAAAGTGCGGGCGGCGACTTACTCACTGGGCGCCATTACCAATCAATACGGTATCGGCAATGCCGCGATCTCGCCGACGATCATGTCGACCATCACCAGCGCGACATCCGCCATCCTTTCGCCGTATTCGAACACGCCGACCGTTCTTGTTATTTCGCAAATAAAAGCGACTAGCGCCACCGCCGCGGTCGTCAGCTGGAGCTACACGGTCAACGGCACGGCGCTTACGCAGGGGGCTACCTACACCGGCCTGCCGACCAATTTTGCCAAGAATTCGTGCGGCGGTACGTATCCCTGCTACGTGATCCTGGCCTCGGTAAGCTACAGCTATACGCCGACGTTCGGCGCCTTTATGACCGGGCCGGTCAACCTTTCAGACAGCATCTACACGACGCCGCGCATCAGCACATGCGTCCAATACAACAGCGTACCCAGCAGTTGCTAGAGCGCGGCGGTATGGGCGCAGAGCGCCGGAACCAGCTGACAAATTGAGTTATCGGGCAATCGGTTTGCAGCGCGCAACAATCGCTACTGCGAGATATGTGCCGTGCTGACGGCCTGGTTGAACATCGTAACCAGCGCATTCTGGATGTCGGTCGGCGTGCTCGCGGTATAGAAAAAGCCGGGCGAAGCGCAATTGGTAAGCGCTGTAGGAATGTTCGCGATGTTGTTGTTGGCGTAGCCGTCTTCGTTGTTGGCAAAGCTGGAATTTGGATCGACGATGGTTCCATAAGGAATGTAGAGAACAGCGACCGTGATGCCCCGGGTTTTCATGGTCTGGCAGTAATTGTTAGTATCTTCGCTGTTAGGCGGCATCACCGTCGCAGAGTTCTGGTAGGGAACGGTGCCGTTGGCCGTCCAGTTTTGCGCGCTCCAGTTTCCGCTCCACTGAGTCTGGTAGTCCTGCGAGCCGTCGGTGACGATAAAGACATAGGGCAACGGATTGGACGCGCCGGTGCCAGTTCCCACCGCGGTGATGAAACTGTTCATGCTGTTGAGCGCGTTCTCAAAATGCGTGCCGCCGGATCCGAGCGTCGAGTTTACGCCGGTATCCAACAGGTTCGCCAATTGCTGGGCAAAATTTGTGATCGTGCTGCCCGTCAGACTGGTAGTCAGGCCAACGGAGCATGAGTTGCTGCTACCGGCACTGGCGGTGCAGAGATTTTGGATAAACGGAAACAGGCCCACCTGGAATTGATTCGATATCCCGTCATTGGTCTCGGTGGTGGAGGCCTGCGACAGCAGTGCCGTAACGGCGTAACCCACCGCGTCGGCGCGCAACTGGATGCACGAGGTCGTTCCGGCGGTCGAGCAGGTCGATACCGGCGTATTGGTCCAGTTTACGTAGCTCCCGTTGGTTGTGTTTGTCGTACCGCTCGTGAACGACGTCGGTGTCGTTCCTAGGCGTGAAATGGTGAAGCCCTGGCAATATCCACCTGGGTTCGGATTCGGTACGTAGCCACTGTAACTGTGGCCCACAGCCGGAGTCAGTCCCTGCGTGCTCTGGCCGCATGCGCCCTGCGAGGTGAAATGGCAGGCGAACTGGCAGCCACCTGAATACTCGCCGAGATTGTCGGGATTGACGGCCAAGAGTCTATTCTGTTCCGCTGTTGTTGACGGGAAACTCATCGACCCGGAGACGTCGAGCATCAGATAGAAATTGATGTAGGTCGGCAGGGTGTAGCTCGCCGTCGATGTGCCCGAAACGGTGATGTTTGAGTAGCCCAGAACTTTCATAAAGGAGGTGGGCACCTGGTCGGAAAACGTCATCGTCGCAGTCAGCACCTGCCCGCTTTTCGAGACGCTGCCGCTGTACGTCACGCCCGAAAACGCGCTCGTTTCCACGCCGTAAAAATTCGTCAAATAGGTCTGGCTGCCGGAAATGGTTCCGTTGCCCGTCATACTCTGGGCGGTCGTAACGATCGGCGAGTTGTTGGAGATGCTTGCCAGCACCGCCGCATCGGCGGCGGCTTGGAGCTTGGTCTTGATCGCCGATGCCGTCGAATAGTCGACGACGCAGCCGACGGCGCTAATCAGCGGCAGAGACGCTAGCGCAAATATGATGGCTGTATTTCCCCTTCGATCGGCTCGGAAGGCAGCGATCCGCGTCCGCAACCGACGGGATTGCGTGGCCAGCATTTCAACGAAGGATTTGGGCATGGCGCGCTAAGCTCCGATGGTGCGCTTCTAGGCCGTATTTGCTAGAAAACTGTTACTTTGATCGTCGAAGATTGGCCCCACGGCGATCCCGGCAAAAGGCATTAACCATTCCCTGCCGCGTTCGCCGAAACTCGCCGCCCGAGAACGATCCAAGATCGCCCGGAGGGAGGAGCGCCTGACGTCCTACGTCCTCGCGATCGACCAGGGCACAACCTCGACGCGGGCCATCCTGTTTCGGGCCGACACCTCGATCGCGGGGTTCGCCCAGCAGGAGTTTCCCCAACATTTTCCCGCCGACGGCGAGGTCGAGCATGAGCCGGAAGACCTATGGACGACGACGCTTGCAACCTGCCGCGCCGCAATGCGCGCGGCAGGTGTCGGGGCCGGGGAAATTGTGGCGATCGGCATCGCCAATCAGCGTGAAACCACGCTGCTGTGGGATCGCGCGAGTGGACGGCCGGTGCATCGCGCCATCGTTTGGCAGGATCGCCGCACCGCCGATTTGTGCGCGCGTCTGCGAGCCGGCGGCCACGAGAAACTGTTCGCCGCGCGAACCGGCTTGTTGCTCGATCCGTATTTTTCAGGAACGAAGCTTGCCTGGCTGCTGCAACACGCGGCGGCCGATGCCGGCGATCTGGCTTTCGGGACCGTCGATACGTTTTTGCTCTGGCGGCTGACCGGAGGCAAAGCGCATGTAACGGATGCGACCAATGCGTCGCGTACATTATTATTCGATATCCACAAGGGCCGCTGGGACGATGAATTGCTGGCGCTGCTCGGCGTGCCAAAAGCCGTGTTGCCCGAGGTGCTCGATTCATCGGCCGCTTTCGGCGTGACCGATCCGGACCTGTTCGGCGCCGCGATCCCGGTCTACGGCATTGCCGGCGATCAGCAGGCCGCGCTGGTCGGGCAAGCGTGCTTCGCGCCAGGGATGGTCAAATCGACCTACGGCACCGGCTGCTTCGCCTTGCTCAACACCGGCCGGACGGCGGTGTCATCGAACAATCGGCTCCTGACCACGATAGCGTACCAGCTCGGCGGCATTCGCTCTTATGCGCTCGAGGGCTCGATCTTTGTCGCCGGCGCGGCGGTGCAATGGCTGCGCGACGGGTTGCACGTCGTGCAAAGCGGCGAAGAAGCGACCGCGCTTGCGGCCGGTGCCGATCCCACCCAGGATGTCATTCTCGTTCCGGCCTTTGTCGGATTGGGCGCGCCTTACTGGCGGCCGGATGCGCGCGGGGCGCTGTTCGGGCTCACGCGCGCGACCGGACCGCGCGAACTGGCGCGCGCCGCACTCGAGAGCGTTTGCTTTCAGACTGCCGATCTCCTGGCCGCGATGAAAGCGGATTGGGGCGCGGCGCAGGACGCATTAAAGGTGTTGCGCATCGACGGCGGTATGGCTGCCTCCGACTGGACCATGCAGCAGCTTGCCGATCTCACCGGCAGCATTGTCGATCGGCCGCGGATCAAGGAAACGACCGCGCTTGGCGCTGCCTATCTCGCCGGCTTGCAGGGGGGTTTCTTTCCCGAGCCGGACCGCTTCGCGGCGCTATGGCAGTCGGAGCGGCGCTTCACCCCGCAGATGGACATCGCGGTGCGCGAACGAAAATTGGCCGGATGGCGGTCGGCGGTCCACCGGCTGCTGGCGTGACGCGCCGAAATCCGACGGTTTTTCCGCGAGCGCCGGCTTTATTATAATGGTGTATCTTGGGGGTCTGTGCGCTTGCGCCGGCGCGGGTGTAGCTCAATGGTAGAGCAGAAGCCTTCCAAGCTTATGACGA
>CAYVPC010000065.1:0-16245 GCA_964453555.1 uncultured Hyphomicrobiales bacterium | reverse complement strand
TGGCGGTTGGACGCGACTATACCGATGTGGCACCGATGGATGGCGTGATCTTCGGCTCGGGCGGCCAGCGCATCGACGTCGCCGTCAGCGTCACACCGGCGGGATGACCAAGCTTCAAGTCCGGGAGTACGACCATGAAAGCCTATCAACTGCCCAAAGGCGGCGCCGGCATCGACGCACTCACTGTCGTCGATCGCCCGATGCCGAAGCCTGCCTATCGGCAGGTGCTGGTCAAGGTCGCCGCTTGTTCGCTCAATTTCCGCGACTACGGCATTGTCCGCGGCAGCTATCGCATGCCGGTCCGCGAAAATTTGATTCCGTTATCCGACGGAGCCGGCGAGGTGGTTGAAGTCGGGCCCGGGGTGTTGCGCGTGAAGGCTGGCGACAAAGTGGCGGGCTGTTTCTTTCAGCGCTGGCCGGCGGGCGAGCCAGGTCCGCATGTGCACGCCTCGGCGCTCGGCGGCAGCATTGACGGCATGCTCGCCGAATACGCCGTGCTGGAGGAAGACGGTATCGTCAAATTGCCGTCGAATCTGTCGATGGAGGAGGGCGCGACTTTGCCGTGCGCGGCCGTGACCGCCTGGCACGCCATGTTCCTTCACGCCGAGCTGATCGCCGGCCAGACCGTGCTGCTGCAAGGCACCGGCGGCGTGTCGATCTTCGGACTGCAATTCGCGCATGCGATGGGCATCGCCGCGATCATCACTTCGTCGAGCGATGAAAAGCTCAAGCGCGCCAAAGCGCTCGGCGCAACGGCAGGCATCAACTACAAGACCACGCCGGACTGGGACAAAGCCGCGGTCGAGCTCAATGGCGGCCGCGGCGTCGATCATGTGCTGGAAGTCGGCGGGAAGGACACGCTGACCAAATCGTTCGGCGCCATCCGGGTGAGCGGCAGGGTCAGCATCATCGGCGGCCTAAGCGGCGGCGCGCACGAGCTCAATCCCGGATTGATCTTCTCCAAGCGCGCCAACGTGCAGGGTATTTCCGTCGGCTCGATGGAGACCTTCGAGCAAATGAATGCCGCCATCGCGACGAACAAGATCAAGCCGGTGATCGATCGCGTGTTCGGCTTCGACGAGGTGAAAGCCGCCTTCCATCACATGGCCGCCGGCGCGCATTTCGGCAAAATCGTCGTCCGCGTGGCGTAACGATCGCTAACGTGCGACCACCCGCGCCGGCGGGAATGCGACTTCGACCAGCGTGCCGGCATTGGGCGCGCTTTTGATGGAAAAATGCGCGCGGTTGGCTTCGGCCAGCGCCTTGGTCAGC
The DNA here is from genome assembly GCA_964453555.1 of uncultured Hyphomicrobiales bacterium. Classification (GTDB taxonomy): domain Bacteria; phylum Pseudomonadota; class Alphaproteobacteria; order Rhizobiales; family Xanthobacteraceae; genus BOG-931. The sequence goes on along the minus strand of CAYVPC010000065.1, from coordinate 14,973 downwards.
GGCAGGCCAAGCCCGGTACCGCCCGAGCCCCAGCTTCCCGATACCGCCGTCTGGCGGAACGGCTCGAGCGCCGCCTCGACGTCCTTCTCGCTCATGCCGACACCGGTGTCGCGCACACGCAGCACGGCCTCTCCGCTGTCGGCGAAAGCGGTCGAGATGATCACCTGACCGCCGGGACCGGTGAATCTGATCGAATTCGAGAGCAGATTGAGCACGATCTGGCGCAATGAGCGTTCGTCGGCGACGACCTGCGGCAAGCCGGGCGTGAGCGAGGTCCGGATGATGATGCGCGCGCGGCTCGCTTGCGGCTGCATGATGCCGACGCATTGCTGCGTCAGCTCGTTGAGGCTGACGTTGGCAAACGTCAGATCGAGCTGGCCGGTCTCGATCTTGGAAAGATCTAGGAGGTCGTTGAGCAGCGAGACGAGGTGCATGCCGGCGGCATGGATGTCCTTGACGTATTCGCGATAGCGCTCGTTGCCGAGCGGACCGAAGCGCTCCGCGGCGATCACTTCGGCAAAACCGGTGATCGAATTGAGCGGGGTGCGAATTTCGTGGCTGACCTTGTTGACGAATTCCGCCTTGGCCGCCGCCGCTTTTTGCGCCTCCCGGGTGGCGGTCCGCAATTCGTCCTCGCTCCGCTTGAAGGATTCCAGCTTGGTCTTGAGCTCGCGGATCTCGTTCTCCGCCGCCGCTAGCGAAAGCGCGCTGGCGCGGTGGCGTTCCGCGGCGGCGCCGTTGCTCAGGACGAGCGCCAACGCCGACGCGTCGCCAAAGGGAAGCGAGAAAAGACGGCCTTCCACCGGACGGCGCTCGCCCGCGCTGGTCACGACCGTAAGCTGCTCGGCGCCGCCGCTCTGTGCGAGCGTGCCGGCGGCGGGCTCGGCAAAAAGCGCGTTCAGACCGCCGGCTCCGGTCAACGCGTCGAGAGTGCGATAGCCGCTCAATTCGAGGAAATGCCGATTGGCGTAAAGCAGCGTCTCGCTGCGGTAGATCAGTATGCCAAGGGGAATGCGGTCGAGCAGAAGTGGCTCGAAACCAGCCTGCGCTCCGGTGGCTTCGATACGCGCTGGCGGCGGCGGGGCGGCGGCCGCGGTCGGCTCGACCATGCCGGCTTCGGCGGCCTCATGCGCACCTTGCAGGCGCGCCGTCAGCTCCTGCGCCAGCTCGCGGAACGCCTTGCGTTCCACCGGACTGAGACTGGGCGCCTTCGGTTCGGCTGGCGTCGGGCGAAACGGCACCACATTGGCGGCGGCAGCGACGCTCGGCGTCGCTGGCTCGGCACGCGCCGGCGTCTCGACGGTGGCTTCCACTGCCGGTGCCGGTGCGGCGATCACCTCATCCGTGGGCGGCGCTTCTGGCGCCGGCATGAAACCGATCGGGCGCTCGCGCCGTGCGCGCGCCAACTCGTTGATGCGCGCTATATCGCGGCAGACGCCAAAGCCGCGATAGCCGCGAAATTCCCGCTCGCGATCGAATACCGGAAGTCCCGACAGCTCCACTGGGAGGCGCCCGCTTCCATCGTCCACCGGCCATGCGACCGTGATTCCGCTCCAGGTTTCGCGGCTGGCAACCGCGCGCGCGACCTGATTTTCCGGATCCAGATTCAACTCGGCGGCGATCTCGCTCCACAGCCGGCCGAACGCCGCCATGGTTCGCGGCCCTATCAATTCGATGAATTCGTCCGAGCCGACCGCAAAATGGCCGTCAGCATCCATTTGCCAGACGAAGCGCAGCGGGTGACGCCGCTCGGCAACGGGTCTGTAGGGCCCCGGCTGCGCCGGCGAGAGCAGCGCAGCAGGCTTTGCGACAATGCTCTTGGCGGGTTGGGCCTCGCTGGTTGGCTTCTCGAAGGTAACAACCAGAACCGTCGATGTATCGGAGCCAAGGCGATCGATCGTCACGGGACCCTGGCCGGTCGTCGCCTTGGTGCTGCCCGAGGCGAGAGCCTCCCTTGCCGCCGCCCCGATCCCGAGCGCCGCCAGGCTCGTGGCGCCGGCAAGTTGCGTTTCGCCCCCTTTGGTGACGTGGAGCAGAGGACCATCGGCGGCGAATACGGCGCGCGTCTGCTCCCGATCCGTGAGCAGCCGGCTCACGCGTTCGCGCAACGCAAATGCCGGTCCGGCGGCTTCGGTCGCGGTGACGAGGATTGCCGGCCCGTCGGCCGGACCGACGCGAGAGCAGAGGCATGTCAGCGCGCGGCCGAAGCTCGCCCCGAAGCCGCGCAGACGCTCCAGTCGCGTTTGGCCTGCCGCCGGCAAGGTCGCCGCGAGGCGGACGATCTCCGCGGTAGCGGGATGCTTGGAATCGAGGCGGCGCGCCGCGTACTCGCGCGCATCGGCGGCGCCGAAGATCGCGGCACCAACCGCATTCGCCCACAAAATCCGCGACCCGTCCGCGCTGCACAGCCAGGCCGGTGCTGCGCTGGTCGCATGATCGGCGAGCTTGGCTGCAAGGCGCGGGTCGTGCGCGGCCGCGAACTCCAACTCCACGATCGGCATGCGAGAGAACTCTTTGCTTAAGGGATTCTTAATAGTGCGGGCCGCCCGACCCGTCCATGCCGGAACCCCCTACTCCCGCCTAGCAAGAAGGGATAACCTTAATCAGGCCAATGGCTTGACTTGGCGCTATGATGGGGATGCACGCGAATTGTGAAATCGCGCTAGGATGACGGCCGTCGGGGGTACGAGGAGTAGGCGATGTCCAAGGAACCGTTCGAGCAATTCGCAATGCCCAATGAGGTGCGCGCCTTCGTCGAACAGAGCGTGTCGCAAGCGAGGAACGCCTTCGACGGTATCGTTCAAGCGGCAAACCAGGCAGTGTCGCAGTGGCACGGCCAGGCGCAAGCGGCGCGCGCCGGCGCCAGCGAGATCGCGCATAAATCGATGGCATACGCCGAGCAGAATATGGCGGCGACGTTCGATTTCGCGCAGAAGCTGATGCACGCGAAGGATCCGACCGAGGTGATGCGGCTGCAATCGGAGTATCTGAGCCTCCAGATGAAGACGCTATCGTCGCAGGCGCAGGAGCTCGGACAAAGTGCCGCCAAAATAGTCATGGATGCCGCCAAGCCGAAGACGTAAATCCCTTAAGTCCTCGACCCAATTTCGAAAATACAAAGTAAAACAGTTGATTACCCACAATTTGTGCAATGCAAAAGATTCTATTGCGATGCACCAAAATCCTTGCTATATAAGTTGCCGGAGACCCGGGCTTAGATTTGTATTCCGCGTTCGGCTGCGGGGTCAGCGAAAAAATGACGCCTTGCGCAACGGGCGGCGAGGCTCATCGCAATTCGAAGGTCGAAACAGCCCAAGAGCATGAGAGAGCAAGGACGAGTGTCATGGCGGAAGCCGTAACGACAGCCCCGAAAGCGAAGACCACCAAGCCGGCGACGGCTGGGTTTGAAATGCCGAAATTCGAGATGCCCAAGTTCGACATGCCCAAAGTCGAGATGCCCGCCGCCTTCCGTGAGATGGCGGAGCGTGGCGTCGCCCAGGCCAAGGACACCTACGAGAAAATGAAGGCCGCGGCCGAAGAGGCGACCGACGTGCTCGAGACCACCTATTCGACCGCCACCAAAGGCGCCTCCGATTACGGTCTCAAAGTGATCGAAGTAGCGCGCACCAACACCAACGCCGCGTTTGATTTTGCCGGCGAGGTCATGGCGGCGAAGACGCTGTCGGAAGTCGTCGAGCTGACCAGCTCCCATGCGCGCAAGCAATTCGAAGCTTTGACGGCGCAGAGCAAAGAACTCAGTTCGCTGGCGCAGAAAGTCGCGACCGAGACCGCCGAGCCGATCAAGAGCGGCATGAGCAAGGCGTTCAACAAAGCCGGTTGATCGGCGTTTTCCGCGTTCTATCGCTACCCCATTCTGCAATGGGATAAAGCCCGGGCCTCGGCCCGGGCTTTTGCTTGCCGCGGCTTCCACTTTTGCGGCTCATGCGCTACTTTCCGCGCGCTTGCCGACCGCGGGCCGTGCAGCTGTAGCTCAGTTGGTTAGAGCGCCTGACTGTGGATCAGGAGGTCGGTGGTTCGAGTCCACCCAGCTGTACCAGTTCGGCGGCGACCAACCGATCGCGCCTTTTGCCGGGCGCCGTTGTGGCGGCGGTCGTGCGCTCCGAGCGCGCGCCAGCGGCGATTCACGCCTGCTTTACCTTAACGCCACAGCGCCCCGGAATGGCGAGGCACCTTTAGCTATTCCCGCTTATCACACAGCTACATGCGGCTCTTTCCAGTGCAGTAAATGCTGTGACACGCGCCACGACATTGACGGCGTTTCGGAATGCGGGTTTGGCTGCGGATGTCCGCCCGGCGGCGGTTATTCGTCGCGGCAAGCGCGCGGGCGGCGTCCAGCCCGCGTTTAATCTGCACATCCACGGCGATCTAAGCGCGGCCGAAGCCGAATGGCGCCGCTTCGAACGGCTCGCCGATTGCACGCCGTTTCAGACCTTCGACTGGCTTGCGACCTGGTACCGGCACGTCGGCCGTCGCCAAGGTGTCAATCCAGCCATCGCCGTCGGCCGGTTCGCCGATGGCGAGATCGCATTCATGCTGCCGCTTTGTGTCGTGCCGGAGCGTATCGCCAACCGTTTGTGCTGGCTCGGCCAGGAGCTGTGCGATTACAACGCGCCGCTTTTGGCGCGCGACTTCTCGCAGCGCGTCACGCCCGATCGTTTCTTTGCAGCTTGGAGCCAGCTGTTGGAGGAGATGCAGCGCGATCCGCGACTGCGTCACGACTGGATCGAATTCACAAAGATGCCGCAAAAAATCGGCGCCCAGACCAATCCGTTCACGTATCTCGGCGTTACCGCAAACCCGAGCGGCGTGCATCTGACGCAATTGGGCGACGATTGGGAAAAGTTCTACGTCGCCAAACGCTCGTCGGCGACGCGCCGCCGCGATCGCGCCAAGCGCCGGCATATGACGGAATACGGCGAAATCCGCTACGTGAACGCTGCCGACGACGCCCGGCGCACGCTCGAAATCCTGATGGAGCAGAAAAGCCGGGCGCTCACGCGCCGGGGAATCCCCAACATCTTCGCCCCGCCCGGCCACCGCGAATTTTATCTCGACCTAGCTTCGAACCCGAAAACCAAACACCTCGTGCACATCAGCCGGGTCGAGATCGGCAACACCTGCGCGGCGGCCAATCTCGGCATCGTGTTCGGCGATTGCTACTACCACTTGCTGGCGAGCTTCGGAGAGGGCGGAGCATCGCATTACGGACCGGGCGCGCTGCACCTGCGCGAATTGATGGCGCACGCGATCAAGCTCGGCCTCAAGCGCTTCGACTTCACCATCGGCGACGAGCCGTACAAGCTCGAATGGTCGGATACCGATCTGAAATTGTACGACTACACCGAAACCGCGAGCTGGCGCGGCATGCCGGTCGCATGGTCGTCGCGCGGGCGGCGGCGCATCAAACGTTTCATCAAACAAACTCCCGTCCTTTGGAGCGCGGCTTCGCATGTTCGCGCCACCCTCGGCGCCTTGACGCATTCATCGCCGGCGCGGCAGGCGGCACAAACACCGGCCGTGGCGCGCGTCGCGGCGACGCCCCCGGCGCTCGCCTGCGTCATGGGCGACATGGACCTGTTGCGGCCGTTGACGCTTGCCGGCATTTCCTGTGCCGTCGTCACCCGGCCGGGTGTTCCTTCGCTTTATTCGCGCTATGCGCAGTCGCGCCTTGCCTGGGATGACTATTCGGGCAACATCGAGGGGCTGCTCGATGCGCTTCTGAACTTCGGCAAGGCGCAGGCCGAGCCGCCGGTGCTCTTCTACGAAGAGGACGGCCAGGTCCTGCTCGTCTCGCGTCACCGTGAGCGCCTGGCGCAGGCTTTCCGCTTCGTCGTCGCCGACGCCACTTTGGTTGAGGACCTGCTCGACAAGGGGCGCTTCCAGGCGCTCGCGGAACGTCACGGTCTGCCGGTGCCGGCGGCGCGCCGTTTCGATCCTGCCGCGATCGAGCCCGCCGAGCTCGGCCTTCCCTTCCCCATCATTATCAAGCCGCTGACCCGGCTCGATCGCTGGAACGATCTTTGGGGATTGCGCAAGGCGCTGTGCGCGGAAAATCTCGAAGAACTGCGGGCGCTGTGGCCGCAATTGCGCGCCGGCGCCCTCGAACTGCTGGCCCAGGAACTGATTGCCGGCCCCGAATCCAGGATTGAAAGCTACCATTGCTTCGTCGACCGGCGCGGCAGCATTGCCGGCGAGTTCACCGGCCGGAAGATCCGCACCCTGCCGATCCATTACGGTCACACCACCGCGCTCGAGATCACCGACGCCGAAGACGTCTGCCGGCGCGGCCGCGCCATCGTCGAGCAGCTGGCGCTGACCGGCGTCGCCAAGCTCGACTTCAAGCGCGACCCGCAGGGCGCGCTGCGGCTGCTGGAGATCAATCCCCGTTTCAACCTCTGGCATCATCCCGGCGCGCTCGCCGGCATCAACATTCCGGCGCTTGTGTATGCCGATCTGGCCGGCCTGCCGCGGCCGCCGGTCGCGCGCGCCAGGCCGGGCGTCCGCTGGTGCCGCGTATGGAAGGACTTTCCGGCCGCTCGCAGCGCCGGCATGCCGCTGAACGCGTGGCTTTCCTGGGCGATGGCATGCGAAGCAAAGTCGAGCCTGTCCTGGGACGATCCGATGCCGTTCCTGCGATCGACGCTGCATCGCCTGACCGGACCGCTGTTCGATCGCGGCCGCGCGTCGGGCTGGCGCGGGCGGTTTCGGGCCCGCTAAGGCCCACGCGAACTACGTTGCTCCAGCTCGCGTCGCACCAGAGCGGCGCCTTCGGCCATCGCCTGCATTTTGCCGAAGGCGACCGGCCGCGGCAGATATTTCATGCCGCAATCCGGCGCCACCACCAGCCGTTCCGCCGGAACGTAAGCGAGGGCGCGGCGGATGCGATCGGCAACGACCTGCGGCGTCTCGATCGCCATGTCGGCAAGGTCGATCGCGCCGAGGATGATGGTCTTCGACGGCAATTCCCGAAGCACCTTGAGGTCGAGTTTGGGCTGCGCCGCCTCGACGGAGATTTGCTGCGCCATGCAGCTTTCCAGCTCGGGCAGGAACGAATAGCTGGCCGGCTTGTCGTGCACTACGGCGGCGTAGCCGAAACACAGGTGCACGGCGGTCGTGCCGTTCACGCCGGCAAGCGCACGGTCGAGCGCCTTGAGGCCATAGCGCCGCGCATCGTCGGGATGCTGCTGCATCCATGGCTCGTCGAGCTGTACAATATCGGCGCCGGCCGCAAACAGGTCGGCGATCTCTGCATTGACCGCTTCCGCATAGGCAAGCGCCAGCGCTTCGGGGTCGCGATAGAATTCGTCCTGCGCCTGCTTGCTCAGCGTGAACGGGCCCGGCACCGTAACCTTGACGCTCCGGCTGGTATTGGCGCGCAGCACTTTGAGGTCGCGCAGTTCGACCGGACGGGTCCGGCGGATCGGCGCTACCACTCGTGGCACCGGGATGGCCTTGCCGAGCCGGTTGAGCGTCGTGCCGGGACGGTCGGCATCGATACCATCGAGTGCGGTGGCGAAGCGATTGGAATAGCTTTCCCGCCGCTGCTCGCCGTCGGTGATGATGTCGAGCCCGGCGCGCTCCTGATCGCGGATCGCGTCGATTGTGGCCTCGTCCTGCGCCGCTTCGAGGCGTTCGGGAGCCACGAGCCAAAGACCGTCCGCGCGCGCCCGCGGCACCTGCTTCGACAGCTTGGCGCGGTCGATCAGCCATTCCGGTTGCGGATACGAGCCGACGAGAGAGGTCGGAAGCAGCATCGTCGCCTTTCATCCTCCCAGGCACGGGAGGACGAACACGCTACTTCGCCTTCGCGTAGGGATAAACCAGCTCGCCGGTCTTCTGGTCGGCGGGCGTGAGCACGGTCTGGTAGCTCATGCCGCGCCAGGTTTCGAGGTCCGCGTCGTCGGTGATGCCGTGATACTGCACCTGCAATGTGGTGCCCTTGGTAAATTCGCCAGTCGCGTTGAAGCTAAAGTTGTCGGTCATGATGGTCGAGAAGCTGTGGCTGTGCGTGTACTCGGCGAGCTTGTCGTCGTTGAGCGTCTTCGCCCCTTCCACGGCTTCGCCGAGGAGTTGAAAGTAGGCATAACCCCAGCCGCCGAGATAATAGCCGAGCGGATCGACGCCTTCAGTCTTGGCGCGCTCCTGATAAACTTTGAAGAACGCCGCCGCCGGCGCCAGCAATTTCGGCGACGGCACCCAGGTTTCGTAATTCACGATCCCATTGAGCTTGGCCTTGAGCTTTCCCTTGAACACGGTCGCCTGCAGTCCGACCATGGCGCCGCCGAACATTTTTGGCGTGAAGTTGAGCTCATTCGCCGCCACCACGATGCCGACAGAGCTTAGCGGATAGGAGCAAATCACCACGAGATCGGCATCGGCCGCCTGCAACGCCCGAATAATCGGCGAGAAATCGGTCGTGCCCGGCGGGAAAGTTTTGTCATAAGTGACGTTGAAGCCGAAGGTCTTGGCATTTTCGCGCGCACCTTCACAGGCGTTGCGGGCAAATTCCGCATCCTCTGCCACCAGCGCGACAGTCTGCGGCTTCGGCTTTTGCTGCGCCGCCACCTCGAAATAGCCCTCGGTGAACGCCTGGCTTGGTTTCGGCCCGGCGCCAATCACCGAAAAATAGCGCGAGTAACGGAATTCCTTGTTGCCATCGAGTGCGAACAGACCGATCAGGAGCTTTCCCTTTTGCATGGCGACGGGAATCGCCGGCGCGACCAGGTTAGTTCCATACGGCCCGTTGATCAGGTCGACTTTGTCGACTTCGAGCAGCTTGGTGTAGATGCCGGGGATGTTCGCCGGGTTGGACTGATCGTCGTAGTAGACCAGATCGACCTTGCGGCCGAGCAATCCGCCCTTGGCGTTGATTTCCTCTTGCCAAATTTTGGCGCCAAGAAGCGCCTGCTTGCCGTTCGGCGCCAGCGGGCCGGTCAGCGCCAGCGAAAAACCGATCTTGATCGGCTCGCCGCTTTGCGCACAAGCGGGCGCCGCCCATGCGGCGACGGCAAGCGCCGCGATCCCACAAATAAGGCGGCGCGTTTGTGCGTGCGGACCCATGCTTTCCTCCCGAGGCTTTCCGGCGCGCGCCTTTGGCGCTGCGTTCGCCCAACAATGCACCGCTTCCACGTCCGTGAAAAGAGCGGGGCGCGGACTTTGACCCCCGCGCCCCGCACCAACAACTTTTACCGCAGCGATTACTTCACTTGATCGGCCGGATAAACGACGTCGCCGGTTTTCAGATCGTCGGGAGCAACGACCGTCTGGTAGCTCATGCCGCGCCACGTTTCGAGATTCGAGGCGTCGGTAATGTCGTGATACTGCACCTGCATGAACTGGGACTTGGTCCATTCGCCGTTCGCGCCGAATCTGATGTCGCCCATGATGGTCTTGAACTCATGGGTGCGCAGATAATCGGCAACTTTGTCGTCGTTGACGCTCTTGGCGCCTTCGATGGCCTCACCGATCAGCTGAAAGTCGGCATAGCCCCAGCCGCCGAGATAATAGCCCAGCGGGTCGACACCCGCGGCCTTAGCCCGCTCCTGGTATTTTTCGAAGAACGCCTTGGCCGGAGCCATCAGTTTCGGCGACGGCACCCACGTCTCATAATTGACGATGCCGTTGAGCTTGGACTTGAGCCGGTCCTTGAACACGGTCGCTTGCAGCCCCACCATGGCGCCGCCCATCAGCTTTGGCTTCAGACCGAGCTCGCTTGCGGACTGCACGATCCCGACCGAGCTGAGCGGATACGAGCAAAACACCACCAGGTCCGCATTCGCGGCTTGCACCGCGCGGACGATCGGCGAGAAGTCGGTGGTGCCGGGCGGGAAAGTTTTGTCGTAGACGATCTTGACGCCGTAGGTCTTGGCGTTGTTGCGGGCGCCTTCGCAGGCGTTGCGCGCAAACTCAGCGTCCTCGGAAGCCAGCGCCACGGTTTCCGGTTTCGGCTTCTGTGCGGCCGCGACCTGGAAGAAACCCTCGGTGAAGGCCTCTCTCGGCTTTGGGCCGGTCGACAGCATCGAGAAGTATTTCGGATAGTGAAATTCCGCGTTGATATCGAGCGCAAAGAAACCGACGAACACCTTGCCCTTCTGTATGACTACGGGCATGGCCGGCGCATTCAGGTTGGTCCCGTACGGGCCCATCACGATATCGACTTTGTCGACGTCCAGAAGCTTCGTGTAAATGCCCGGTATGTTGTCCGGCTTGGATTGGTCGTCGTAGTTGACCAGTTCCACCTTGCGGCCAAGCAGCCCACCCTTGGCGTTGATTTCCTCGGCCCAGATCTGGGCGCCGAGCAACGCCTGCTTGCCGTTCGGCGCAAGTGGACCGGTGAGCGCCATCGAAAAACCGATCTTGATCGGCTCGCCGCTTTGCGCGGACGCAGGCGCTGGCGCACTGGCAAGTCCGGCGGCGAGAACAGCCGCGCCAAGCCCGCAGGCAACGCTGCGCCGTGTTGCGTGATAACTCATCGTTTCCTCCTAAAATGCCTTTATTATCTCGACTTACGCACTTGCCGGCGGCCCGTTTCGCGGACCGGACGCGACAGCGGCGGGCACAATGCCCTGCTTCCGGCGTCGTGAAAAGGGAGCGTGGCAATCTGCCCCGCAGCGGGCGAACGCCCACGGATCGTAAAGCGAGCCTTGCTCCTGCTTGCCGGCGGTTTATTGAGCATTTGAACGGGCCCCGCACCTGCGCGCTTGTCTTCTGACGATGCCTGTTTTTTGGCCTTACTAGCGTTCTGCCCGTTCCGCGGCTGCGGATTTGCACGTTTGCTCCCGCATACTGACCGGGTAAAATTAACTGTTGCTGCCGGGGCGCCGGCGCGGGTTTTCGGGCGACGGAAAGGTGAGCATGACGACGCTTTCCATCAATGGAAAGTCGTATGAGGTCGACGTCGAGCCTGATACGCCGTTGCTATGGGTGTTGCGTGACACCATCGGGCTGACCGGCACCAAATACGGCTGCGGGATCGCGCAATGTGGTGCCTGCACGGTGCACGTCGACGGCGTCGCGACCCGTTCGTGCCAGGTGCCGGTCGGCACGCTCGGCACCCGGAAGGTGACGACGATCGAGGCACTCGCCGAGGACGGCAAGCTTCATCCTGTGCAAAAGGCCTGGCTCGAATTTGACGTGCCACAATGTGGCTATTGTCAGAGCGGCATGATGATGGCGGTGGTGGCCCTGCTCAAGCAGAAGCCGAAGCCGACGGACGCCGACATCGACGCGGCGATTACCAATATCTGCCGCTGCGGCACTTATCAGCGGATTCGCGCCGCGATCCACGCGGTAGCCAATGGGTGACAGGACGCGGCAATGACGCGGACGATCAGGGCTCTGCTGATGCTGCTGGTCTTCGCCATCGCCGGAACGCTGCCGGCAATCGCGCCGGCTGCGGAGCAAGTCGATCTGCTGCTGGTGCTGGCGGCCGACGTGTCGCGCAGCGTCGACGCCGGAAAATTCCAGTTGCAACGCGACGGCTATGCCGCCGCGGTCTCCGATCCGCGCGTGCTCGACGCCATCCGGTCCGGGCGGCATGGCCGCATCGGGTTGATTTTCGTCGAATGGTCGGGCGCGGGCTCGCAGCGCGTGGTGATCGACTGGACGACGATCGCCGACGCTGAAGGCGCCAAGGCCTTTGGCGACCGCCTGCTGGAGGCGCCGCGCTCCTTCGCCGACCGCACGTCTATTTCGGGGGCGATCGAATTCGCCATGGCCCAACTTGCGCGCGCGCCCTATGAATCGATCCGCCGGACTATCGACGTTTCCGGCGACGGCACCAACAATGCCGGGCGCGATGTGATCGCGGCGCGCGATGACGCGCTGGCGCAGGGCGTCACCATCAATGGCCTCGTCATCTTGAGCGAGACCCCGCTCGCCTGGAATCCGGATCACACCAATCCGCCGGGCGGCCTGGAAAACTATTACCGCCAACACGTCATCGGCGGTCCGGGCGCGTTTGTGCTGGCGGCGCAGAACTTCGACTCGTTCGGCCAGGCCATCGTCAAGAAGATGATCGCCGAAGTCGCGCAAGCGCACGGCAAACCGCCACGCCGGGCATCGGCCGATTGAGCGGCGACGGCGCAATGGCGGAGCGAAATTGGGCCGCGCTTCGCTGAATTTACCCTTTCACGGCAGCCATTTGGGCGCCAGGCACGACGGGCTGCGGCCACGAAAGCGACACAGATGCCAGGCATGTTTTCAGCTACCCCGCCACACCGTATAGTTGACCGGCTTAATCCAACATCGGAACGCCTACAGTGACTGCGGCCACCGGCTTGAAACGCCTCGCAATTGCCGTCGCCGCATCGATCGCGGCGGTCGTCGTGACGCTGTTGGCGCTATCCATTTTCGTTCCCGCCGCGTCGGTGCGCGCTGCCGTGATCAAGGAGATCCACGCGGTCACCGGTCTCGATCCCATCCTGCGCGGCGACGTCTCGGTTTCTTTATTCCCGTCCGGCACGGTCAGCTTCCACAATGTGCTGCTCGGCGACGATGGCGCAGGCGAGCCGGCCGTCGTCGCCGACGAATTGACCGCGCATCTGCGTTATTTCCCGCTGTTGGCGGGACGTGTCGAAATCGCCGACGTGTCGCTGGTGCGGCCGACGATCACCGTGACGTTCCTGCCGAACGGGAATTCGAACTGGGCGGGATTGATCCAGTCGCTGGCCCACGCGCTGCAACCCGACCCCGGGCGAACGGCTTCGTTTTCGGAGATCGGCATCCAGGATGGCACCGTCGTCGTGCGCAAGCATTACGACGGACGAGAAGTGATCGATCGGCTCACGGGCGTAGACTTTCAGGTCGCATGGCCGTCGATCTCGCGCAGCTTTGGCGCCAGTGGCCGTTTCGTCTGGCATGACCAGCCGATCGAGGCGAGCTTCACGCTCGGCGATTTTCTTTCCGCGCTTAACGGCGAGCACTCGGGCATCAAGCTGCGCCTGTCCGGCGCGCTGGTGAAAGCCGCTTTTGACGGCGCGATCAGCGCCCAGCCGACCATGCGGATCGACGGCACGATGAGCGTCGAGTCGTCATCGCTGCGCGACGCCATGCGCTGGACCAATGCCAGCGAACTACCTTTCGGCGGCTTTAAGCGTTTCGCTTTGCGTGCGCACAGCGGCATCGCCGGCGGCGTAGTGTCGCTGACCAGCGTCAATGTCGAACTTGACGGCAACGTAGCCGAAGGCGTGATCACGCTGTCGACGGATCACCGCACGGTCCAGGGTACGCTTGCGGCCGACGGCCTCGACCTGACGCCATACATCTCTGGCGTTCATCTGCTCGCCGCCAACGACCGCAACTGGGATCAAATGCCCATCGCGCTCGATGGGCTTGCCGATTTCGATCTCGACCTGCGGCTCTCGGCCGCCAGCATCAAGATTGGAAGCGCGCAATTGGGTCATACGGCGATCGCCGCCAATATGCGGAGCGGCAAACTTGACGTCACCATCGGCGAATCGCAGGCCTTCGGCGGCGTCGCCAAGGGCTCGCTCGGCCTCGCCAGCATCAACGGCGGCGCCGCGGTGACCTCGCACCTGCAGTTCGTCGACGTCGACCTTGAAAGCTGCCTTGGGCAGGTGTTCGGGGTTCGCAGGCTCGAGGGCCGCGGCAATCTGGCTCTCAATATCGAAGGCTCGGGTTCGTCCGTGCTGGCGTTGACCAATACGCTGAGCGGGACGGCGAGCCTGACCGCCAATAACGGGGCGCTTGCCGGCATCAATGTCGAACAATTGCTGCGCCGGCTCGAGCGCCGGCCGTTGTCCGGCACGGGCGACTACCGCACCGGGCGCACCCCGTTCGACCAGTTCGTCCTCGCCGTCAAAATCGATCAGGGCGAGGTATCGGTCGAGGACATGCATCTGACCGGGCCGGCGGTGCGGCTGGTGGTCGGCGGCCAGGTTTCGGTTCCGTCGCGCGACCTCGACCTCAAGGGAACCGCGACGCTCATCTCCAGCGAAACCGCCAACGAATTCGATCTGCCCTTCGTGGTGGAGGGCCAGTGGGATGACCCGATTATGCGGCCGGACGCACAGAGCCTGATCCGCCGTTCCGGCGCCGCGGCTCCGCTGCTGGAATCCATCAAGTCCCGCACCGCCGGCTCCGCCGTGCGCTCGGTCATCGACAAGCTCCTGGCGTCGCCGGCCACGACGACGGCCACCCCGCCTGCGCCGCCGCCAAATAATCCGGATTAGTCCGCCGATACGTTCCGCTTGGCGTGCCCCTGCACGGCCGTTTGGATTATGATTCGCGGCGCACGAATCAGCGCGGGCCTTCGGCCCGCCACGGGGGCAGGATGCTCAACCGCCTCGTTCGCACGCTGGTCAAGGTGGTGGTCGCATCGCTGATCGTCGGCACGATCCTCGCGCATTTCGGCATTACCACCGACGAACTGATGAAGGCCGCCGGCCTGTCGTCTGACCGCCTCGCCGATTTGGCGCGCACCGGCGTCGCCTGGGCGCTGCCGAACCTCATGCTCGGCGCGCTGGTGATCGTGCCGATCTGGTTCCTGCTTTATCTGTTCCGGCCGCCGGGCGAGAGCCGGGACTGACCTTCAGCGCGCTCGCGCGGGCGCGCCCCGCGCGCCGGCGAGTTTGGCAAGAAGCGAAGCAGCCACCACCGCGACGCCGACAACGCCGACCATGATGCTGCATACCGCGTTCATCTCCGGCTTCACGCCCAGCCGCACCTCCGAATAGATGCGGATCGGCAGCGTGGTCGCGCCCGGTCCGGTGGTGAAGCTCGCGATCACGAGATCGTCGAGCGAGAGCGCGAAGGTCAGCATCCAGGCGGCGGCGATCGCCGGGAAAATGAGCGGCAGGGTCACCGAGACGAAAGTGCGCAGCGGCGGCGCGCCGAGATCCATCGCCGCTTCTTCCAGAGTCGAGTCGAAATCGGCCAGCCGCGACTGCACGATCACGGTGACGAAGCACATCGCCATGGTGGTGTGCGCGA
>CAYVPC010000064.1:0-17078 GCA_964453555.1 uncultured Hyphomicrobiales bacterium | reverse complement strand
TTTATCTGTTGTCCTGCCTCGGCCACGCCGATGCCTGGCCGGCCGGCGACCTCGCGCTCCAGGAAGCTGCGCGCGTTGCATTTGCGCTGCCGGCACGGCCGGGCACCAAAGAGATGCAGGAGTTGGCGGAAAACTGGCGGCCATGGCGTGCCGTCGCGGCCCGAATCCTGTGGACGTATTATCGCGTGGCGGCGGCGGCGAAGACGTCAACCACGCGCACTGCGCGTCCGCCAAAGCGCGGCAAGCGCCCCGCGCAAAAAAAGCGGCGCTCTAGCCGGAGCAAGTCATGAACAAATCGAAGACCGGTGTGCTTGCCCTCGCCGTCGTCGCCTGCTGCCTCATCGGCAATGCCCGTGCGGGAACTCTCGAGGAATGGATTGCGCTCGGCGCCCGCGTGCATGGCGCATTCGGCGCCTTTATCCCGCTCGGCATCAAGATCGGCCTCGATGCGGTCGATCCGGCGCGAAAATAAACGGCCGCGAGATACCGATGGTTTTCGCCGCAGACCGAATTTGCGCTTGGCCTTTCGCATTGAGACGCTAAGCGGCGTCTCTGCGATCCAACAGCGTATGGGTCACGGGAATTCTCACTTGGGTTGCGAGCCCGATGGCCATCAAGAAACGGATGGTTAGCCAAGCCACGTCCACCTCCCACCATTTATGTCCGTGGCGCGCCGAACCGGGATCCGCATGATGATTGTTGTGCCAGCCTTCGCCGTTGCTGACGAAAGCGATGAGCACGTTGTTGCGGCTGTTGTCCGGAGTTTCATAATTGCGATACCCCCACATATGCGTCACCGAATTTACGGACCAAGTAAAATGCCAATGCACGACGGTACGCACGATCACACCCCATAGCCACAAGCTCAAACCGAACTGCAATGCCTCTGGCAAAGGCCATCCGACTAACAGGCCGGCCGCGAGCCCACCGAAGAAAAATACGCTCCATGACATGAAGACCAGCCATATCCACATCCTACGATCTTCTATCCATGCGTAGAATTCATCCCGCAGAATGTCCTTGGCATAACTTTGGTAGAGTCCGTCTCGCTCCATACTTTCGTTCTTGATCATCACCCACCCGACATGAGCCCATAGAAAGCCGATGATCGGACTATGCGGGTCCGGCTCGTCGTCGGCATGTTCGTGGTGACGGCGATGGGTAGCCACCCATCTCGAAGGGCTTCCTTGTAAACAACATACCCCGAGGAACGCAAAACTATGCTCCAACCATTTCGGGCATACGAAACCCTTGTGCGTCAGAAGACGGTGATACCCGATATTGATGCCGAGGACGCCGAAGACATAAATGCCGAAGAATGCAAGCAGGACACCGGTCCAACTGAAAAACCACGGCACGAGTGCGAGCAATGCCAGAGCGTGGTAGAGGACCAGCCCGGCCACTTGGCTGCGCTCAAGCCGGACACCGCGTGGAACCGGCACGATCATGCGAAATATCGAGGCTGACCTTCGCTTGGATTGTGTCGAACTTTGCCAGCTCATTTTCGTTTCTCGAACATTGAAAGCGAACCGAGGTTCAACCGACGCGAGCCCGTTCTGATGTTGCACCGGAAAGGCCGGAGGATGTCGAAAGATATTGGCAATTTCCTTTTACTGAGCTTTCCGGTGTCCAGTCATTGCACCGCGCCGGACCGGACCGTAGTTATACCATCGAATCCCGGTCTCATGGCGACCTCTTCGGACGGAACTTCTTGCCGCACCGCGAGCCAATAATGATATCCGGCTCGTGTCGCATGACTTCCTCCGCCGTCACGATGAGATCCTTAGCCGATTTGCGGGATGCGCGGTCGGCAAAGATATCGATGCCTCCGGCGGCATCGATCAACTCCGATACCCAGCTAATGCCGGAAATCATCGGATCGTCCCATTCCTCAAAATTTACCTTCGGCCGGCGTGGCAGTTGCTCAGCGCGTGCACGCTCACCGGCAACCGCGAGTCCGCCGAAGCGCGGCAAACGCCGGAAACCGCGCAAGCAAAGACCCCGCGCCATTCGTTGACAACGCGGCACGCCCGTCCCTATGCTGGCGGGTCTTCGCGAAGCTAGGAAGCCGGTGAGATTCCGGCGCGGTCGCGCCACTGTATTCGGCCCGCGTCATTTCAAGGCCGAGAGCCAGACCCTCTCCGCGATTGGCAGAACTCTAACGGGACGCGCAATCCCAGGAGGATGAGATGACCAGCACGACGTTCGCACCGGCACTGCCGGTTACCGCCATACCGCTACGGGAATGGCTGCCCTGGGCGATTTTCGCCGGGCTTATCCTGCTGTTAGCGATTTATTTCGTCGGCGCCGAAGAAGGCGCGACCTCGCTGATCGGCGGCATGTACGTGCATGAGTTCGTGCACGACGGACGACATCTCCTCGGCTTCCCCTGCCACTAAGCGGCTGACAGGAGTTCCCCATGGTCAGGACGTTTCTCGTCCGCGGCATGCTTGTCGGCATTGTCGCGGGACTGCTCTCGTTCGGCTTCCTGAAAATCTACGGCGAGCCGCAGGTCGATCGCGCCATCGCGTTCGAGACGCAAATGGACAAAGCCAAAGCCGAGGCCGACAAGGCCAAAGGCATGGCCATGCCCGCAGAAGAGCCCGAGCTGGTCAGCCGGACGGTCCAGGCCGGGCTCGGTCTATTCACCGCGGTCATGGTCTACAGCGCAGCGTTCGGCGGGCTGTTCGGTCTCGCCTTCGCGTTTGCCCAAGGGCGAGTGCCCGGCCCACTGAGCCCGCAAGCGTTGTCGGCCTTGCTGGCGGTGACCGGCTTTATCGCCGTCTACATCGTGCCGGACCTGAAATATCCGGCAAATCCGCCGTCGGTCGGCAACCCCGAGACGATCGGCCTGCGCACCGCGCTCTATTTCATCATGATCGCGATTTCGCTTGCCGCCATGATCGGATCGGCCGCGTCCAAGCAACTGTTGGTCCCGCGATTTGGCGAGTGGAACGCGACCCTCATCATTGCCGCGTGCTACATCGTGATTGTCGCTGTGGCCGGACTTCTGCTTCCCGTCGTCAACGAAGTACCGGATCAATTTCCGGCCGTGGCGCTGTGGAAATTCCGCATCGCCTCGCTTGGCGCGCAATTTATTATGTGGGCGACGCTCGGCTTGCTGTTCGGTGCCTTGACGCAACGCGCGGCAAAAGGGAGTGGGCTGCGGGCTTGAACAAGCCGAGGCCGAGCAAGCGCGGACCTAAAAAAGGCGTACCGCAGCCGTGGGGGTAAAAACCAGTGAATCCGCGCACGCTTGCCTTTGCCGCAGTCTTTTCGGCGGCCGTCCCTTTCGCCACTGTTGCGCAAGCCGAAGAAAAAGAACCTATCGCTATCTTTGAAATCGGCGGCGCAGGCAATTGGACCGCCCCTAACGCGGCGAGCGTTGGGCCGACTGTCGCAGTTGAGTTCACCCCAATCAAGGACTGGCTGGAAATCGAAATCGGCACGGGGCCGCTCTTTGCCTCCGGGACAACCGACTGGAGTACGGACATTCTTTTCAAAAAGCCGTTCGAACTCTCGAATACAGCGGAACTTATGGTCGGCGCAGGCCCGGCATTCGACTCGACATTCGGCGGCACGACGAAAATCGGGGTCGAATTTGCTCTCGATTTCATGTTCTGGCCGTGGCCGGATCGAAAGTACGGCTGGTTCCTTGAGCCAAGCTACACCTACAGCTTCATCAACGGCAGAGAGCAATCGCTTGGCGTGAGCGCTGGACTGCTCATTGCAATCCGGTGAGCATCACCGTGGGCCTGCTGATCGCTATTCTGTAGCTGGGCCAAATCCGGAAATTCAAACCGAGACACCATCCGGCTCCACGAATGACTTCACGTCTTATCCTGATCTGTCATGCGTCGACCGACACCGTGCGCAAATCCGCCTTCCCCGCGGACGAGCCATTGGATGCTCGCGGCAAGAAGGATGCAGCGGAGCTTGCAGGGCGCCTCCCCCATGCCGACTTGCATTGGGCGAGCCCAGAACTGCGAACGCGGCAAACCGCCGAAGCGCTCCAACTGAATGCAAGTCCGCAACCGCTGCTGCGCGATTGCGACTATGGCGACTGGAGCGGCCGGACTTTCGAGGACGTTTATGCGCGCCGGCCGGAAGCCATTGCCGCTTGGCTGCGCGATGCGGCGGCAACGCCGCATGGTGGCGAATCCATTTACAGTCTGATGCGGCGCGTGGCTGAATGGCTCGCCGGCGAGCAAGCAGACCATCGACAGTCGATTGTCGTTACCCACGCGACCGTCATCCGCGCCGCCATCGTCCATGCGATCGAAGCGAACCCACAATCGTTCTGGCGCATCGACATTGCACCTTTATCAGTGACACGCCTGAGCGGCACGAACGGCCGCTGGAACCTCGTTTCGTCCAGCTGTCCCGCGTCACGCAACTAAGCCGAATACCCATAAATCCAAAGTCCGGTTCGCTCTGAAATCCCGCATGGCGCGTGGATGGATACATTGACTAGCGCCTTCCTCCTGATGTAACGTTATAACATTACTTTTATTGGCACAAACACGTCTGTGTTCTGTTGGGCGCTTTGATTGTTGAACGCACACGGCGAGGGTCGATGGCGCTCCGATAAACGAGGCGCGAGAATCTGATCAGCGGCGGGATGCCGCTTTCGATGCCATGGAGTTGGGTCCGCGTGGTTTTGAACCCGGACGGCGAAACGGTTGTGAACGTCACCGGGAATGCGGCGAGCCGGAATGCGGCGCCGCAGGACAATCACTGGACCGGGCAAGGGCGGGCGTGCTGCTCCTGCCTGCGCTCAGTTCGCATGAATACGGCTTTGGCTTCATGTTAATTCAGTACGCGCCTCAATACATCAGCGGGCGATTACTTCGGCAATGTATCGAGACACTTTCGATCTACTTTAATTCTAAACTATAGAAGTTGACGCTGTCGTCGATCGGATGTTTTGTACTTTCGATCGTGGGGCCGGCAAAAATGTTTCAAAAGTTTTTTCAATCGCACGACTGCACCGTTCAACAGGATTTAAACGCGCGGCTTGACTCGAACCGGCTTTGCTCATCCAATTCACACAGTTCAGGTGCGCCGGTCGCGTTGACCGGCGAAAAGGGAATCCGGTGCGTCGCGCCGTTTCGGCGGCAAGACAATTCCGGAGCTGCCCCCGCAACTGTTGGCGGTGAGCCTTTCTCTGGAATGCCACTGGGCCCTGCGGTGCAAGGCTTGGGAAGGCGGAGAAGGGCGACGACCCGCAAGCCAGGAAACCTGCCTGAACGAAGTCATCCTTCCGGCGTGCGGGGCGCGCGATCGGGGCGGACTTCCGCTGTGGTGACAGTACGAGGTGTCACACGGATGGAGGCCGCCATGGCTGAGCTCATTCTATCAAATCGCCTGTCTACACGTGCGCGGATCGCTGCCGGAGCGATATGCGCGACCGGAATTATTGCATTCGCCGGCGGCGCCGCCGCCGACGGTATCGGCATCGTGCCGTTCAAAGTGCCGTCTCTCAGCGGCCCCGGATACAACTGGAGCGGCTTTTATCTCGGCGGCAATATGGGCGTGGCCTGGGGCAACTCGAATTGGACCGCCGCACCCGGCATCACCGGCTCAAACGGCTTCTTTCAACAGATCAACACCTTCAGCGAGACCGGAAGCTTCTTCGCCGGCATCCAGGGCGGCTACAATTACGTGCTGCCGAACCGCATTCTTATTGGCGCCGAGGCCGACGTCACCGCTCCGGCGTGGCAGTCGCTGCCGACCGGAGTCAATCCGTTCGGCGTTTCGATCGGCGGCAGCTCGAACTTCACCTCGCCGACACTCGGCGCCGTTACGTTCACTGAGACGGTGCTCGACTCCGGCACGGTGCGGGCGCGCCTCGGCTACGCGCCTGGGCACTGGCTGTTTTACGCAACCGGCGGCTTCGCCTGGAGCTACAACCAGCAATCGCTGACGCAAGTCGCGACCGGCAACACCGAGCAGCCATTCTTGTGGCGGCTGGGCTGGACGGTTGGGGGCGGCGTGGAGGTCCCGGTTGCGCCACACTGGACCGCGCGCGCCGAATACCTGTTCATCGATTACGGCAGCAATACCTGGGCGTATACCGGCGGCGCGCAGCCGATTAGCTCCGACCTCAAGCTCAACGAGATGCGCTTTGGCCTGAACTATCAGTTCGGCGGCGATCCGATGCAGGGAAGTCCCATTCTGACGAAGGCAGCGCCGGCGGCGATCGATCCGGACAACCTCAGCCTTCACGGCCAGACCACGTTCGTCTGGCAGGGCACTCCGGCATTCCGCTCGCCAGCCGGGTCCCTGGGCGCCAACAGTCTGCAGTCCGCCGCCAACGGCCGCGAGACAATCGATGCCACACTTTTTGTTGGCCTTAAGCCGTGGCAAGGCGCAGAGATCTGGGTCGATCCTGAAATCGATCAGGGTCACGGTCTGGCCGAGACTCACGGCGTCGCCGGATTTCCCAGCGGCGAATCTTATAAGCTCGGCTTCAGCTACCCCTATGCGCGTGCGCAGCGCTATTTCATCCGGCAAACCATCGATCTCGGCGGCGCAACACAGAAAGTCGATGACGACGTCAATCAGTTCGCCGGATCGCACACCGAGAACCGTCTGGTGTTGACCGCCGGCAAGTTCGCCATCGTCGATATCTTCGACACCAACAAATACGCCAACAACCCGAAAACCGATTTTCTCAACTGGGCGCTAATCAATGCCGGCACGTTCGATTATGCCGGCGACGCCTGGGGATACACCTATGGCGGTGCAGCCGAATGGTATCAGGGCATCTTCGCGCTTCGCGCCGGCGTTTTCGACATGTCGGAGGTTCCTGCCGGCGGCGGCATGAACGGGCCCGGTTTCGAGCTCGATCCAACCTTCAGCCAACAGCAATTTGTCGGAGAGATCGAGGAGCGACATGAGCTCTGGGGGCAGCCGGGCAAGCTGAAGATCACGGGGTTTCTCATCCATGGACGAATGGGCAATTTCCAGGATGCGGTGGCGGCGGCGGCCAACCCGCTCGATCCGAATTTCGGCAATGCCAGTAACGCGCTGGCGGCAGACCGTAGCTATCGCAACCTGCCTGGCGTGAGCCTCAACCTAGAGCAACAAGTTAACGAAACCCTCGGCGTGTTTGCGCGCGCCGGCTGGGCCGACGGTAACCTTGAGCCGTGGGATTTCACCGACATCGACCGCACTGTACAAGCAGGCGTTTCGATCGCCGGCAAGCAATGGGGCCGCCCCGACGACACCATCGGTGTCGCCGGTATCGTCAACGGTCTCGCGCCGACCCACATCGCCTATTTTGCCGCCGGCGGTATGGGCGTCCTCGTCGGCGACGGCTCGCTGCCGAATTACGGCCTCGAACAGATCATCGAGGCTTATTACAGCTACGCCATAACGGCGTCGGCGAAAATCAGCTTCGATTATCAGTTCATCGCCAATCCAGGCTACAACGCCGACCGCGGACCGGTGAACGTATTTGCCGGCCGCTTCCACACCGCATTCTGACCAACTGTCGGGAAATTTGCCGCGACCACCGCGCGGGGCACGCAATCCCTGCTCGGCGGGTTGCGGCAAAAGCCCCAACCAATCCGCGGAACGCACCACATGCGGTCGGCATCAAGGCTTATCGGCTTTATTTGCGTGCTCCTCATAGTTGCTTTGTGGGCGGTTACGATCGTGACAGATCCAACACCGGGCCCGATTGCCGCGGCTATTGCCCTTACCGCGATCGTGGCACTGACGATCGTCCTCACGTCATGGGGGTGATTTCAGAGCTGGTGAATATGTTTGCCGCGCCCATTTCACACCGCACTCTGACGTGGACACGTACTTGTGCCCGCGGCTAAAGCAAGAGCTTGAGCCGCGGCGGGGTTCTGCGCGCCGCGGCCGAGCGAACGAGGACCGCGAATGGCGGCTGAGCTCGACGGCCCGCGGCTGGCGCCCCGCTCCGGCAACCCGCGCCAGCTCGTGGTGTTTCTCCACGGCTACGGCGCCGACGGCAACGATCTGATCGAACTCGGCCGCGCCTGGCAACAAATCTTGCCGGAGGCCGCGTTTGTCTCGCCGCATGCGCCCGAGCCATGCTCGCAGGCGCCGGTCGGCCGGCAATGGTTCGGGTTGACCTTCCGCGATCCCACCGAACGCTGGGTTGGCGTCAATAAGGCGGCGCCGGTGCTGGAGCGCTTCATCGACGCCGAGCTTAAGCGCCAGAATCTGCCGCCGTCCGCGCTCGCTTTGGTCGGCTTCAGCCAGGGCACCATGATGGCGCTGCATGTCGGCTTGCGCCGCGCGGTGCCGCCAGCGGCAATCGTCGGCTATTCCGGCTTGTTGGTGCTGCCGCCGGACGGCAATCCGGAAAGCGCCGTCGCCGACATCAAATCGCGGCCGCCGGTGCTGCTGGTGCATGGCGACCAGGATGAGCTCATTCCGGTACAGGCGCTGTTTGCCGCGGCGCAGGGGCTCGCCGCCTTTGGCGTGCCGACGCAATGGCATCTTTCCGCCGGCATCGGCCACGGCATCGATCCGGAGGGGCTTCGCCACGGCGGCGAATTCCTGGCCAAGAGCTTTGCGGCCAAGCGCTGAGCGCGACGAGCGCCGATTGGCTTAAGCCCCCGTTCGGGCTTCACAATCCTGTCACGTCTGCCTATAAACTAGCGGCAAGGCCGCACTGCGGCATTCGAGTCGGTAGGAATGTCGTCTTGAACGCTCATGTCTCGCCATCCGGCTTTCCGGCGCTGGTGCTGAATGCGGATTTTCGTCCGCTGAGCTATTACCCGCTGTCGCTGTGGTCGTGGCAGGACGCCATCAAGGCGGTCTTTCTCGAGCGGGTGAACATCGTCGCCAATTACGACCGCGCCGTTCACAGCCCCAGCCTCGAAATGAAGCTGCCGAGCGTGGTGTCGCTCAAGACCTTCGTGAAGCCCTCGACGCATCCGGCTTTCACGCGCTTCAACGTCTTCCTGCGCGACCGCTTCTGCTGCCAGTATTGCGGCGCACGCGACGATCTGACCTTCGATCACCTGCTGCCGCGCTCGCGCGGCGGCCATACGGTCTGGAACAACGTCGTCGCCGCCTGCTCGCCGTGCAATCTCAGGAAGGGCAATCTGACGCCGGACGAGTCCAAGATGTGGCCATCGCAGCGGCCGTTCCAGCCGTCGGTTCAACACCTGCACCGCAACGGCCGGCTGTTCCCGCCGAACTACCTGCACGAAAGCTGGCTCGACTATCTCTACTGGGACACCGAACTCGATCCGTGATCGGCCGGATCGGACCTCCAATTCGCGACCGCCGCCAAGCGACGCAGTAACGCCGCGGGATGGCGCTTGTGCGATGGCCTGATTCAGACCAAGCTTGCGGCCGAAGCCATAACAACAGCACGCCGAAAACCCTTCAACGCAGCGTGCCCGTCCAAGGAGAGCGGCAGATGAGTAGCAAGTCCCGGCAGACCAGGAATGGCGCGTGGGTCGCCGTGAGCGTGGCGATCGCCGCCCTGTGGTCCGCGCAAGCCCATGCAGACGACCTTAAGATTGCGCTGATCACCGACAAGACCGGGCCGCTCGAAGCCTATGCCAAGCAGACCTCGGCCGGCTTCGCCATGGGTCTCGCTTACGCGACCGGTGGGACAATGATGGTCGCCGGCCGCAAGCTGGTCGTCATCGAGAAGGATAGCCAGACCCGCCCCGACGTCGGCCGCAATCTCTTGAATGAAGCCTACAACGACGACGGCGCCGAGATTGCGGTTGGCGGCACCAGTTCCGCGGTGGCGCTGGCCATGCTGCCGGTCGCCCAGGACAACAAGAAGATCTTCATCGTCGAGCCGGCGGTCGCCGATTCGATCACCGGGGACAAATGGAACCGCTACATCTTCCGCACCGGCCGCAATTCCAGCCAGGACGCGGTGTCGAACGCGCTCGCCATCGGCAAGGCGGGCACCGTGGTGGCGACGCTGGCGCAGGATTATGCGTTCGGCCGCGATTTCGTCACGGCCTTCAAAACCGCGCTGGCGCCGACCGGCGCCAAGCTGGCGGCGGAAGAATATGCGCCGCCGGCGACCACGGATTTCACCGCCGCCTACCAGCGCATCTTCGATACGTTGGCCAAGGAGCATGGCCACAAGGTGATTTTCCTCAACTGGGCCGGCGGCAATCCGATGGGTGCGCTTAAGGCGATGGACCCTGATCGGTTGCAGATCTCGGTCGCCACCGGCGGAAACATCCTGCCGGCTTTGATTGCCTACAAGGATTTCCCCGGCCTCGAGGGCGCGGCCTACTATTATTATGAGATCCCCAAGAACCCGGCGAACGACTGGCTGATCGCCGAGAACAAGAAACGCTTCAACGGCTATCCGCCGGATTTCTTCACCTGCGGCGGCTTCATCGCTGCGCAGGCGGTCGTCGAGGCGCTGAAAAAGACCAACGGCTCGACCGATGCCGAGAAGCTGATCGTGGCCATGGAGGGCATGGCGTTCGAATCCCCCAAGGGCAAAGTCATGTTCCGCCAGGAAGATCACCAGCTTTTGCAGCCGATGTACGCGTTCAAGATCAAGGTCGATCCGAACGTGCTGTGGGCGATCCCCGAGCTTACCCGCATCATCTCCATCGACGAGATGAAAATTCCAATCGCCAATCATCGCTAGTAGATCCGGGGCAATTGGGGGGCGCGGCGTGACGGATGATGTCCCTGCCCTGTCCACCCGCGATCTGACCATCCGCTTCGGCGGTCAGATCGCGGTGAATGGGGTGACTTGCGCCTTTCATCGCGGCACGCTGACGGCGATCGTCGGTCCGAACGGCGCCGGCAAGACCACTTATTTCAACTTGATCTCGGGCCAACTCCGCCCGACGCGCGGCAGCGTCAGCCTGTTCGGCAGGGACGTCACCCGCATGGGCGCGCCGCACCGCACACGGCTTGGGCTTGGGCGCGCCTTCCAGTTGATCAATCTCTATCCGAGCCTGACGGTGTTCGAAAATGTGCGGCTCGCCGTGCAGTCGGTCGCGCAAATCCGCTTTGATTTCCTCAGCATCGCCGCGCGCGATGCGCGGGTACGCGAGCAGACGCAGCATTGGCTCGACAGGGTGAAGCTTGCATCCCGCACGAACCTGATCGCGGCGGCGCTGTCGCATGGCGACCAGCGCAAGCTTGAGGTGGCGATCCTGCTGGCGCTGGAGCCGCAAGTGCTGATGTTCGACGAGCCGACCGCCGGCATGAGCCTTGACGAAATTCCGACCATTCTCGATCTGATCGAGGCGATCAAGCAGGAGACGCACAAGACCGTGCTGCTGGTTGAGCACCGCATGGACGTGGTAACGCGGCTTGCCGACCGCATCATCGTGCTGCAGGACGGCATGCTGATTGCCGACGGGGTGCCGGCGGAGGTTGTAGCGCTGCCGGTGGTGCAGGAGGCTTATCTCGGCGTGCATCACGCCGGCGCGCGCGGCGAAGCATTTCAATGACCGCCAGCGACGACCCGGTGTTGCGGCTCGACGGCGTCCACACCGACATCGGCCGCTATCGCATCCTGCACGGTGTCAATCTGGTGGCGCGGCGCGGACGCGTCACCATGCTGCTCGGCAGAAACGGGGCCGGCAAGACCACGACATTGCGCACCATCATGGGCCTCTGGCGGGCGCGGGCGGGCCAAATCACGTTCGACGGGCAATCGCTTACCGCGCTGGAAACGCCGCATATTGCGCGGCTCGGCATAGCTTACGTTCCGGAGAACATGGGCATCTTCGGCAAACTGACGGTGCGCGAGAATATGCTGCTCGCCACGGCGCCACGCGGCTTTGCGCAGCCCTATCTTGACCGAGTGCTCGACAGCTTCCCGATGCTGAAGGTGAAATGGGACTCGGCGGCGGGTTCGCTGTCCGGCGGACAGAAGCAGATGCTGGCGATTGCGCGCGCCATCATCGAGCAGCGCCGGCTCCTGCTGATCGACGAACCGACCAAGGGCTTGTCGCCCGCCATGGTGGACCAACTCGTCGCCGCGCTGCTTCGCCTCAAGGCCGAGCAGACCACCATTCTGCTGGTCGAGCAGAGCTTCCATGTAGCCGAGGCGGTCGGCGATGACGTCGCGGTGATGGACGAAGGCCGCATCATCCACATCGGCGGCATGGCGGAGCTGGCCGCCGACGAGACAATGCAACACCGGCTGCTGGGACTGAGCATGGCGACGGCGGTATGACGGAAAACTGGCGCGACCATCTGCGGCGCTGGGCGCCCTATGCGCTGACCCCGCTCATCGTGCTCGCCACCTTGCCGGCGATCGGACCCGGACCGTGGGTGACGCTGACTGTCGCCGGACTGACCATGGGCATCATGCTGTTTCTGGTGGCGTCCGGCCTCACGCTCATCTTCGGCCTGATGGACGTGCTCAACTTCGCGCACGCCGCTTTCGTCACCGTCGGCGCCTATGTGACGGTATCGGTGCTGCGGCCACTCGCCGGCTGGACCATGCAAACATCGTTGACGCTCAATCTGCTCGCGCTGCTGGTGGCGCTGGTCGCGGCCGCCGCCGCCAGCGGCGCGCTCGGCTTTGTGTTCGAGCGCGTCATCATCCGCCAAGTCTACGGAGCGCCGCTCCGCCAGATCCTGATCACCATTGGCGCGCTGACCGTCATCGAACAGCTCGTGATCGTGGTCTGGGGACCCGAAGCGCTGGTACTACCGAAGCCGGCCAGCTTGCGCGGCAGCGTCTTCATCGGCACCTCGCCGATCGAGACCTATCGCCTGGCGGCGCTCGCAGTCGGGCTTGCGGTCGCGCTCGCCATGCATCTTTTTCTCAAGCGCACCCGTCTTGGCCTCGTCGTGCGCGCCGGCGTCGAGAACCGCGAGATGGTGCAGGCGCTCGGCTATCACATACGCCGCGTCTTTATCGGTGTGTTCATGGCCGGCACGGCGCTCGCCGGCATGGGCGGCATGATGTGGGGCCAATATCAGGAGACGGTGAACAGCCAGATCGGCGACAGCATGACCATCCTGGTTTTCATCATTCTGATCATCGGCGGGTTGGGTTCGGTCGGCGGCTGTTTCATCGGCGCCATTCTGGTGGGACTGACCAGCAATTATGTCGGCTTCCTGGCGCCGAAAATGGCGCTGGGATCGAACATTCTGCTGATGGCGCTGATCCTGCTGTGGCAGCCGCGCGGATTATTCCCAATGGCCGAGCACTGACGTGGCGCTGATGCAGCAGGACATCCGGCGGCCGTCGGGATTGCTGAGCTGGCTGGTCTCCGACGATCCGCCCGGTCGCGTGGGCCTCAACGTGGTCATGCTGGTAATCCTGCTGGCGCTGGCGCTCGCTCCCTTCCTGTTTCCCGGCACCAAGGCGCTCGGCGTGTCGGCGCGAATCTGCATCTTCGTGATCCTGGTGGCGAGCTACGACCTGATGCTGGGCTACACCGGCATCGTGTCGTTCGCGCACACCATGTTTTTCGGGATCGGCGCCTATGGCGTGGCGATCATGCTCGCCAAGGGCTGGGTCGGCTGGGGCGCGGTCATTATCGGCGCCGCCGCTGGCGCCGCCGTAGCGGCGGTCGTCGCCGCTCTGATCGGCATCCTGAGCCTGCGCCTGCGCGCAATTTTCTTTTCCATGATTACGCTTGCGATCGCGAGCTTTTCCCAGATTGTCGCCGAGCAATGGCGTGACCTGACCGGCGGCGAGGACGGCCTGACCTTTTCGGTGCCGGCGATTTTGCGGCCGAGCTTCCGGCTGTTCGCCGAACCGGTGCTCGGCGTCGTCGTCAACGGTCCGGTGATCACCTACTACATCACCTTCTTAGCCGCGCTGATCCTGTTCCTGGTCATGCTGCGCGTCGTCAACTCACCGCTCGGCCTGGTGCTGCGGGCGATCCGCGAGAACGAATTCCGCGTCGAAGCAATGGGCTACCAGGTGGTCGCCTACCGCACGTTGGCCTGCGTGCTCTCCGCGGTGATGGCGGCGCTCGCCGGCGCGCTGATGGCATTGGTGCTGCGCTATAACGGCCCCGACGTGACCCTGTCGTTCTCGCTGATGATCGACATTCTGCTGATGGTGGTGATCGGCGGCATGGGCTCGCTTTACGGCGCGGTCATCGGCTCGATCGTGGTCGTGCTGGCGCAGTACTATCTGCAAAATTTGCTCGGAATGATCTCCACCGCGATCACCGGCATGCCGGTGATGTCGGCGCTGTTTCATCCCGACCGCTGGCTGCTTTGGCTCGGCATCCTGTTCGTCCTCATCGTCACGTTCCTGCCGCAGGGAATCGTCGGCGGCTTCCGCAGCCGCCGTTAACGATTATGCCGCAGCGGCCGCGAACCATCGCGGCCGTTTGTGCGTTTGTCTTTGTTCGCCTGCGGGATTAAATATCAGACGGCCGATCGGCGCATGGCGCCGCGGGTCATTCAAAACCCGGAAGCTCGTTCAATGGGAAGTCTCGTTCTGCTCGATCTGCTTGGCGGCGTGGCGCTGCTGCTGTGGGGCCTGCACATGGTCCTCACCGGCATGCTGCGCGCGTTCGGGCCGGACCTGCGCCGCTTCCTCAACAAGGCGCTGCGCAACCGCTTCACCGCGTTCGTCGCCGGCCTCGGTTTGACCGCTCTGTTGCAGTCGAGCACCGCGACCGGATTGATGACGACCTCGCTGGCGGCCGACGGCCTCGTCAGCCTTGTGCCGGCGCTCGCCATCATGCTCGGCGCCAATGTCGGTACGACCCTGATCGTGCAGGTGCTGTCGTTCAATGTCTCGACGGTCGCGCCGGTATTTTTTATTGTCGGTGTGATCACATTCCGCGCCGGCGGGCAGAGCCTCACGCGCGCGCTTGGCCGCATCGCGATCGGGCTCGGACTGACCCTGCTGGCGCTGCACATTTTGATCGACACGCTGGCGCCGGCCGAGCAGGCGCCGCTGGCCCGCGCGCTGTTGGCCTCGGTCACGCAAGATCCCGTCCTGTGCATCGCGATTGCGGCGGTGCTGACCTGGGCGGCGCATTCGAGCGTCGCGGTCGTGCTGCTGGTGATGTCGCTGGCCTATTCGCATTTCGTCTCGGCCGAAGCGGCGCTGGCGCTCGTGTTGGGAGCCAATCTCGGCAGCGCGATCAACCCGCTGATCGAAGGCGGCATCAGCGGCAACCCGGCCAGCCGGCGCCTGCCGCTCGGCAACATGATCAATCGGCTGTTCGGCATATTGGTCGTGCTCCCCTTCCTGCCGACGCTGGCGCGCGAATTGCCCGCGTTGCAGCCCGACGTCTCCAAGATGACCGCCGAATTCCACATGCTGTTCAACATCGCGCTGGCGCTGATTTTCATCGGGCCGCTCAACGCGATGGAGTGGTTGCTAGTGCGCATACTGCCGGATCGTCCGCGGCCCGCCGATCCGTCGACGCCGCGCTATCTCGACGAATCCCTGCTGGAGACGCCGCCGGTCGCGCTGGCCAACGCCGCGCGTGAGGCTTTGCGCATGGGCGACATGATCGAAACCATGCTGCGCGACGTAATGACCGGGTTGATGAACAACGACCGCAAGCTAGCCGGCGAAGTGTCCGAAATGGACAACGCCGTCGACCGCCTCGACGATGCGATCAAGCTCTATATCACCAAGCTGACGCGCGGCAGCCTCGACGAACGCGAGGGTCGCCGCGCCATGGAGATCATATCGTTCACCATCAATCTTGAACATATCGGCGATATCATCGACAAGAATCTGCGCGAACTCGCGATCAAGAAGATCAAGCGGCGCTTACAGTTCTCGCCGGAAGGCGCGGCTGAACTATCGGCGTTCCACAAGCGGGTCTGCGAAAGCCTGCAGGAGGCGTTCGGCGTCTTCATGACCGGCGACGTCGAAGCGGCGCGGCGGCTGCTGCGCGAAAAGATCGCCTTGCGCAAAGCCGAGCTTGAAGCCGCCGACCGGCATTTCGAGCGCTTGCGTGAAGGCCGGCCGGAAAGTCTGGAGACCACCTCGCTGCATCTCGACATCCTGAGCGACCTAAAGCGCATCCACTCGCATATCTGCTCGGTGGCTTATCCGGTGCTGGAAGCCGCCGGCGAATTGCCGGCGCTGGAAGTCGCCACCGGCGGCGAGGCGGCGACCGACGCGCTCGCCTATCAACCGAAACTGCCTTGATTCGTTTACGCTGCCCGCTCCTTGTGCGCGCCGGCGAAAGCAGGCGCCGCTTCGGCCATGAAACGCGCCATCTCGTCCTTGACCTGCTGGTGCGGTTTCAGCCCAACGTTGAAATAGAGGATGACCTCTTCATAGCCCGCCGCCTCGACTTTCTTCAAAATATCGACGATGCGCGCCGGCGAGCCAATCAGCACTGAATTCTCCGTCAAATCCTCCGCCCGTACCTTATGCAGGCGGTCGACCATATCGACGAAGTAGCGATAGCTCGGCGGCGCGGTTTTCGGATCGCCCGGCAACGCCGGGATCAGGCACTCTTTGTAGTAGCGGATCTGCCGGGCGCGTTGCGCGTCTTCCTGTGCCTTGCTGTCGGCAAAATGAATGAAGTAGCTGCACATCAGTCGTTCGCGCTTGCTGCCGAAGCGAGCGCAAGAGTCCTGATAGAGATCGGCGACCTGCTTTAGCCCCCCATAACTCATGGCCGCGGCGAATGGCGCCACGATCAGCCCGCAATTGAGCCGCGCAGCCAGCTCAATCGAAGGCTTGGAGAACGAACCCACATAAGTGGGGATCGGCCGCTGCACTGGCTTCGGCGTGATACGCACGTCATCGAATGAATAGTGCTTGCCGTGATGCGAGATACGGTCGTCCGCTTGCCACAGCTGGCGCACCACCTCGAGCCCTTCTTCGAAAATGCCCTGGTTGTCCTCGAACGAAACGTGGAACGGCAGATACTCGCGCTTGTCGTAACCGCGGCCGCAGGCGAAATCGACGCGGCCGTTGGAGAGGAGGTCGAGCGTCGCCCATTGCTCGGCGACGCGGATCGGGTGATGCAGCGGCAGCACCGTAACCGCAGGCGCGAGCCGGATGCGCGTGGTGTTGGCGGCGACGTAGCTCAGCACCAGATCGGGGCAGGACAAAACGCCGAGCGAATTGAAATGGTGCTCGCCGATCCAGGCCGAATGCATGCCGAGCTTGTCGGCATAAAGCGCCTCGG
>CAYVPC010000063.1:0-17183 GCA_964453555.1 uncultured Hyphomicrobiales bacterium | reverse complement strand
GATATAGGCTCGCACGTGGTCCATCCGCTCGGTCTCGTACGTATCAAGAAGCTCGTCGGGCGCGTCGCCAGCAATCACGTCGCTCAACTTCCAGGCCAGATTGCCGGCGTCGCGCAGACCCGAACACATACCTTGTCCGAGGAACGGCGGCATCTGATGTGCGGAATCGCCCGCCAGCAATAGACGGCCGCGCCGCCATTTGGTCGAAAGCGCCGAATGAAATGTATAGACGACCGCGCGTTCGATGGTCGAAGCGGCGGGTTGGATGTTCCAGGGCTGCAACAGATCGTAGATGCGCTCAGGCTGAACGATGGCCACCGGATCGTCATGCGGCATCAGCATGAACTCCCAGCGATGGCGCTTGCCGGGCATCGGAATAAAGGTCGTCGGCCGTGCCGGATCGCAATACTGGATCGCATCGATCACCCGGCCGGTTTCGTCCGCGGCTTCCAGCACGCCGGCCGGCGGATAATCTAGAATCATGTCAAGCACGATCCATCGCTCGTGCGACCGCAGGTCCTGGAGCGCCGCGCCCATAAAACGCCTGACCGTCGAGCGCGCACCGTCACAGCCGATGACGTAGCGGGCGTTGACCTCCATCAATTCGCCGGAAGCGAGATTCTCGTAGCGAACGCGCACGCCATCGTCGTGCTCGTCGAGCGCGAACGCATCGCAGCGCGGCCGCACGTCGACCGTCGAAAGACGCGCGACGCCGTTACGAAGGATCGTCTCAAGGTCGGGTTGGTAGAAGCGGTAAGCGTTGTTCCAGCCTTCGGCAGCCATGCCGGCGCGCGTGATCAAGAGGATGAGCTTGCCGTCGGCATTGACGTGGCGGATGTTGCGGCTCACGTCGAGCTTCGGCAGCAACTCGTCCGCCAGGCCCATGGTCTGGAAGAGACGCATACCCTCGCCATCGAGGGCGACAGCGCGCGGCAGGTGATAGACCGACGACTCGCGTTCGAACACAACGACCTTGAGGCCGCTGCGGCCGAGCAAGTTTGCCAAGCTCGCGCCGACCGGACCGAAGCCGATGACGCAGATGTCGAACTCGGGCGGCGACATAGCCGTCTCACATCGCCGTCAAATCCTGTCGCGGCCGATCTTGGCGGCGAGTTCCGCCTGGAACATCTCAACGGGCTTGAAGCCCGGCGCGCTGCGGCAGAATGCGTCGGATTTGGCGCGTATCTGATCGGCCGGCAGCGATAGATCGAGGTCTTCAAGACAGGGTTGATCGATATACCATTGGGTATCGCAAAACACTTCCAGCCTGTTTCCTTCCGGATCGCGGAAATACAGCGACCAAGCGTTGCCATGATCCATCGGCCGCATGTCGGTGACGGCGGGCTCATTCTTGACCCTCTGCCAGATCGCCTGCAGGTCTTCGACAGCGGCGACGCGAAACGAAATTTGGTTGATGTGGTTGAAGCCGAGTTCCTTCGGCCGTCCGGCGACCAGTGCGACCTGATGGTGATCCTTCGGATCCCAGCTTGTGAATACGATGTCGGCGCCGCGAACCTTGCCGCGATCGGTTACAGTAAATCCGAGGACGCGCGTGTAAAAGTCCTCCATCAGCGGCAAGTCGTGAACATAAAGCCCGATGTGGCTCATACTCAACGGGACCCGCCGCGGCGGCTCATGACGAGACGCCGTTGCGGAGTGCGATGCTGGTGCGGACATCCAAGTCCTCCCTTGCTGTTTTGCCCAAAGGCTAATGTCCCGCGAAGCCAGCGGCCAGCAATCTTGACTGAATGTCCGCAGAGTGGACAATGCCGGAACCGGGACGTCAACGATGGCGCAACGTAGCGGCAAAGTGCGGGACGGCGGCGTGCGTTCGCTGGAACGCGGCCTGGCATTGCTGGTCGCCATGAACCGGCGCAAACTGCCGTCCGTCGTCGAACTTGCCCGCGACACCGGTCTTCCGCGGCCAACTGTGTATCGGCTTCTGGAAACGCTGAGCCGGGCCGGATTCGTCACGCGGAGCAGCCCGCATGACCGCTATTGCCTGACCAGCCGGGTCCGCGTCCTCAGCGACGGCTTCACCGAAGAGGATTGGGTTGCCGACATTGCCGCTCCGCTGATGTCGCAATTGACGCGCCAACTGGTGTGGCCGGTGGCCCTGATGACGTTCGAGCAAGGCCGCATGCTGGTGCGCCAGACCACTCACGAAGCTAGCACGCTATCGATCGATCAAGGCATGGTCGGACGGATGTTGCCGATGTTGCGCACGGCTGCAGGCCGTTGCTATCTCGCCCTCTGCCCCGGCAGGGAGAGGCATGCCATCCTCAGTATGCTCGCACGATCCAAAGCGGCCGAGGATCGCGGTGCGCGCGAACCGCAACGGTTGACCAAGCTATTGGACGCGATCCGGGCCAGGGGCTACGAAATCCAGGATCGCGAAATCAATCCGAAAACGACCGGCATCGCGGTACCGGTCAAGGTCGGGCCACGCTTGCTCGGCAGCTTGTCGCTGATCTGGATTTCATCCGCACTGACAATCGAAAGGGCGCAGGCTGAAATTCTGCCATTGCTGAGATCGACCGCCGGCCGCATCGCCGACGCGGTTCACGACCGAAGACTGGATGACGTCGTGTCGAGGTGAGGCCGCAGACTTTAATGCATCAGCAGGTGCGGTAGCCAAAGAACAATCCCCGGTAACAGAATAAGAATTATCAGTACCGCGAAGTCGGCGATCAGAAACGGAATCACGCCGCGATAAATCGTCTGCATCGAGATTTTAGGTGCGATGGCGTGCAGCAGGAATACGATGATCCCCATAGGGGGATGGATCAGCGCCATTTCAACCTGAATGAGACAGATCACCCCCCACCATAACGGGTCGTAGCCGAGGTTGACGACAATCGGCAGAATAAGTGGCAGCGTGATGAG
The DNA here is from genome assembly GCA_964453555.1 of uncultured Hyphomicrobiales bacterium. Classification (GTDB taxonomy): domain Bacteria; phylum Pseudomonadota; class Alphaproteobacteria; order Rhizobiales; family Xanthobacteraceae; genus BOG-931. The sequence continues at coordinate 14,297 of CAYVPC010000063.1, read as the reverse complement.
GATGGACGACATCTCCTCAAAAAAGGTTCCAAGCAGGATATAGACGATCGTCAGCGTGAAGATCACGCCGAGCGGCGGAAAATGATGGCCGTCGATCCACTGGACCAGTACCTGCGGAACGTGCGCTAGATTGATGAAATAGGTGAAGATCGGCGCGGCCATGAGGATCAAATACAACATGGCGGTGACGGAACCCGCCTCATACATGCCGCGGACAAATCCTTGCCAGCTCATCCGCCGCCGCGCCAAAGCAAACAAAAGCGCGAGGATGGCCGCGGCCGACGCTGCCTCATTGACGGTGAATATTCCGCTGTAGATGCCAATGAAAACGCCAAGCAACAGCGCGAGCGAAGGCGCCGCGCGCTGCGCCGCATCAAGACGCTCGTTCCACGGCACCCGCGCGCTAACCGGTGCTAGCCCTGGCCGAAAGCGCACGACGATGGTGATGGCGATAAGGTTGAATGCGATGGTGATCAACGCCGGAACGATGGCGGCGACAAACATGTCAAGAATGAACGTCTTCGCAACGACGCAATAGATGATCATCACCAGTGAAGGCGGGATCAGCGATTTGAGTGTTCCGCCCGCGGCGATCACACCGGTCGAAAACGCCGGCGAATAGCCGCGGTCCAGCATCTGCGGGAGCGCGACTTTGCCGAACGTCGCCGCGGTCGCAGTGCTCGACCCGCAGATTGCGCCGAATGCCGCTGAGCCGCTGATGGTGGCGTAAGCCAACCCGCCACGACGATGTCCGATGAATGCCGCCGCAGCACGGTACACGTCCTCGGAAAAACCGGCCATGCTCGCGAACACGCCCATCAAAAGAAAAAGCGGCACCGCAGCGAGGTCAGTGCTGGAAAGAACATAGGATGGCTCTTGGGCAAGGAAGGAGAAGGCCGGCCGCCAGCCGCCACCTTCGAGCGCGAAGCCGACGACTCCGACCGTCATCATCGCAAAGCCGATCGGAACCTGCAGCAAGATGAGCGCAAACAGCGCTGCAATGCCCAGTGTTCCAATTAGCGCGGCTTGCAAATCGCCCTCCCGGTACCCCTTCAGTCGGCGTTCGGCGGACGTTCGCCGACATAATCGCCGCGAACGGTCTTAAACCCCACAATCAACTGCAAGACGGCGCTCACTCCCAGGATCAGCGCGACGGCTCCCCAAACCGGAGCGGTCGGAATTCGCAGCATCCATGTCGCGGTGCCGGTCGCTCGCGCCTCCTCAGCGAACAGCACGAATTGCCAGGTCATCAGTATCAGGATGATTTCGACCAGGACGGCAGCACCGAAGTCGGCGATTTGTCCCGCACGCGGACCGATCACGATGGAAAGAAAGCGAATTGTGATGTTGCTGCGCTCGACGATTGCAACCGGCACGCAGCAGGCGACCGCAAATGCGGCCACAAGCGAACCGGCATCGCGCACTGCGTCAATGGGGCTGGCGAAGAAGAACCGCAGCAACCCGTCCGCCATCGTCATCACGGCAAAACACAGCAGGGCACCAAGACCAATGACCGCGAGCGCCCGTGCAAGCGAATTGCTCGCCCAATCGACCCACCCCATCGCATGAACCATTGCGTTTACATGCGGCGATGCGACGTAGCCATGCGGAAGAGGCCGGCATGTTGCAAGGCCGCACCTTCGCGTGTTGCCTTCAGCGAAGGCGATCCGTGCCTCAGCCCTTTCCTTCCCCGCGCACCGCGGCCAGTTCCGCATCGAGCGCGGCCTTCAATTCCTTGTGCCGCTCGCTCACGGCCACCCACTCCTCGCGCACCGGCGTCAATAGTCTTTGCGCTTCGTCGAGTTCGGCCTGCGACGGGAAGATCACTTTGTTTTTCGGATTACTCTTCAGCTTTTCCAGATTGGCCTCGTTGTAGCTGGTGATCGAGTCGATCCATGTTTTGGTGAGGCTGTCGCCGGCGTTACGTTGGATCACGGCGCGCGCGGATTCCGGCAGTGCGTCGAATTTCTTCTTGTTCATCAGGATAGTGAGGGGAACAACCCCGAGGCGGATGAAGAAGTGGTAATTCGTGACCCGGTCCAGCCCGAAATCGAAGAACGGCGCCAAATGCGAGGTCGTTCCGCTGATGGTGCCACGGCTGATCGCCTCAGGGATTTCGGTCACCGGCATGCCGATGGGCACCGCGCCGAACGCACGCAGCGCTGCGCTTTCGTTCTTGCTGGACGCGCGAATCGTCTTGCCCTTGAGATCGGCGATTGAATTGACCGGAAAGTTGGTGTGGATGGAATAAGGCGCGGTGCCCCACAAGCCGATCACATAGAAGTCGCTGTAATCACGTAGAACATTGTGGTCATTCAGCCGCGTCGCCACAAGCGACGCTTCGCGCAGGTCCCTGAACATCCCGGGAAGCTCAAGCACTTCGGTCTCCGGGAAGCGGCCCGGTGAGTAGGACGGAATGACCCAGGCTAGGTCGGCAACGCCATCGATCACCATCTGCGGCTGTTGGCCGGGATTGCGGCCGAGTGCGCCGTTCGGAAACAAGTCGAACACGACGGCATTGTTCGTCTCGCGCTGGACCGTTTCGGCAAAAGGCTTCATCACCGTGCGGAACGTCACCTCGCTGTCCGGGGTAAATACTGCCCATTTAAGGTGATCATCTGCCCGGGCAAGCTTGCCGCCAATCATGGCGGCCGCGGGCATCGCCGCGGCGGTGGTCAGAAACTTGCGGCGGTCCATTATCATCCTCCCTATTTGTTTGCGTCTTTGCTTATCCGCTGTATGCGGTTGCTTGTTCAGGCGTTATCTCTCCCATGCGCGCAGGCTCGAATTAGCGCGTTGACGGTAGTGTGCCGTATTATTGCCCGGCAATACAATGGCGCTGGCATCGGAGTCCATGGTGCGGACCGTCCGGCACGCCGAGCGGACGCGCCATATTGGCTTAGCTACCGTGGCAGAACCCTTGTCGGCCGCGATCAGGCGCACGTCCACAGCACGGACAAATCGCGGGAAGAGATTGCGTCGCGCGCGCCGCAAGAGCAGCGTGCCCGCTTGAAAAAGATCGTCCAGGTCCGGGGCTCAACACAGGACGCTCGCTAGGGAGATACGTAATGGGCACCAGCCGCATTTTGACGAGTCACTCCGGCAGCCTGCCGCGTCCCGACGAGTTGATCGAAGCCAACCGCGCACGCGAGGCCGGCGTAACAGCCGACGAGCAGCGTTTCCAGGAACAACTGCGATCGGCCGTGTTGGACGTGGTGCGCCGGCAACAGACCGTCGGCATCGACGTTCCGGGCGATGGCGAATTCGGCAAGTCGATGGGGCATCCGGTGAACTACCGCGCCTGGTGGAGCTACTGTTTCAATCGTCTCAGTGGACTCGATCTGGGTGGGCCCGGTTTGTACGACGCCCCGCCGAGACGCGCCCGCGCCGGTGAGGTCGTGCTTACGAGCCCCGCTGATCGCCGCGATCGGACAAAGTTCGCTGAAGTCTATGGCGATCAGGAAGGCAGTGTGTATACCGGACCGCGGGCGGCGACTTGGCCGATCTGCGTCGGGCCGGTCTCGTACAAGGGGCAAAGGGCGATCCAAGCCGATATCGTCCACTTCAAAGCGGCGCTCAAGGCTTGCGGTGTTGAAGAAGGCTTCATGACCTCGGTCGCTCCTGGGAGCGCGGCGCGGCTGGCTAACGCACATTACAAGACCGATGAAGAATTCCTGTTCGCTTGCGCCGACGCCTTGCGCGAGGAATACAAGGCCATTGTTGATGCCGGCCTGATCCTTCAGCTCGACGATCCGGCAATGGCTGATAACTGGGACATGGTCAATCCCGAGCCGACGGTGGAGGATTACAAAAAATTCTCATTGATCCGGGTCGAGGCCCTTAATCATGCCATTAAGGGTTTGCCCCAAGATCGGATACGGTTCCATTTGTGCTGGGGTAGCTGGCACGGCCCGCACACCACCGATATTCCTTTGCGTGACATTGTCGATGTCATGTTGGCGGTCAATGCACAGTCTTACTCTTTTGAGGCGGGGAACGTCCGCCATGAGCATGAGTGGACGGTGTGGGAGGACGTCGCGCTTCCCGACGGCAAATGCATTTTGCCCGGCGTGGTCAGCCATGCGACCAACGTGGTGGAACATCCCGAGCTCGTTGCGCAGCGCATTCTCCGATTCACCAATATCGTGGGCAGAGAGCACGTCATCGCATCGACCGATTGCGGCCTTGGTGGGCGCGTCCACCCTATGATCGCTTGGGCCAAACTTGACGCGCTCAAACAGGGGGCGGCCCTGGCGAGCCGCAAGCTATGGAGCAAATGATATAACACAGCCTTTCCGCCGCTGCGGCGGCTGGGCATGGCGCAGCTGCGCGAGGCGCAGCGCTTGCAAGCAAGAAAATTGTGGTCGTGATCGCCGCAAGGGAGGATTAAAACGTGAAGCAAAGCATCGATCGCATCCTCACTACGCACGCGGGCAGCCTGCCGCGTCCGGAGGACTTGATGGAGCTTTACCGGGATGACGCTCCCCACGCTAAATTGCCGCCGCTCCTTCAATCGGCGATTGCTGATGTGGTGAGGCGGCAAGCCAATACCGGCATCGATATCGTCAATGACGGCGAATTCGGCAAAGCCATGCGTCGGGCCGTCGATTTCGGCGCCTGGTGGTCGTACGTGTACGACCGTCTGGCGGGCTTTGAGGTCAGAACGGAAACCGCCGAGAAGGGGCGCGCGGCGTGGACGGTCGGCAGCAAGGAGCGCAAGGAGTTCGCCGAATTTTACGCGGAAGACGGCGGCATGGGCAACGCCCGAACCGGCAGCAGCAGCTCCCGGATGTTCGGACTCACCTGCACCGGGCCGGTCAAATATGTCGGGCAGCGGGCAATCCAGCGCGACATCGATCTCCTGACGTCGGCCATCCGCGGTGTCAGCATCGAAGAGGCGTTTATCACCGCGGTGTCGCTGGCCACGCTGCAAATCCTGGCAAACGAACACTATAAGGATCAGCAGGACTATACGTGGGCGTTGGCTGAGGCGATCGGGGAAGAATACAAGGCGATCGTCGACGCCGGATTCATCCTTCAGATCGACGATCCGGCCTTGGTCGACATCTGGGACTGGTGGTTCTCGCTCAAGGGGGACATGGCCGGCTACCGCAAGTGGGCGGAATTTCAGGTACAGGCGGTCAACCATGCGTTGCGGGGAATCCCCGAAGACCGGGTCCGCTTTCACATCTGCTGGGGGAGCTGGCACGGCCCCCATAGCGAGGACGTGCCGCTCAAGGAGATTGCGGATTTATTGCTCAGGGTGAAGGCGCGGGCCTACTCGGTGGAAGCCGCCAATGCTCGTCATGAGCACGAATGGAAAGTCTGGAAGCACGTAAAGCTTCCGGACGGCAAACTTTTGATCCCCGGTGTTGTCAGCCACGCCACCAACATTGTGGAGCATCCGGAACTGGTGGCCGATCGCATCGTTCGTTTTGCGCAACTTGTCGGTCGTGAAAATGTGATCGCCGGCACCGATTGCGGCCTCGGAGGGCGCATCCATCGGCAGCTCGCGTGGGCGAAGCTTACTGCGTTGTCCGCGGGTGCAAAGCTAGCCAGCAAAGAACTCTGGCATTGACGCCGATGATTGTCGGGCGCACGCAATATTTGAACCGAGAACTGAGTCTGCGGTCCCCGCGGCTTTGTCCCGCGCGCTGACCCCCGCCCGACTTAAGAATGGCAGGCCCCCGTGGCGGAACCGATAATCACGCCGCCAGTAGCTTCGGATTTCGCCAGACTGGCCTATTAGGTAAAGGAAGTTCGCAAGCTAACCGGCGTCGGCAACACCACGCTATATCGCGCGATTGGCAGCAAAGAACTTCGTGCAGTAAAGCACGGCCATAAGACATTAATATTCGCCAAGGATCTTCATGCCTGGCTTGAAGACTGCCGGCGGCGAACGCGCGAGCGCCACGATAGTATGTCGGGCAACGAACTGGGCAGGCGCGTTGGCAAGGACCTTCGCGGCGTGGGATAGACCGACATCGGTCTCCTGAGCCATCTTCCGCATCGTGCTTGGGATGCCGAAACACAAACCGAGGCCTCTGTCATTATGCGCGCAGCCGCGAAGCGGTCCTAAGCTCCCCAAGGGTAGTACGACGAGCAGTACGACATCACACCCTCGTCACTCGTCTAACGCCCAAAGATTTAAAGCGTTTCTCCCGCGCCCGTCACGCTCCATCATCGGCGCGACTGAGAAATTACGGGCTTTTTCGAGCACTTCTAAACCGTCTTTTGCCTGGGCAGACTGGGCAATAGCGAAATTTGACGGCACAGTCACCCCTTGCGGGCGGTGCGTTGGTCTATTCGCCGCTGTGCGCCGTTTGGTATTGCCCGTTGGCCTTCCAACGATCGCATCATTCGACAGAGCCGGTGATGGACGACAAGGAAAGAGCAGCACTTGGATCGATCGCCGCCTCGGCGGGGCTCACGCTGGCGAAGGCCGTCGTCGGCGTGCTTACCGGTTCGCTCGCCATATTGTCGGAGGCCGGCCATTCGCTGCTCGACCTCGCCACCACCGTGCTGACCTATATCGCCGTCCGAATCTCCGGCAAGCCGGCCGACGCCGAACATCAATACGGCCACGCCAAGGTCGAGAGCGTAACGGCGCTGATTGAAACGGCGTTCTTGTTCCTGCTCGCCGCAGCGGTGGTCTATGAGGCGGTGCAACGGCTCCTCGGCGGGCACATTTATGCCGTCGAGGCGAGCCTTGCGGCATTCGCCATCATTGCGATCTCGGTCGTTGTCGATTTCTTCCGCGCGCGCACGCTAGGCCGCGTCGCCAAGGCAACCTCGAGTCAGGCGCTGGAGGCCGACGCGCTGCATTTTCGCACCGATATGTGGTCTTCGGTCGCAGTGCTAATCGGGCTTGCCGGCGTGGCGCTGGGTTATTTCTGGGCGGACGCGATAGCGGCGCTGGCGGTCGCCGTGTTCATCGGCGTTGCCGGCTGGCGACTCGGGCGCCGCACCATTGACACCCTGACCGACACAGCGCCGGCCGGCGTGAGCGAACGCATCGCCGCGATCGCGCGGCGGGTGCCCGGCATCGTCGCCGTTGAGCGCGTGCGCGCCCGTCCGGCCGGCGCGGTGCTGTTCGTCGAACTTGGCGTCAGCATGAGCCGCACGCTGCCGCTCGACCGCGTAACTGCAATCAAGGAGCGCCTTGATTGCGCCATCCGCGCCGAATTGCCCGAGGCCGAAGTCACCGTCACCACCGAGCCGCGTGCGCTCGACGACGAGACCGTGCGCGAGCGCGTCATGCTGATCGCGCTCAATAGCGGGCTCGCCGTCCACCACGTCGCGGTGCAGGCGCTCGCCGACCGGTTGTCGGTCTCAGCCGATCTCGAGGTCGAGGGCACGCTGCCGCTTGCCGCCGCGCACGAAACCGCGAGCCGGCTTGAGGAAGCGATCCGCGAGGAGCTTGGGCCGGAGGTCGAGGTTGAAACGCACATAGAACCGCTGCCGGCGCCCGTGCTTGCCGGCCGCGACGCCACTGCCGGGCGCGTTGCCGAGATCGGCGCGGCGCTGTCAGCGCTCGCCGCCGGCTCGCCCAGCCTGGATGAGGTGCATGACGTGCGCGTGCGCGAAACCTCCGACGGCGAGATCGTCAATTTTCATTGCCGCGTCGATCCGGCGCTGTCGGTTAGCGCGGTGCACGATCTCGTCGACGGCATCGAGCGCGGGCTGCGCCGGCGCTTTCCAAGTATCGCCCGCATCATCGGCCACGCCGAGCCGCGGCGCGAAATGAAGGAAAGCTGAACGTTGCCCGCGTCCGGAAAATATATCCGTCTTGCTGGCGGTGCTCGACGCCGATAATTTTCGATCATGCAATCAAAGAGGGCGCGACAACTCATGTTGTGAAAAGGACGTAGAAATGCCCGGGAATGGAGAATTGAGAGCGCGCAAATTTTTGACCGGCCTATTGGCTGCGGGCGCCTTGGTGGGCGCTTATTGTTTTGCCACGGCCGGCGTCTCGGCGCTGCTGATGACGGCGATTGACATGCCCGCCCAGGCCCGCGGCGGCCATGGTCACGGCGGCCGCGGCGGTCATTGGGGCGGCGGCGGCCACTGGCACGGAGGCGGTTGGGGCCGCGGCCACTACTGGCATGGCCGCTGGTGGGGCCCCGGCATCGGTCCGTGCTGGCGCTTGACCCCTGTCGGCTGGATTTGGGTCTGTGGCTGAACGAAGGGCTGAACACACTGCGATCCCGGCTGCGCGGCATTTGCTGCCGCCGCCGGGATCATTGCGTCTTCGATTGAGGGCGTATGCTTTCCAAGTGCGGGCAAAGCTTCTAAATCAGGCCGATCATGCGCACCGAAGAGCCGCGTCCCGTCCGCCTGAAGGATTACCATCCGCCCGACTGGCTGATCGAAACCGTCGATCTCGACGTCTCGCTCGATCCGACCGCGACCACGGTCCGCGCCAAGCTCAAGATCAGGCCGAATGGCACTGGCACCCCGGCCCCGCTCGTTCTCGACGGCGAGGAACTCAAGCTGCGCTCGCTGACGCTCGACGGCAAACCGCTGCCGGAAGCAAGCTTCGTCGTCACCACCGACCGGCTTACCGTCGCGCAGCCGCCGAACCGGCCGTTCGAACTCGCGATCGAAACCGTCATCGACCCGGCCGCCAACAGCCAGCTTATGGGCCTCTACCGCGCCGGCACCACCTACTGCACGCAGTGCGAGGCGGAAGGCTTCCGCCGCATCACCTACTTCCTCGACCGGCCCGACGTGATGGCGGTCTACACTACGCGCATCGAAGCCGATAAAGACGATGCACCGGTCTTGCTCGCCAATGGCAATCTTGTCGCGCACGGCGAGGTACCCGGCGGCAACCGGCATTTCGCGGTCTGGCACGATCCGTTCAAGAAGCCCTGCTATCTGTTCGCGCTAGTCGGCGGCAAGCTCGCGCGCGTCGCCGATGCTTTCACCACCATGTCCGGGCGCGACGTCGCGCTGCACATTTATGTCGAACCGGGCAAGGAGGACCGTTGCTTCTACGCCATGGATAGCCTCAAGCGCGCCATGCGCTGGGACGAAGTGGCATTCGGCCGAGAATACGATCTCGACATCTTCATGATCGTCGCGGTCTCCGCCTTCAATATGGGCGCCATGGAGAACAAGGGCCTCAACGTCTTCAACGACAAATACGTGCTCGCCTCGCCCGCAACCGCTACCGATACCGACTACGCCCATATCGAGGCGGTGATCGCGCACGAATACTTCCACAACTGGACCGGCGACCGCATCACCTGCCGCGACTGGTTTCAGCTTTGCCTGAAAGAGGGCCTCACCGTCTACCGCGACGAGGAATTTTCCGCCGATCAGCGCTCGCGCGCGGTCGAACGGATCAGCGACGTGCGCGCGCTGCGCTCGCACCAGTTCGTCGAGGATGCCGGGCCGCTCGCGCATCCGGTGCGGCCCGAGCTCTATCACGAGATCAACAACTTCTACACAACAACGGTGTACGACAAGGGCGCCGAAGTCGTGCGTATGATCAAAACCCTGCTCGGGCCTGATCTCTTTCGCACCGGCATGAACCTTTATTTCGAGCGGCACGACGGCGAGGCGGCCACCGTCGAGCAATTCGTGCAGTGCTTCTCCGACGTGAGCGGCCGCAATTTCTCGCAATTCATGCGCTGGTACACGCAAGCCGGCACGCCGGAAGTCATCGCCGCGCCGCATTACGATGCGCGCGCCAAGACCTACCGGCTCGACATGAGCCAAACCGTGCCACCGACGCCAGGCCAGCCGGACAAGGCGCCCATGCTGATTCCGCTCGCGCTCGGCCTGGTCGGCCGAGACGGCGGCGACCTGCCGCTGACGCTCGACGGCAAGCCGCTTGCGAGCGGCGTCGTCGAATTGTCCAAACCGAGCCAGAGCTTTGTCTTCACCAGAGTCGGCGAGCGGCCGATCCCCTCGCTCAACCGAGGATTTTCCGCCCCGATAAAGCTGTCGCTGCCGATCGAGCCGAACGATCTGCGCTTCCTCGCCGCCCACGATTCCGATCCGTTCAATCGCTGGCAGGCGATGCAAACGCTGGCAATGTCGCTTCTCACCGCCAATGTGGCGGCCGTGCGTGCGGGCCTGCCGGGGCGCGAGGACGGCGGCTTGATAGCCGCGCTTGCCGCCATTCTGGCCGATGGCAAGCTTGAACCTGCCTTCATCGCGCTGACATTGTCGCCGCCGAGCGAGGCCGATATCGCCCGCGAACTCGGCCATGACGTCGATCCGGACGCGACTTTTGCCGCGGGGCGGTACTTGCGCGCGTCAATCGGCGCACGGCTGGGCGCGGAACTGGCGAACGCCTACTGGCGGATGATCACGCCGGGTCCGTACCGGCCGGACGCGCAAAGCGCCGGGCGGCGTGCGCTGAAGAATATCTGCCTCGACCTATTGGCGGCGACTGAGGACGGCGAGGCGATGGCGCTTGCGCTCGCGCAGTATACGGGCGCTGACAACATGACCGACCGCATGGCGGCCCTGGAGACACTTTCGCTGCACGACCGCCCCGAACGGGCGCGGGTGCTGGAGGACTTCTACGCCCGCTACCAGGACGATCCGCTGATCATCGACAAGTGGCTGGCATTGCAGGCGGCCATCCCGGAACCGGCGACGCTCGACCGCGTACGCGCGCTCACCTCGCATGCGGCCTTCTCCCTCGCCAATCCCAACCGCGTCCGCGCGCTCATCGGATCGTTCGCGCAAGTCAATCACACCCAGTTCAACCGCATCGACGGCGCCGGTTACGATTTTGTCGCCGACATCGTGCTCACGATCGATCCAAAGAATCCGCAAGTAGCCGCACGGCTCATGGGTGCGTTCCGCTCCTGGCGGGCGCTCGAAGCACAGCGCCGCAAAAAGGCGGAAGCGGTCTTGCGCCGTGTCGCTGCGACGCCGTCGCTGTCGCGCGATGTCGGCGACATCGTCGCGCGCACGCTGGCGGAGAGTTGACGGAACAATCGGCGTCATACAGCCGAACGTTCCGGAAAGACCGGCTTGCGCTTTTCCAGGTGTGCGGCAAGACCTGCGGCCGAGTCCGGGCCGGTGAAACCCATGAATTCCAGCGCCAGCGACGCGTCGAAGATCGGGCCGGCTTGGCGGAGCCAGTTGTTGAGCGAAAACTTGGTCCACCGGATGGCGCTTTGCGCGCCCTCGGCGAGCCGGGTCGCGACTTCGACTGCCTTGCCGTCAAGCTCGGCATCATCGACGGCGAGACTGACAAGCCCGATCCGCTCGGCCTCCGCGCCGAGCAGTTGATCGCAGAGCAGAAGATAATATTTGGCCTTGGCCATTCCGCACAGGAGCGGCCAGATAATCGCCGCGTGATCGCCGGCGGCCACGCCCAACCGGGTGTGGCCGTCAATGATGCGGCACTCCCGGCTCGCGATTGAAATGTCGGCGAGGAGCCCGCAGACGAGTCCAGCGCCAACCGCGACCCCGCGCATCGCGCTGACGATCGGCTTCGAGCAATTGATGATGTTGTAGACAATGTCGCTCGCCTCCCGCCAAACTCGCGAGCGATCGTCGAAATTGCGCATGATGTCCTGGATCATGGCGAAATCGCCGCCGGCGGAAAACATGGTGCCGGCACCGGTGATAATCGCGGCATTGATCTCAGGATCGGCGTCGACGTCACGCCAGATGCGCGCGAGCTCGGCATGCATGGCACGGTCGGCAGTATTGAATTTGCCGTTGTCCATGGTGATGCGCAGTACCTTTGGATGCGGGTTGTCGAATTTCAGCCGCGAATAGTCGGAATAGCGCGCGCTCATGTTACGACCTATCCTTGCCATGCTGTTTCTGAAACATGGATGGTAGCCGCCCGATTGCGGATTGTCGCCTCTATCCGGACATGAAGCCTGCGGGTAGCGTTGCCAGTCGGCGGTCAAGAGCCGCAAGAGAATTCGGGCGCTCCTTCTGAGCGATCGCATCGACACGTCGAACCTCGAACACGACGGCGTCGTCTCGACTGCTCCCCTCACCTACCGCTTCGGGGCGGAAGGTTTTGTGACGCTGTTTCGCTACGGAGTCGCGGTCATTGCGTGCCTATCGCCGCAACAAGAGGAGGAGGTTCTAAAAGGCCTGCAACCGCGTTTGATCCGCCCGATAAGACCGTTCGAAGAAGAGACGGCTTTTGTCGAAGTCGCCCCGGACAAGGACGATCAGATCCTTCCCGGCGGACCGATCTCGCTCAAGACCGTGACGCCCGACCATTTGATCGTTATTGCCGACGCCCTCTCGAAAAGCGTCGTGCTGGCGCGCGACGAACGCGAAGTAGCCGCGGTCTTCGAGCTGGTGGAGCCGTTTGCACGCCACCTTGCGGAGCGCGGTCGCGCCGGCGCCAGTCGCCGTACCATTCTGAGACTCATCGGTAACGCGCTGCTTGTGCAGCAGCGCTTCTCGGGACGCGTTGCCGTCGCTGACAAGCCCGACGTCGTCTGGGATCGTCCGGACTTGGACCGGCTCTACGCTCGGCTGGAAGACGAGTATGAGCTGAGGGAACGCGCCGAAGCGCTGGCGAGCAAACTTTCGGTCATTGCCGAAACCGCGGAAGTGCTCACCGATATCATCGACACCAAGCGGTCGTTCCGGCTCGAGATTATTGTGGTGATCTTGATCGCCGTCGAGCTGATCATTGCCGGCTACCAGCTGCTGCATTGACCCCAAGCGCCTACGTCTTTGATTTGACTCAGGCTTTCCTGACTTGCCGGCAAAATGACAAAAAGGTCTGGATAAGGTCTGGATAGTGTTAAGAAAAATATTGACTCCTGACTCTCGACAAATATTCGCGCATCGATTCTTATCAGGGTGATTCGGAAAAAGATGCGGCAGTAATTCCTTCCGATCGCGGGTGCAGGGGACGTTCCGAAACGGAGGCAGGCATGGCGCGCGCCGACACGGCGAGTGCGTCGCTACGATCGGATTCGATCCAGGGCTTGGCAAAATCGATTGCCAAGCCCGCCTACCGGCGACTCTTGAGCGCTGAGCCGTTGCTCCGCCGCGCTGTCCCCGTTCTCATCGTTGCCTTTCTCATCACGATCTGCGTCGGCGCCGCCGTGCAGGTGCTCGAACAGCGCCGGCAGATCATGCAGCAGGCGCGCCAGGCAATCGAGGGGCTCGCCGATCAGCTCGCCTCCGAGCTCGATCACGCCGGGCGGGAAGCAAGGATAGGTTCCGGACGCACTACGGTCGCGCTCGAGCGGGCATTGCCGGCCTGGGCGATGGTGGGCCACCGGTCGATCCTGGTCGCCGATTCCGATGGCGCAATCGTCGCCAGCATTCCGAACGATCCGCAAAAGCTCGGCCGCCGCATCCTCGATTTGCTCGGGCCGTCACAGCCGCTGACGACGTTCGGCGCCACCACCGGCGCGCTCGAGATCACTTTGCCCGACGGCACCACTGCTTTGGCGACCGTACGAGCGCTGCGTAATCCGCTCGGCTTCGTTGCCGTCACCGAGTTGGCTAGCGACGCGCTCGCCGGCTGGCGCTCGGCCACCGCGCTCACCATTACGCTATCGGCCACGACCGGCTTCGTCGTGCTGATCCTCGGCTTTGCCTTCCATTGGCAGGCAACGCGGGCGCGCGAGGCCGATCTCATCCACGATACCGTCCGTTGCCGCATCGATACGGCGCTTAACCGGGGCCGCTGCGGGCTGTGGGACTGGGACCTGGCCCGCGGCCGCGTTTTCTGGTCGCGGTCGATGTTCGACCTCCTCGGCCTCCCCGCCAAGGACGATCTGCTCAGCTTCGGCGAGCTCAATGCGCTGGTGCACCCGGACGACATCGACCTCTACGACCTGGCGCGGCAGCTCGCCGACGCCAAGGTCGCCTCCATCGATCACGCCTTCCGCATGCGGCACGCCGACGGCCGCTGGCTGTGGCTGCGCGTGCGCTGCGAACTCGCGCGCCAGCAGGGCGAAGCCGGATTGCATCTCATCGGCATTGCGGTCGACGTTTCCGAGCAGAAAAACCTGGTTGAGAGAACGACCGCCGCCGATCTACGGCTGCGCGACGCCATCGAGACCATCCCGGAGGCGTTCGTACTGTGGGATGCCGATAATCGGCTGGTATTGTGCAATTCGAACTTTCAGGAATTGCACCGCCTGCCCGACGCAGCGGTCACAGCCGGCACCCCCTACGAGGCTGTCGTCGCCGCCGGCCGCAAACCGATCATCCGCACCACCATCGCCAACGAGGACGGCCAGAAGCAGGGCGCACGCACCTTCGAGGCGCAGCTCAACGACGGGCGCTGGATGCATATCAGCGAACGTCGCACCAAGGACGGCGGCTACGTC
>CAYVPC010000062.1:0-17390 GCA_964453555.1 uncultured Hyphomicrobiales bacterium | reverse complement strand
GCCGCGGCGTCACGAACGCCTTGGCGCCTTCGTAAGCGAGCCCGGCATCGACCAGACGGTCGGTCACCGCCTTGCGCAGATCGTCGGCGGCGCGCGCCTGCATGCGGGCCGGAATTTCTTCGGAGAAAAGTTCAAGCAGCAAATCGGGCATTGGCGGCGGTGTTCGAAAAATTCTTCACCCTGCCCAGAAGGAGGAGGGCGAAGAAAGTGCGCTTTGCTTACGCCGACTTCAAGCGCCGAGCGTCTTATGGGTCCCGTCGCACATCGGCTTTTTCGACGAGCGTTTGCAGGCACAGAAATACACCTTCTCGGACTTCGGCGCCTTAAATTCCATCGGCGTGAAGCTCGTCACCTTGTGCGAGCCGTCGCAGAACGGCTGCTTCTTCGAGAGCCCGCACGCGCACCACCAGTAACTCTTGCCGGCCTCGACATCGATCGGTAGCGGCGCCCGGCCGCCGATCTCAGGCATTGCACTCATTTGCTGATCCCTCCGCCTTCTGTCGCGAGCCACGCTTCGCCGCATGCTTTGGCAAGTTCGCGCACCCGCAGGATGTAACTCTGCCGTTCGGTCACCGAAATCACGCCGCGCGCATCAAGCAAGTTGAACACGTGACTGGCCTTGATGCATTGGTCGTAAGCCGGCAGAGCCATCAGATGACGGCCGCGGTTGCTGCCGCCCCCGCCATCCGCCCAACCGGCCTCAAGGTATTTCTTACAGGCCGATTCGGCCATGCGGAATTGCTCGAACAGCATGTCAGTGTCGGCATATTCGAAGTTGTGCCGCGAATATTCCTGCTCGGCTTGAAGAAACACGTCGCCGTAGGTGACTTTCTCGCTGCCGTCGCGGCCGTTGAAATTGAGGTCGAAAACATTCTCCACGCCCTGCACATACATCGCCAGCCGTTCGAGCCCGTAGGTGAGTTCGCCGGAAACCGGAGCGCATTCGAAGCCGGCGACCTGCTGGAAGTAGGTGAACTGCGAAACCTCCATGCCGTCGCACCAGCATTCCCAGCCGAGCCCCCAGGCGCCGAGCGTCGGGCTCTCCCAGTCATCCTCAACGAAGCGGATGTCGTGCAGCTTCGGATCGATGCCGATGGCGTAGAGCGATCGCAGATAAAGCTCCTGCAAATCGTCGGGCGATGGCTTGAGGATCACTTGCAGCTGATAATAGTGCTGCAAGCGGTTGGGATTTTCGCCGTAGCGGCCGTCCTTGGGCCGGCGGGAAGGCTGCACATAGGCCGCGTTCCACGGCTTCGGCCCGAGCGCGCGCAAGGTCGTCGCCGGATGAAAGGTGCCGGCGCCGATCTCCATGTCATAGGGCTGCAGGATCACGCAGCCCCAATCCGCCCAATAGCGCTGCAACGTCAGGATCAGCCCCTGGAACGAGCGTTCCGGGCGCAGGTGCGGCGGCGAATCGGCGATGGCGGTCATTGCCGGACGTTGTTGTTGAAACGCCCGCTTGCGGTCAAGGGTGGCCGCTACTCCGGGCGGTATTCGCCCGTATTCGGGTCACGCTTCAAAGTCGGCAAGGCTCCGCGATCGACCGGCTCGACCACGGGCTGCTCGCGCACTTCGTCAAGCTCGGTGTTGACCCGCCGCACCTCGCGGACGCACCAGCGTACGAGGACGGCGGTCCCCATCAATCCCAGCGCCAAAGCGAACACAGCCGGCATTTGGTTCCTCCGCTTTCCGGCCGGACCGCATTATAGCCCGTAACGCGCCCAAAGCGCGCGTGCTTCAAGCGCCGAAATCATGTCGTCCGCAAGGCCGGCCGGGGCAAGACCCCTTATCAACTGCTCGCCACCGACGCCGAAGAGACGCCGCCCGAGCAGGCCGCGGTCGGCCGAAACGAGCGGCGTCAATACCTTATCGCCGAAACGCTCGCGCAACGTCGAGCGCAGTTCGCCGACGCCATCGACGAGGCCGAGTTCGAGCGCCCGGCGCCCGGTCCAGTATTCGCCGCTGAACAGGCTGCCGTCGTCACCGGCAAGCTTGCCGCCGCGACGCGATTTAACCAGCGCGATGAAATCGTCGTGGATCTCGCGCTGCAATTTCTTGAGCCGTTCGACGTCGCTGGCGTCCTCCGGCAGGAAGGGATCGAGCATGGCCTTGTGCTCGCCCGACGTATAAAGCCGGCGTTCGATGCCTATTTTCGCGATCAGCTTATCGAAACCGAATGATCCGCCGACCACGCCGATCGAGCCGACGATCGAATTGGGATCGGCGATGATCTCGTCGGCGGCGCAGGCGATCATGTAGCCGCCGGAAGCCGCGGCGTCTTCGACGAACGCGATCACTTTGCGGTTTTTCTCCTGCGCCAGCTCGCGGATGCGGCGAAAGATCAGATGCGATTGCGCCGGCGAGCCGCCCGGAGAATTGATCGAAAGCGCGACGGCGGCAGCATTGCGCACGGCAAAGACGCGGTCGAGCGTGCGAGCAATGCCGGCCATGCTGAGGCCAGGCCGCAACGGCGTCGAAAAGCCGATGACACCGGTCAGCCGCACTACCGGCACGACCGGCCGGTCGCCGAGCCAGCGCTCCGGCAACACGCCGCGCAGCGCCTTCGTTGCGCGCGCCCAGCCGTCCCTGACACCTTGGCCCGTCCACGGCTCGCTCATGGAAGCCACATAGGAAGTAGCCGACAGGGTCTCAAGTAACCATTTATTAAAGCGTTGGAACGCTTCTTGCTCAAAGCCCAAACGACGAATCGGACGGACGCGCAAGCAATGAAAATCATTTTGCTGTTGATGCTGATCGGCGCCATCGTCGGCGTTTCGGGCCTTCCGATCCGACGCCCGGCGAAAGCCGCCGCGCCCTCACCGGATTCCGCTTCGGCCACAGCCTAGAACTCATCGGCGGCGGCGGCATCAATCCCAAAATAAGGGCAACGCGGCGCCTTCGCGCAGCACGGCTTCGGCTTCTTCAGTCGGTCTGCCCTGCGCGTCGGCAAGGACGAATGCCGGCAACAACGACAGCGGCGCACGGCTTGCCTTGACGGCGCGGACCAGCACGCGGACGGCCGTCGTGTCCGGCTTGGGGTGAACCGGCAGGACGGCGATCGCGCCGAAACCGCCCGCCAGCGACGCCAGCACCGCATCAAGACCATCCGCCCGCCAGATCAGCGTCAGTGCGCCGGTGGGGCGAAGGAGCCGCGCCACCGTGCGCAGCCATCGGGCGAGCGTATCGCGCGAGGCGCTGTGCGCCAGACGGCGGCGGCGATCGGGCGAAGGATTATGCGCCGCATTGAACGGCGGATTCATCAGCACATGATCCGCACTGCCGGGCCGGAGACCAGCCGCAGCGAAGGCCGCCGGAGATGCGGCAACATCGAGGCAGACCGCGCGCACACGCCCGCGGAGATCGTTGCGCGCGATGTTTTCCTCGGCGAGCGCCAAGAGACTTGCGTCGATCTCGACCAGGGTCACGGTGACGTCTTTCACGCGGCGGGCGGCAGCGAGCCCGGCCGCGCCGACGCCGGCGCCGAGGTCGACGACATGCCCGCCCGGACGGACCGAGCTTGCCGCCGCCAGCAGGATGGCGTCATGGCCGACGCGGTGACCCTTGCGCGGCTGGCGCAGAACAAGCCGGCCGCCAAGCACGGCGTCGTCGCTTGTCCGGGCCTCAGCGGCCATCGCGGCGAATCTCGTGGGCAAAGCCCGCCTCCTCAAGCAAGGTGCGCGCGGCCTCCAGTTCGTCGTCGCCGACCAGAATGCGGCGCGGAAATATCCCGATCGAGCCTTCTAGCACGCTCATATTCTGATCGACCACCATATGGCCGATATGCGCGCCGTTGAGCAGCGCCTCGATGGCCGAAATCAGGACCGCATCATTGGTGCGAACCAGCTCGCGCATGTCATCAGCTCCGGCGCCGGTCTTCGCCCGGCGCGCGCAGCGCGAGGTAAGCGATCAGCTTGAGTTCGCGGCGCCCGCGCGTGACGGTGTCGAGGATCAAACCACAGGCGATGGAGAGAAAAGCGAGCAGCATCAGGCCGGTTGAGAGCACCGCCGTCGGCAAGCGCGGCACCAAGCCTTCCTGCACATAGGTGATGAAGATCGGAATGGCGAGACCGATCGAGATGATGCCGAGTGCCACCCCAAACGCGCCGAACAGCGAAAGCGGCCGCTCGGCGCGATAGAGTTTCAACACCGTCCAGAGAATGCGAAAGCCGTCGCTCCAGGTGGAGAGCTTGGAGGCCGATCCGCTCGGCCGCGAGTAATACGGCGTCGCGATCTCGCCGACCGGCAATTCCAGCTCGAGCGCATGGATGGTCAACTCGGTCTCGATCTCGAAACCGCCGGAGAGGATCGGAAACGATTTCACGAAGCGGCGGGAGAACGCGCGATAGCCGGACAGGATGTCGCTGAACGAGCGGCCGAACATATGAGCGACAAAGGCGGTCAGCAGGCGGTTGCCGGCACGATGGCCGCGGCGATAGGCCGCCGCGTCGCGATCCAGGCGCGCGGCCACCACCATGTCGAGCCGCTCATCGATCAGCTTGGCGATCATTCCGGGCGCGCTCGGCGCATCGTAGGTGGCATCGCCATCGACCAGCACGTAGATGTCGGCCTCGACGTCATTGAACATCCGCCGCACAACATGACCCTTGCCCTGATAGGCCTCGCGGCGAACTACCGCGCCAGCCTGCCGCGCCGCGTCGACGGTGCCGTCGGTGGAATTGTTGTCGTAGACGTAGACAGTCGCTTCCGGCAGCGCCGCGCGGAAATCGGCGACGACCTTGGCGATGGATTGCACCTCATTGTAGCATGGCACCAGAACCGCCAGCCGATAGTCGGCTAGGGTCGCGCCGGCGGCGAGATCCTCATTCGCCATGGCTTCCGCTGGCCTCTCTCAGCCGCCGCACCACGCGTCATCGTCGGCGGAATGACATAACCGCCGACGCATTTATCCGTGCAACCGCCGGCATACTTGCCGCCTCACCATAGCGTTTCTATGTTTACGCGTCTTGCGAACTTCGGAATCGGGACACCAGTGGAGAACTCGCGTGGCGGTCGTCGTCCCCTTTGAAAGTCCCGGCAAACCCTCGATCGACCCGCTGGTCGACCTGGTGACGGGCGACATGGAGCGCGTCAACGGCGTCATCCTCGCGCGCACCGGCTCCGAAGTGACGATGATACCCGAGGTCGCCAATCACCTCATCAATTCGGGTGGCAAAAGGCTGCGGCCGATGCTGACGCTCGCGTTGGCGCGACTCACCGGCTATGGCGGCGACGGCCACGTCAAGCTCGCTGCGGCGGTTGAGTTCATGCACACGGCGACGCTGCTGCACGACGACGTGGTCGACGAGAGCGAATTGCGGCGCGGGCGGCTGGCGGCGCGCATGCTCTGGGGCAATGAAGCAAGCGTGCTGGTCGGCGATTTCCTGCTCGGCCAGGCATTCAAGATGATGGTCGAGGTCGGCAGCCTCAAGGCGCTGGAAATCCTGTCTTCTGCCGCCGCCGTGATCGCCGAGGGCGAGGTCATGCAGCTCGCCGCCGCCAAAAACACCGCCACGACCGAGGACGAATACATCGCCGTCATCCGCGCCAAGACGGCCGAACTGTTCGCGGCCGCGTGCGAAGTCGGCCCGGCTTTATCTTCGCGAGAAAAAGCCGAGCAGGCCGCCTGCCGATCGTTCGGCATGAATCTGGGCATCACCTTCCAGCTGGTCGATGACGTGCTCGACTATGGCGGCGCCGCCGCCAAGCTCGGCAAGAATATCGGCGACGATTTTCGCGAGGGAAAAATAACGCTGCCGGTGGTACTGGCCTTCCGCCGCGGCGGCGACGCCGAGCGCGAATTCTGGCGGCGAACGCTCGAGCGCGGCGAGGCGAGCGACAGCGACCTCGAACGCGCCATCGGGCTGATGACCAAGCACCGGGCGCTCGAAGACACGATCGGGCGCGCGCATCATTACGGCGCGATCGCGCGCGATGCGCTTGCCCTGTTCCCCGCCTCGCCGATGAAATCGGCGCTCGCCGAAACCGTCGATTTCTGCGTCGCGCGCACGCATTGATTGCCGGCGTCCGCTAGCCCAGCGTCGTCGCCCGCACCCACCATTGCGGATATTTGCCGGCGAGAATTTCGGCTGCCTCGCGCGCAGCCGCCGCAGAGGCAAACAGTGCGAAGCAGGTCGCGCCCGAGCCGGACATGCGCGCGAGCTTGCAGCCGGCGAGCGGCCGCAACGCGGTGAGTACGTCGGCAATTACCGGCGCGAGCGCAATCGCCGGCCCCTCCAGATCGTTCGATTGCGCCGAGAGAAGCTGTAAAAGCCGATCGGCGCTCGCGCTTCTTTTGCCAAGTCCTGCAAGATCGAGCGCGGCGGCCGGCGGACCGGCGCGCTGCCATTGCCAGAATACAGCCTTGGTCGGTACTGCCACGCCGGGATTGACCAGCACCGCCGGCAGCGGCGGCAATACAACTGGCTCCGAAAGCACTTCGCCGATGCCGCGCATGATGCGCGCGCGCGGATCGAGACAGATCGGCACATCGGCGCCGGTCGCGCGCGCCGCCTCGTACAAGTCCACATCGCCGCGCGCCACTTCGTTCGCCTGTGCGATGAGGCGGAGCGCGGCGCCGGCGTCAGCCGAGCCACCACCAAGTCCCGCCGCAATCGGCAGGCGTTTGTCGAGGTCAAACGCGCCAAGAACCACGCCGGGACGCCGTGCAGCGAGCGCGCGCGCTGCTTTGAGCACCAGATTGTCGTCGCTCTCGCCTGTTGCCGCTGCGCCCGGGCCGCGCACCGCCAGAGCAAGCTTGCCGCCGGGCGAAAAGCTCAGATGGTCGCCGAAATCGGCGAACGCAACCAGGCTTTCAATGTCGTGATAGCCGTCGTCCCGGCGGCGAATGACGCGCAGCGTCAGATTGACCTTGGCCGGCGCGTTCTCAACCAGCGGAACCGGCAAGGACCGACCTCAGCCGCCGTTGCCGGCCCTTTTCGGCTTGATCGCCTCGGCCGATGAAGACGTATCGTCCGGCAGCCCGGATTTGAGCTTTTCTTCGATTTTCGGCAGGTCTTCCGGCTCGGGCTTCAGATCCCTGGCGTGCGACCATTGGAAGTGCGCTTCCAGCACGCGGCCGACCCGCCAATAGGCGTCGCCGAGGTGGTCGTTGATGGTCGGATCTTCCGGCTTGAGCTCGACTGCGCGTTCAAGCTCCTTCACCGCCTCGTCGTAATTGTTGATGCGGTAGTTCGCCCAACCGAGCGAGTCGACGATATAGCCGTCATCCGGCCGCTGCTCGACCGCGCGGCGGATCATGGCCATGCCCTCCTCGAGATTCATGCCCTGATCGACCCACGAATAGCCGAGATAGTTGAGCACCAGCGGCTGGTCGGGAAACAGCTCAAGCGCTTTCTTCAGATCGGCTTCGGCCGACTGCCATTGATGCGAACGCTCGTAGCAAATGCCGCGGAAATAGAACACCACCCAGTTCGATTTCTCCGGCGACGGCAGGTTGGCGATAGCCTTGCTGTAGACGTCGGCGCAGCCGGCGAAATCCTTGCGGCCGCGCAGGATGTTGCCGAGCGCCATGATCGCTTCATTGTCTTTCGGATATTCGGCGATCAGATGCTCAAGCCGCTTCTTGGCCTCGTCGGTTCGGTCGAGCGTATCGAGATCGGAAGCGATCTGGATCTCGGCGTTGCGGTGAAGCGGCGACGACGGCGAGATCCGGTCGTAAACCGCAATCGCAAGCTCCGGCTTTTTCAGCGACTCGTAAAGATCGGCGAGCGAGAGCAGCGCCATCGCATGCGTCGGCTCGAAATAGAGCGCGAGCTGGAGATAGATCAGCGCCAGGTCTTCGCCGCCGCGGCGTCCGATCGACGAGCCGATTTCATAGAGCGCCTCAGCGGCGCCAGTCTGCGGCGCATCGGCGAGCGGCGGCAATTTTTCACCGGCGGCAACCTCCTTCATCTCCTGAATGATGATCGGATGATTGGGGACCGCCTTGTCGAATTCCTTGTAGATCTTGAGCGCTTCGTCCTTGCCGCCGTTGCGCGACAAATAGTGGCCGTAAGCCTGGACGCTACGCAGCGCCATCGGGTCAGCCTTGTAGGCGCGGTCGTAGCGCTTGCCGGCTTCCTTCTTGTTGTTGGCGAGGTCCAGAATGAGACCGGCATGCAGATCCTTGAAGATCGAATACCAGTCCGGTCCGGCGAGTTTGTCGAGCGTTTCGACCGCGAGGCGCGAATCGCCGGCGCCCGCAAGCGCCCAAGCCGCCAGCAAGGTCGCCGTCAGGTCGGTGACCGGGCCGCGCACCGATTGCGTGAAGTTCTGCCGGGCAACCCCGTATTGCTTCTGCTTGAGCGCACGCACGCCGATGATCAGCCGTGCGATGCGGTCGTTGTGATCGAGCAGGATGAGCCGGTCGGCGAGCTTGCCGGCTTCCTCGATGTCGCCTTCGGTCAAAACCGAAAGGAAAGTGCGGCTGAGCAGGTCGGCGTTGCGCGGATCGGCCTTGAGGACATTGAGGTAATAAGCGGCGGCGGTGCCGGAGTCGCGCTCCACGCCGGCGTGGCGCGCGGCGAGATAGCTGCCGGAAGCGGTATCACGGCTGAGTTCCTGCGCCGTCGGCGTCTCGGCCGCGATGGCCGGCGTCAGGCTTAAGATGACGATGGCGCCAGCGATGGCGGTGTGCCGTGGCAGCAGCGAGTGAATCACGATAGCTCCATTGGGCGAATCAAAAGCGGGCACCGGGGGAATCAGCGCGCCGGGTACCGTTTAAGCGCGCGAGAATGACCCTTTTGCCAAGCCCCCGCAAGGACGTCCGCCCCTCTAGGCCAGAAGGGAGGCGAAATCGCGGCAGTTGGATCGGGTCGCAATGGCGCAGGCGCTGGCGGCGTTGTGGAACTCACATGTTCGGGTAATTCGGCCCGCCGCCGCCTTCGGGTGGCACCCAGTTGATATTCTGGCTCGGGTCCTTGATGTCGCAGGTTTTACAGTGGACGCAATTTTGCGCGTTGATCACGTAGCGCGGATTGCCCGCCTCCTCGACCCATTCGTACACGCCAGCCGGACAATAACGCGCCGACGGTCCGGCATAGACATCATGCTCGGATGATTTCTGCAGCGCCGCATCGCGCACGACGAGATGCACCGGCTGATCTTCCTCGTGGTTGGTGTTGGAAAGGTAGACCGAGGAGAGCCTGTCGAAAGTCAGTTTGCCGTCCGGCTTGGGATAGGCGATCGGGCGGCAATCGGCCGCCGGCTTGAGCGTCGCAAAATCCGGCTTGCCGTGCGCAAGCGTGCCGAGGAACGAGAAGCCGAAAGTATTGGTCCACATATCGACGCCGCCGAGCGCGACGCCGAGGAAAGTTCCGAGCTTCGACCAGAGCGGCTTGGCGTTGCGTACCCGCCAAAGGTCGCGCCCGATCGGCGTGTCCCGCCACGCCGCTTCATAACCGGCAAGCTCGTCGTGCGCGCGCCCGGCCGCGAGCGCGCCGGCAACGTGCTCAGCCGCGAGCATGCCGGAGAGCATCGCATTGTGGCTTCCCTTGATGCGCGGCACGTTCATGAAGCCCGCAGCGCAGCCGATCAACGCACCGCCGGGAAAAGCAAGCTTGGGGACCGACTGCCAGCCGCCCTCGGTGATGGCGCGAGCGCCGTAGCAAATCCGTTTGCCGCCAGCGAAGGTGTCGCGCACCAGCGGATGCGTCTTGAAGCGCTGAAACTCTTCGAACGGCGAGAGATACGGATTGGCGTAGTTGAGATGGACGACAAAGCCGATCGAAACGAGGTTGTCGCCGAAGTGGTAGAGGAACGAGCCGCCGCCGGTTGAATTATCGAGCGGCCAGCCCATGGTGTGCTGCACAAGCCCCTTGCGGAAATTTTGCGGAGCGACCTGCCAGAGTTCCTTCAGGCCGATGCCGTACTTTTGCGGCTGGCGGTTCTCGTGCAGGCCAAACCGCGCGATAATTCCCTTGGACAAGCTGCCGCGCGCACCCTCGGCGAATAACGTGTATTTGGCCCGCAGCTCCATGCCGCGGGCGAAACCCGCTTTGTTGTGACCGTCTTTCCCGATCCCCATGTCGCCGGTGGCGACGCCGGCAACGGCGCCATTCTCGAACAGCGCCTCGGTGGCGGCGAAACCCGGATAAATTTCAACGCCGACAACTTCGGCCTTCTTCGCCAGATGACGGCAGACGTCACCGAGCGAGACTATGAAGTTGCCGTGATTATTCATGAGCGGTGGCAACATGAAGTTCGGCAGCCGCGCCGCGCCGGAATGTCCGAGCACATAGAAGCGGTCGTCGGTGACTGCCGTGTGCACTAGGGTCTCGTCGCCGCGCCATTCCGGCACGAGGCCGTCGAGCCCGATCGGATCGATCACCGCGCCGGAAAGAATGTGGGCGCCGACCTCCGAGCCCTTCTCGACCACGACGACCGACGTACCAGGCAATAGCTGCTTGAGCTTGATGGCCGCGGCGAGCCCGGCGGGACCGGCGCCGACCACGACCACGTCGAACTCCATCGCCTCACGGGCGGGAAGTTCCGTTGCATTCATGGCCTGCTCCGCAATTGGGCGCCACCGCCGATTGTTTTCACGAATTTAACGGGCTGACAATCGCCGATCAGCGTTCGCTCAGCGGCGCTTGCGGTCGAGCACGGCTTGGCGGCGTTGCGCCCCCTCCTGACCCGGCGCCGCGAGTTCCTGTGCGCGCTGCTGGGCATAAGTCCAAGCCGAGAATTTGACTTTCGGTGCGCCCTCGAGCGCAACCATAAAAGGGTCTTTGCCGAAGTCCGTGTAACGCTCGTAAAGCTGATCCGCTGTCTGACCGTCCTTGTACTCCGCCAGCAACGACTCATCGACCAATCTGCGACAGGCGTCGAGCGCTTCATCGGCTGTTGGGAAGATTCCATATTCCAGCCGTTTGTCCTCTTCCATGTAGTGAAAGTTGTCGTCGACCATGATTTTGTAGGGGCACATCTTTTGTCGGCTCGTCCGTGCGCGCTGGTTTTTCCGCAATTTGACGCTAAAGTCTTTCATGCTTTTGTCGCTGCACAAAGGCTCGCTTGTCGGCAAACTCGCTTTCGCTCATGACGCTTCCCGCCAAAGACGCACGCGAACTGATCTCCTTCTACCTCGAAGCCGGGGTGGATGCGCTCGTTGGCGAGGAACCGGTCGATCGGTTTGCCGACGAAGCGCCCCCGTCTCCTGCGCCCGCCGTTCCGGCGCCGATCTCACGCGGCCTCGCGCCGCCGCGTCCAGCAGTCGAAGAGCGCGCGCTTATCCAACCTGCACCGGTCGCGCCGGAAGCCGCCATCATGGCGGCGCGCCAGGCGGCCAAAGGCGCGGAAACGCTGGAGGCCTTGCGCGCGCTGCTCGACGCTTTCGAAGGCTGCATGCTACGCGCGACCGCGACGAAGCTCGTTTTCGCCGACGGGAACCCGAAGGCGCGCGTCATGTTGGTCGGCGAGGCGCCGGGCCGCGAGGAAGACGTTGCTGGACTGCCGTTCGTCGGCCGCTCGGGAAAATTGCTCGACCGCATGCTGGCGGCGATCGGGCTCGACCGCGCGCAAGTCTACATCGCCAACATCGTGCCGTGGCGGCCGCCCGGCAACCGCACGCCAACGCCGCAGGAAAGCGCCATCTGCCTGCCGTTCATCCACCGTCAGATCGAGCTCGCCAATCCGGATATTCTCGTCTGTCTCGGCCAGCCGTCGACGCAAACGCTCCTCCACACCAGAGAAGGGATCACCAAGACCCGCGGCCGTTGGTTCAAGTTCGATACCGGCAGCCGCGAGATTCGCGCGATGCCGACCTACCATCCGGCTTTCCTGCTGCGCAGCCCGCTGCAAAAGCGGCTCGCCTGGCGGGATTTTTTGGCGCTGCAGAAGGCGTTGGCCGGCTAGTCGCGGCCGGGTGACGTACAACCGCTGCCGTTGTCTTTCCGGCCCGCGTGGAACACCCTATGATCGGGAATTCGCGGTCACCGATGGAGTTTAATCCATGGACCTCGATCCGGTTCTGCTGGCGCGCATCCAATTCGCGTTCACCGTCTCATTCCACATCATCTTTCCCACCTTCACCATCGGGGTGGCGTCCTATCTCGCTACGCTTGAAGTGCTATGGGGGTGGACCGGCGCCGAGCGGTACAAACGTCTCGCCGCGTTTTGGACCAGGATTTTTGCCGTGTCGTTCGCCATGGGCGTTGTCTCCGGCCTAGTTCTTTCCTACCAGTTCGGGACCAATTGGAGCCGCTTCTCGGCGACCGTCGGCAATGTCGTTGGCCCGCTGATCGGCTACGAGGTCCTCACCGCGTTCTTTCTTGAAGCAACATTCCTCTCGGTGCTGCTGTTCGGCGGCGAGCGCGTGCCGCGCTGGCTGCATGTGTTCTCCGGAATCGCCGTGGCTTTTGGCACGGCACTGTCGGCATTCTGGATCCTCTCCGCCAACAGCTGGATGCAGACGCCGGCCGGCTACATGATGCAGGATGGGATCGCTTACCCGGTCGACTGGTGGGCGATCATCTTCAATCCGAGCTTTCCGTACCGGCTCGCGCACATGCTCAACGCTTCGCTGCTCACCGGCGGTTTCGTGGTGCTGGCGGTCGGCGCGCGCTATCTCCTCGCTAATCGGCATGTCGAGGAATCGCGCACCATGCTGCGCATGGCAATCCTGCTGACCGCCATTCTCGCACCGCTGCAACTTCTCATCGGCGATCAGCACGGCCTCAATACGCTCAAACACCAGCCGCTGAAAATCGCCGCGATCGAAGGCCATTGGGATGGCAGCAAGCCCGGCGCCTTGGAGATCTTCGCGTGGCCGGACGAAAAGACCGAGATCAACCTGCTGTCGATCGCCATTCCGCACGGCTCCTCACTCGTTGTAACCCATGAGTGGGACGGCCTGTTTCCCGGATTGAAGAGCGTTCCGCCGCAGGACCGCCCGCCGGTGAAGAACGTCTTCTTCGGTTTCCGTATCATGCTGGCGATCGGCTTTTACATGATCGCCGCGGCATTGTTCGGCGCGTTCCTTTGGTGGCGCGGGCGATTGTTCGAGACGCGCTGGTATCTGACGATTGTCGCTAATACCTGGTGGGTCGGTTTCGTTGCCGTTATCGCCGGCTGGATGGTGACCGAAAGCGGGCGTCAGCCGTGGATCGTTGAGGGCGTGCTGCGCACCGCCGACGCGGTTTCGCCGGTGCCGGCCGGCAGCATCCTGACCACGCTCATTCTGTTCGTAATCGTTTATCTCACTGTATTTTCGTTCGGTGCCTATTTCATCAACCGCCTGATCACGCTCGGCATCGAGGACACCAGGCTGCCCGAGCGCATGCCGGAGCTTGCTTCCGGCCGCGCGAAATTCGAAACCTGAAGGGCTCGCGCCATGGATTTTGTTGCACTCCTTCCGTTCATTTGGGCCGCGCTGATCGGCGTTGCCGTGGCGTTTTACGTCATCCTCGACGGCTTCGACCTCGGCATCGGCATGCTGTTCCCGTTCGCGCGCGACGACGCCGAGCGCGACCGCATGCTCGCCGCGATCGCGCCGTTCTGGGACGGCAACGAAACCTGGCTGGTACTGGGCGGCGGCGGCCTGCTGGTCGCGTTCCCGCGCGCCTACGCGATCATCATGCCGGCGTTCTATCTGCCGATTATGGTGATGCTGCTGGCGCTGGTGTTTCGCGGCGTCACGTTCGAGTTCCGCGGCATCGCCCAGCGCAAGCCGTTCTGGAATTTCGTGTTCGCCGCCGGCTCCACGATCGCCGGCTTTTGCCAGGGCCTGGTGCTCGGCGGGCTGGTGCAGGGCGTCAAGATCGACAACGGCGCTTTCGCCGGCGGCGCTTTCGACTGGGCGACGCCGTTCGGCGTCGTGTGCGGACTGGGCGTCGTCCCCGGCTACGCACTCCTCGGTGCGACCTGGCTGATGATGAAAACCGATGGCGAGATGGCGACGCGCGCGGCCGGTAAGGCGAAAGTGCTGCTGCTCGCGGTGCTCGTCTTCATGGCGGCGGTGAGCATCTTTACGCCGCTGGAATTCCCGCGCATCGCGCAGCGCTGGTTCACGCCGCCGAACCTCTATTATCTTTTGCCGGTGCCGATCCTCACCGCCGCCGTTGCGGTCGCCGAATGGTATTGGATCACGACGCGCCGCGAAGCGGCGCCGTTCCTCGCCACCGTCGCTTTATTCCTGCTCGGCTACCTCGGCCTCGTGATCTCGACGTTCCCGTATATCGTGCCGCCCGATCTTACTATCCGCGCGGCCGCGGCGGTGCCGGCCAGTCAAACCTTCACGCTGGTCGGCACGGTGATATTGCTGCCGTTCGTTCTCGGCTACACCGCGCTGACCTACTGGCTGTTCCGCGGCAAGGTCGGTGCGGCCCCGGTGTATCACTGAGCCACGCCATTGGCGTGCGGAGCCGGCGGCGACGCGGCCGCAGTCGGCGTGCTCGCAGGCCTGATCACGCCCCAGCCGATCAATAGCGGCGGCAGCCGCCCGCGCACCGGCCGCACGAAGTTGTGCGGCACTTCCGGCACGAGATCGGGAAATCGCGCCTTGATATCGGGTGGCGGCGCGGGATCGGTGTCGAGCGTCGGCCAGACGATCACCGCGCCCTTTTCGCGGATGTCCTGCGCGGTCACCCAGGGCGAGTGCGCGGGATCGTCGGCGAAATAGACGCTGGGGCGGCTCGGCGCGCCGAGCGCGATCAATTCCGCAACGTGCTGGTCGCCGCTGACCACGGCGAGCGGCTGTCCGGTGCGGCGCGCGAAATTGTCGGCGAAGAAGCGGCCCATGGCGGTCGCCGGCTGCGCGACTTTGAGCTCGGTGCCGGTGGCCCACGGCAAGAAACCGATGACCGCCGGAATGAAGATCGCCGGAACGACCAGGAGGCCGGCCCAGGCAAAGCCGAGAATGCGCTGATGATGCAGTTCGACGCTGTTGCCGGCGGCCAGGATGACGGCAAGGCCTGACAGCACGAGCAGCGGCGCCGCGCCGCCGACCGGCGCTCGGCCGCCGGCCAGTGCCGCGACGACGGTCGCGAGCAGCGCGGGGATCAGCGCAAACGCGGTCACGAACGTTACCGCTGCGGGCGTGACCGGCGTCCGGGCAACGGCGGGCGCCGGCTGGACGCGCGTGCGCGGCCATCCGCTCGCCAGCACGACCAGAACGGCAAGACCGGCATGGGCGGCGATGAGCGCCGCAATGAGCCGCAGCCAGCCTATCGCATTGCCGCCGCCCATGCCTGCCCTGCGCAGACTAGCC
Source organism: uncultured Hyphomicrobiales bacterium (assembly GCA_964453555.1). Taxonomy (GTDB): domain Bacteria; phylum Pseudomonadota; class Alphaproteobacteria; order Rhizobiales; family Xanthobacteraceae; genus BOG-931. The sequence continues at coordinate 2,188 of CAYVPC010000062.1, read as the reverse complement.
AGCACCGGCGTCAAGGCAACACCGGCGCGCTCAAGCCAGAAGACGTGCACGCAGAGGAATCCGATCAGCCCGGCCATGACGATCCATGGCTCCACTGCGTGCGCGGCGCGGCGGCCGCGCTCGGTCAGCGCGGTGATCAGTAAAAGTGCGGCGACGAGGATCAGCGCGCCGCCGGTGGTAACGAGGAGAAGCGCGACCGTACCGCCGAGCGCATACCAATATTCGCGCCGGTCTTCCATCACCGCGCGCCAATAGAACAGCAGCGCGGCCGCCCACAGCGCCATCGCAAGGACCGGCGGGCCGAAATTCGGCGTCGGCGCCGCGAATACCGAAATACCGACCATGAGCAGCACCGCCATCGCGGCATGGGTTGCGCCAACGATCGCGCGGCCGAGCACAAACACGCACCAATAGGTCGCGATCAGACAAAACTGGGAGAGTGCATAGACGCCGAACAGCCCGGCGGCGCCAAAGGCGATCTCCGCAAGCCAGTAAGCGAGCGGCGGGCCGAAATCGCCGTTGAGCTGGAATTCGTGGCCGATCGCCAGGACTTCCGGCAGTTCACCCGGCGGCGCGGCGTAGAACACAAATGGCACCAGCGTCCAGAGCAACGCCTGCGCCAAAGTCGCCAGCCAGAACACCAGCAACGGACGCGAACGCAAGCCTTCAAAATAGAGGGGAACGTGAAACATCTGGCCCCCGCGGCGGCGGGCCGTCTTAGGGCGCGCCAGCTACAGAGGCAATACGGCGGTGACGAGATCGTCGGTATCGTCCAATTCCGCAAGCGCGCCGGCCACCGACGAGAATGAGCGGCGGTGATGGACCGTGGGACCGAGCCGGTCGAGCGCGGCGAAATGTTCCGGCACGCTATAGCCCATATGCCGTTCAAAGCCGTAGCCGGGATGGGCGGCGCCGAGGCAGGTCATGAGCCGGTCGCGCGTCACCTTGGCGACGATCGAGGCGGCCGCGATGGACGCGACCAGCCCGTCGCCGCCGATAACCGCCTGGCATTCGCAGCCGGCATCGATACGGTCGCGGCCGTCGACAAAAACCAGACGCGGCCGCACCGGCAGCGACGCAACCGCACGCGCCAGCGCCCACAACGAGGCGCGCAGGATGTTGTCGCGGTCGATGCGCGCCGGCGGCGCCATGGCCACCGCGACCTGCGCGCGCGCGCAAATGCGCTCATAAAGAATTTCGCGCCGCTCAGGCGTCAGCCTTTTGGAATCGTCGAGCCCGCGCGGCACGTTGTCGGGATCGAGGATGACCGCCGCGGCCACGACCGGCCCGGCCAGCGGCCCTCGCCCGGCCTCGTCGCAGCCGGCAACCGGCCAAACCCCGCGCTTGAGCGCCGAGCGCTCGCGGCGGAAGGTCGGGCGGATGATCTCTTCGTCGAGCGGCAGGCGCGGCGCGACTTTGGCGGCGTTGCGACTCATGCCGCCATGTTGACCACGGCCGCCGGCCAGCCGCAACGCGGGCCGCACAGCGACAAGAATTACGGGGATGAATTCGGACAAAGCCTCCGGTGGCCGCCGGATGACCAGGCCCTTGAATCAGCCGAACAAACTCAGCTGATCCGAGGCTGCGACCGGCGGGTGGAAGTGCTCGGTCGTGGTTTTAAAGCTGGTCAAATTAAATCCGAGCTTTTCGCAGGCGATTTCGAAGCGGCGCCCGATCATCCACGCGACCGGGCCCGAGCCGGTCATACGCTGGCCGAAGCTTGAATCGTAGTCCTTGCCGCCGCGCATGTCGCGGATGAGCTTGAAAACGTGGCGATGCCGGTCGGGAAAATTCTCCATCAGCCATTCGCGGAACAGATCGCGCACTTCCAGCGGCAGACGCAACAGCACATAGCCGGCGTTGCGCACGCCGGTCGTCGCCACCGCTTCGAGGATGCGTTCGATCTCGGCATCGTTGATCGCCGGGATGACCGGAGCCACCATAACCGAGGTCGGCACGCCAGCTTTGACCAATTGTCGCAGCGCTTCCAGCCGACGCGGCGGCGTCGCGGCGCGCGGCTCCATGACGCGCGCAAGCTGCGGGTCGAGCGTCGTCACCGACAGCGCCACCTTCACCAGATCGCGCCTGGCCATGCGGGTGAGAATGTCGAGATCGCGCAGCACCAGCGCCGACTTGGTGACGATGCCGACCGGATGGCCGGCGCGCTCCAGCACTTCGAGGATGCGGC
>CAYVPC010000061.1:0-17491 GCA_964453555.1 uncultured Hyphomicrobiales bacterium | reverse complement strand
CATGCTCCATCGTATGGCAATCAGCTTTAAGTAGGCCACCTCAGTTGGCGGCCTCTTTACTTTCTCACTTTAATTTCTTCAACATCGGTGCTGTAGGCCACTTCGTCACCGTGGTTAGTGTTACCGTGCAGTGGTGGCTCCTTCGGTCTCTGCCATTCTATTTTCGGTAAGGGCGAAGCGGCCCTATACCGATGAAAACTCTTTCGGGAGATTACGCGGTAGGCGTGCGACGAGGCGTTTTTGGTCCCAAATCTCTATATCGAAGTGATCCGCCTTCAGCATTGCTTTCTCAACGGCCTCTTTGTCATCAGCGCACTCCAGAGTCTCGGGGCCACCTAAGATGTCACCGCCGCGACCGACGCTATAGAGGTGATATGAAATCGGCATAGCCAAGATGATCCTGCGGTCAGGTTGCAACGGTCCGGGACGGGAGTTGAAATCTCGGGGGCCTTGCGCACGCCCTTGATGAAACGACCGTGCGCCTAAAGTAGGCAAATAGCTATCTTTAAATTCAATACCCGCGCAACTGCAGAAGGCGTGCCGCCTTTCCCAAGTCACTGGTCTATTTGAGTTTTCGGGTGGCCCCTTTTGGGCGTCAACGATTCACAAGCCATTGATGTACGATTCCGTACCTGTCGCTCGACATGGAACCCGCAGCGGCGCACCATGTGATTCGATTGGTCGCCATCGCAAGGCGCTCAAGACCCTGACAATCCGGAGTGTCCTCAATAATTTCGCCATGGGCGAAAAGGAACTCGCCATGTCTCTGACCTTTCGTCTAAACGAACCGTGCCCGAAGTGCCGCAAACCAATAATGCAGTCTGTTATCGAGCTACATCCAACCCAACGCGACCTTGCGCTCCACAACTTCCACTGCGCGGACTGCGGGCCTATAAAAACTGAAGTTCTCTCATTGAAGCCGCCCGCGCGCCCGTCTGACGTGGCGGCTTAGAGCCGGTACAAATTCGTAATAAGCCGCCTCAGTTCGCGGCCTCGCCCCGTGATCCTGCTGACTTCTATCGGCTCCACAATTGACGCGTCATCATTTTCCAGTTTGTTGACGCGCGTTGAAATCGGCCACATCCCCATTGGTCCGGCCGGGAACGACCGCATCAATTCACGTGGGTCCGGCTCATCGCTCAACCAGCGCGTAAAATCGCCGGGGTGAAGAATAAGCGGCATCCGGTTTATGAATCTCGGTAGTCTCAGTTTGAATTTCGCCGCGCAGGATAGCGATGATTCGTCTTCGTCGCCCGTCGTTTTCGAGTGCTATGAGAGACAAGACGACGACGGGTGCAGTCGAACCGAAAGGAATCCGCCAATGGTTGCGTATGTTGTATTCACGCGCGAAAAGATGAGGAACCGCGAGGAATATGAGCACTATCGGGAAAAATCGCGGACCGCCAACGCCAGCCATCCCTTGAAGCCGCTGGCGCTTTACGGCAAGCACGAAACGCTCGAAGGCCCGGCGATAGAGGGCGCGGTCATCCTAGAGTTTCCAACCGTTGAGGCCGCCAAAAACTATTACCACAGCGCCGCCTATCAAGACGCCGTCAAGCATCGTTTCCTCGCCGCCGACTATCGGGCGTTCATCATCGAAGGGGTGTGAGGCGTGGTCTAGTCTGTGAAATTTTCAAACTGGGACACTACCCGAGGGCCGGTGGTGGCTCAGTTTGAATTTTCCTTGCATGGAAATGCATCGCTTATTGCACCGAGAACGACGGAACGATCACTGTGCAAACTATTTCGGGTTTTGTCATGCGCTCCGCCCCAAGTCCCCGCACGTTAGCGCCCGTGCGGCCAACCACGCCCCGACGATTCCCCCGCTGCCCACGGTTATCTATCTGGACACCCACGTCGCTTGGCAGCCTTAGTTGAGGCGGTGATTTTCTGCACAAGAACTGAATAGCGGGGATGGCTTGTGACGACCGTCCCCGCCGTCGCTATCCTGATAGGTGCGAACCAAACCAGGAGCGAACGTCATGTCTGTTCCTTCCCTTATTCCCGCCGGTCACTATGAACCCGACCAGCCCGTGGTTTACTGGGATGTAATGTTTTCGACGACAAAAGGGGGAAACGTGGTGCTGACCGCATCAATCGAAGACGATCCAAATCCACCAATCTTTCCCGCCCTTCGGGGGCAAACGGCCACCACCTTGGCACTCCGAATGGATCAGCGGGTTGCCATCGACTTGTACGGGAAGCTTGACGTGTTAATCCGGAGCATGGGTTGGCTGCCCGAAGAAGAAGATTGGCTGCCACAAGAAGAAGATTGACGCCAAGCTTGAGCCAAGCGGTTTCTTAAGGCCGAATTGGCCCGCCCCTCAGGGCAGGCTTAACAATCCACCCAAGGCCCCTAATCGTAAGTTTGATACGCCCACATCCGCTTGCCTTATTATCCGCAATGACTAATCTCGGGTCTGCATCAAAGACGAGGGCTGGCGCTCTCACCAACCTGCCAAATCTGCGGCAAGGTGGCTTCCCGAAAGGGGATGTGGCCAACACGGCAAACATAGCGGATACGCCAGCCCTCGTTCGTAGGAGGGCACATGGCCGAACCTTTACCATCGATTGATCGTCGCAGCCTGTTGGCATCGGCCGCCGCTTTAACAGCGGCCGGTGCCGTGCCGGGGGCGGATCGTCCTACAACCGCGTCACGTGAGGCCCTGCCACCGGCACCTAATGTTCAAACAACGAACGTGAGTGCCGCCACGGCTCGCCGGTTCATTGAAATTGGGCGGCGAAATGAAATTCGGCGGGAAGCAGGCCTGCCCCCGCTGAAAGTGGCGGCCGAATGGCGGCGGATCAAGGAAGTGGAAGACCGGCAGGCGCGTGAGGAGGCGTTCGAGCGATTTGCCGCCATACATGAAAAGGAAATATGGGATCAGGTTTTAAAGCAGCGGCGGGAGAAGGAGCAAAATCCGGATTGGAGGCCGGTCACCTTGGCCGAAGGCGTTGATTGCCAAAGGCAGGTCCGTAAAATTCTTCGGGACCAATTTGCCGGTTGTCTCAAACGAAAGCGGCCAAGTCTTAAAGTCTTGGCTTCCGCGAGGTTGCTTCTTTAAGTCTTGCCCTTTCATTTTTTAGTTTTGCAACCGCACCCTTGATGGTACTGGCGCTCGGCCAGCCCGATCCCTCAGGCTCAAGGTCCAGCCTTTGCCGGACACCCGGACGAATTAAGTGAGCGAACTTTATTCCTTTAGACAATACTCGCTTTTGGGCTCTCGCCTCCGCCTTAATGCAGACGATCAGTCGACCGTGTCGCTGCGCGGCCTTTAGACTTTTGGCGTTACGCGCGATGTGCGCCTGTTTCGTTGGGGCGAGCTTGACGTTGTGGACGGAATAAATTGTGTCCAGCATCGTCACCATCAGCACTCGCAATGCTTTCAACGCGAGCTTTCGATCCAATTTATTTTCGAGTTTTCCGCTGACAAAAACGAGAGCTTCCAAAGCAGCATGCATGCGCTTTTCTAATGCGGTAACGCCTTCATCCAAAAGCAGCCACCGGTCGCCGCCATGAAGTATTTTGTTGGCGATACCTAGAATTTCATGTTTGAACGACGTCATTCAGGCATCCGCTCCTATTTCCGCGTTGAAGGCTGGTTGCGCTCGTTCTCCCGTTGCGCTGGCGCGAGCATCAGGCTTAGAAACCCAAGCTTGAGAAGTAAGGGCGCCTAGCTTTATGTGACCCCTTCGCGAGAAGGTGCAGTCGTTTGGCGTTCTCATATTTGCTCGCTTACGGTTCTCACCGACGGCTTCCTTTCGTTTTGGACGCCTGATGTTGTTCCTGGGCTATTTCAAGAAAATTTCAGTGAGAGCGTTCATCGCTTCGTCTGCGGCAGATAACGACGGCGACACCACTACTTATTTAGACCACTCCTGACCTACCGGTTACTTAACGATCCAACTCTTCCAGCATCTTGTGACCTAACTCGTCGACCGTATTGAAATCCGCAAGCATCTGAGGATGGAAAACGACGGGCTTGGCGCCCTCCTCAAACGAATGCTGAACCCAGGGCCGAAAGCGCCCAAGCTTCATTTGCTCCGTAGATAACCGGTCGTATTCATCGAACTGGTGCCGTTTAATCGCCTCGTTCATCTTGGCTTCAAAATCACGATAGGCGGGCTCATCGGCTTCGGCGATCACGTAAGGCGGAATGTAAAGTGGAATCCGATGAGCAAGCGCATGACGCAGCGTGCTCAAATGCTCGAACCATTTGTCGAGTCCTTTAAGGTATGCCTGAAACTCCTCAGATAGCGTGAAGCGGACGCTCGAGTTATCAGGGCCGAGCCCGATGTGGGTGTCCGGGATCGGCGTGCCATCCCGTCTTTTCTGTCCCATCTCAGAGACCCAAATCCAGGCCAAGTTGTCGATGCTGCCGAAGATGTTAAATACGAAGCTCTGGATATTGATCGTTGCATCCGACAACTCGTCGCGCGACGGCAACTTGGAACGGTCCGGTGGGATATTTTGAAAGACGTTGTCGATGCAGCGAACCATGAGCTTAAGCCGCCGCGTGAAGCCATGGCTTGCATGCTCGCGCGCACGGGTGTCCTTGAACTCCTGCAGGATATATGCTTCGACCAGATTATTGAGCTTGCCGTGTACGGTCTGGTAGCCAGAGCTCATTTCCTGAATCGCTTCATCGGCAAAGTACATGGGAACGGCCCCCTCTCGGTCGAAGAGGAACATTCTAGGCTGCCATGCTAAGCTAGGCTAATGATCGGTCACCTCCCCGAGCAGACCGCCGCCTTCATGGCCTTATTTGCCCGCGTAGAGCACGCGTTGCGGCGTAATGGCTAACTCGCCAGCACTGGGTCGATGACTGGGGTCGATCGCATCACGCAGGAGAGAGCAAATTGACGAGAATGATTTACGGATTTGTGCTCAGGCGCGAGAATGGAATCTGACGCCGTTTACGACAGATGAAACGATGGTCCTGTACTTGGCCGCCGTCGTACTTTTCGCTGGCTTTATGTTTGACCGCCGCCTCGCCGTAGTCCCGTATTGCTTCGTGCGAAGCCTCGACCACAACGGTTTCGCCTTTTGAACCTGTGGCTCTGTACATCGTTCCATTGAGCGTGGTGTGGGACTCGCCGGAAAACATCAGTGGCATTGGTCTTTCCTTTCCCCTCCTTGCGGTGTGTCGCGCCGCGCCTACCTAACGGGCGGTACTGGTGCTTTATCAGAACCATAAGAAAAGGAGGTGCAAAATGTGGCTTCTTCTTAAGAAGCTCATGAACCCCTCCGAAAACTCTGTCCGCCGTTAGAGTCGGCAAAAAACCCATATCGCCTAAGAGTACCGTGAGAGACAGGGTGCCTCCCCGAAGGAGTGGCGCGGACAAGGCGCAAGGGAAAAGAGGCCGCGATAAAAAGTCCCGACTGTCCTGAGGGCGTGAAACCCCGGCCGAGAGGTCGGGGTTTTCATTTGCAGCCAACACCGGCACCGTTTGCTCAATAGCCGTCCGCGGCCACAAATTCCCACGCGTCCAGCTAAGCGGAAAGCCGCAAAGGCGTTAACGCCTGGCGATTATGCCTTACTTGACTAGTTTAGGTCACAGGATGTTCGCCTCGCAAAACGAGGCAGTGAAAATGAGACCGCTATGGAAAGCGAGATGGGTCCGCCAAGACCGACGGGTTATCCCGTATCCAGATACGTTCGTCCCGTATCCGAATACGTTCGTTCTCTCGCTCACCGGAAGCTTTCAGATCTTCCCATCCAGACTGTATCCAATCTACGCTCTTTCGACCGCCAATAAGCTGGAATGGAAAACGTGCGGTTCTGCCGCAAGAAAGTGCGTCATCCGTCAAACTGCCGGTTGGCTTGAAAATCTTACGTCCATAGCCGACGCCGTACACCGGCTCGAAAATCGATGGACGCGGCGGCGGTGGCTCGGGTGGATTTTGAATCGCCCCGCCCTCGATCCACTGGTCGGAGCCAACATTCCATTCCGCAATGGTGGATATAAACCAGTAAAAGCGACCAAATTTCCAGAAATCGACGCTTACCCATACGCAAATTTTCAAAACCTCCAATGGTGGATTGAAGGGTTTGTCTGGTCGCGTAATAAACATCCCAAAACTGAGCGTATGGAATTGAGGATTGAGCGTTACAAGCTTCGACCCATCGCAACGGTAGGGCAGCGGCGGCGATCTCGCATCAAGAGAATGCAATCGATCTTCGGAAAATGCCGCGTCCTTGAAAACAATCTTTTTGCGGACAGCGTCTTCCATATAAATCAAATCGAAGCCGCAGGCTATTTCGACATCCTTGTAATCGAAAACACTCCTATTTTTAATTGTAAATTCGGTTGCGAGTGACTGCGGTGAAAGCGCAGAAGTCCGATGCTCAAATTCCGGCGCGACCACCCACGATCGGCCAAACCACTGATCAACAAGGCCAAGTATCGTCAGTACCGAAATGGTTGTTGCCGCTATCCATCCTGCTGCCCTCCACAGACGGCGACGTGATCGTCTTCGGCGTCTTATGTGGGTTTGTCCTTGTGGGACTTTGGCTTTTAATTGGCTACTTGACTTAGGACGTGGCGCAACAAGGCTTCCCTTGATCACCGGCCACGACAAGATCAAGGCGAAAGAGGCTAGCGCAATTAGGAGACTTAGAATGTCGTTTGTTTTCACTGAGAACGTCTCCGCCGCCCCCGGGATCGACGCCTCAGCAACGCGCTACAGCCGCGGCCATGAAATCAATCTCCTGCACAAAATCATATCGTACCGGGCGCCGTAGTGGAATCGCTCCTAGAGCAGACAGCCCGCAGAATGGCATGGGTTCATCTTTCGCCGAGTTCATGATTCCAGTCACCCTCCGGGTTGCTTCGAAGACTTCATTGCTGCCGCCGATCGTAAGCGTAGGCGAAACTCAATACGGCATCCCATTGTTGACGTGGAACTGGCCTTGACTACTGTCCGTATTATACCCACTTTGCGGACAGTGACCGCCAAGCCCAGGTTGATTCAAATGGCAAAATCCGCCCGTAAGCGCACGCCCTCAACCATCGTAAACCGGACAGTTCCCCGCAGAGCTCCCAATTCCGAGCTTCGGCCCCGGGAATATCTGACCGAAAGGGAGATCGAGCGGCTCGAGGAAGTTGCTCGCAAGCGATCCCGCTATGGGCACCGCGACGCCACCATGATTCTGGTTGCGTACCGTCACGGCCTCCGTGCCTCGGAACTGTGCGGCTTGCGGTGGGACCAGGTTGATCTGACCAGCGGCCGATTACACGTCCGGCGAGCCAAGGGCGGCATCGATAACGTCCATCCGTTGAGCGGCAAGGAAATCCGGGCGTTGCGTCAGCTACGTCGGGAGAATCTGGAATCTCGCTATGTCTTCATCACCGAGCGCGGCGGTCCTCCCACAACCGCGGGATTCCTGAAAACGATTGCCCGGATTGGAGAAGCCGCAAAGCTCCCATTCCCGATCCACCCCCACATGCTCCGGCACTCTACGGGCTACAAGCTCGCCAACGACGGGCATGATACCCGAGCGCTCCAACACTACATGGGGCACAAAAATATCATGCACACGGTTCGATACACCGAAATGGCGCCCGATCGGTTCAAGGATTTCTGGAAGGACTGAAATAAACCGCGTCATGGACGGCTGATCTTCGTCGCGGTCTACATGCCGCTTTAGCTTTGCTCCCGTCGGCTTTGTTTCCTCCGATGCGTCGGCTATGGTTGCCGTTTATTCCAGGCGGATGAGGGCCATGAGCTTCGACATCTTCATCAGCTATTCGACCAAAGATGTGATCGCCGCCAAGGCCGCATGCGCCGCGTTGGAGACCGCGAAAGTACGTTGCTGGATGGCGCCTCGGGACATTGTGCCGGGCGCGCGCTGGGGCGCTTCCATTGTGCGAGCTATCGATCGGTGCCGCGTGATGGTGTTGATTTTCTCGGGAAATGCCAATCAGTCGGCGCAGGTTCAGCGCGAGGTCGATCAAGCGTTCGGTAAGGGTAAGACGGTAGTTCCGCTGCGTATCGAGGATGTAAAGCCTTCGGATGAACTCGCTTTCTACCTCGATACCGTGCATTGGCTCGATGCGCTTACCCCGCCGGTGGAAAGGAATCTAGAAAAACTCGTAGCTACAGTGCAGGCGCTGCTGCCTGCCACAGAGCCGGAGTCGCCGGCCGAGGAACCGGCGATCCATGACCCGCAAGCAGCGCGAGAGCAGGACGAAGCACGCGCCGAGGACGAGCGGCGCGAGCAAGCGGCCTCGGTAGAGCAGCATGCAGAAGTAGCGGCTCAACTTGCGCAGAAAGGTAATGCACAGAAAGCGGAACCGGTTGTCCAGACGAAAAGTGACGCAGTGCCCGACAATCAAAACGCAGAAATTCGTCAGCTCGACAGATCTGACGGCTGGAGGCCGCCTCCTGCGCTAATCATCGCGATTCTGGTATGGGTTGCGATAATACTTGGCCTAGTCACTGCCCTCCGGCTTGTCGCCAAGATGTGATCCTAAAGGACCGGCCCTCCCAGATGTGCATGCTTCGACATTCTACGGGCTATAAGCTCGCCAACGACGGGCACCCTTTCGGCCTTGCTCGTGGTCCTTCTTGCCGGCTACGCCGCCTATCTTGCGTTCGGTTGAGGAGACCATTTCGCCAATTAGCTTTGTAACGTCGATGGCCGGCCGAAATTGCTCCGTTGCAGTTTGGTCGCGAATGGCCCTCAACGGACATCCCGATCACGCCGGCGAATGTCCGCTTCGGGAAAAAGCCGAAGTCACGCCGTTCGGCTATCGGCTCAAGCAACGCCTCGGTCGATCCGCGGCCTACAAGCTCCTCGATGCGGCATCGCGCGCCAGGCGCAAAGTCCGCCAGGATGATCCGGGCGGACGGTCACGCCAAGTCCGCCGCTAAACGCTTAAGGTCGGCGAGCGAGCAATGGGTCAGAGCTCCCTCATGGGTAGCGCGCAAGACAACGCGGGGTGCTCGTCCCGCTTCGAGTGCTTCCTGCCAGCGAGGTGCACAGAGGCACCACCGGTCTCCGGGTTTCAGACCGGCAAAACCAAATTCCGGCACCGGTGTTGACAGATCGTTGCCGCGCGATTTGGAAAATTCAAGAAACGTAGTGGTCATGACGACGCAGACTGTATGGCTACCAGCATCCTTCCGTCCGGTGTTGCAGCAGCCGTCCCGATAAAAACCGGTCATGGGTTTGATTGAGCAAATCTCAAGTGGCTCGCCGAGCACGTTGCGAGCCGTAAGCCGTCGACCGCGTCCGTTATCCCTATCATCCCTTAACATCGTCGTCCTTCGATCGAGTCCTCAGTCCTTCCACTTGATCGAGCATCCCGCCGAGGGCGTCTGATCCACTGGGCCGTGCCCAGTATCGGCCACCTGCTTCATCGACTCGAATAGGTCGCCGCGGGCATATGCCACCGGTTGTACGCGCGAAGCATCGAGCCGTCCGCGATACTGTAGCTCGTCCTCCGCATTGATAGATTTCTGCCAAATCACTCGCGAGCAATCAACGAACGAACTTCCAATACAGCGGCTGGCCATTAGTTTGTTGAATGTTCGGTGTGCGCAGATTGGGTGGCCGTTGGCCCGTTTGCAATAGCCGCATAATGTCGCCCATCGCTGTGGGCGAAGACGCAAACGTATCGTGGTCCAATCCAAACCAAGTGTCGCCAAGGGCCGTTACGTCAATGGTGTCCATGTTCGGCAACACCAAGGGATAAGGAGGCGTTTGTCTGAACGCGTCGCCTGCCCTGGGCGCTTCCGCAATCGTGTGCGAAAGTTGAAGTGCCTTGTCGGCGGCGGACGCGTACAGCGTGATGGTGTGAAATCCTCGGATGTTGGGTTCATATTGCTTGAACACGTCGTCATCGACATCCGGCGCCGCAAGCACCAATTGTCCCAGCGCTTTCTGATTTAGTTGCGCATCCCCAAGACCCTGCACGACGATTTGATTACCCATACTGTGTGCGATGACGTGGATTTCCGAAATATCCGTGTTGTCCTGCAACAATTTGATCAACTGGCGTAACCCGGGTATCGAAGCGGTAGCGCTATCGCGGTCATAGGCATAGCTCAACAACGCTCCCCTGGAGGGCCAAGAAAACAGGATCGGCTTTCCGGAGAATTTCGTATCCACGACGATCTGTGCCAATCTATAGAGGCCATCCTCCATAGTGTTGTGATAGCCGTGCACAAATATCAGCGCCTGTTTGCTGCCAGCGCCGAACAGCGCGGAGCTCTTCATTTCGCCAATAAAAGCATCTTGTGTCAGCCATCGCGTGGACCTGAGGGTAAAGTGCTTTTTCTCATCCTCGGTCTGGCGGTAAAAAGTTACGCCAAAGAAACAAATGCAGAAGGGTCGCTCCACTTCGCCGCCAATATGCCCGGGCGGCACATGAACCACTGCCGCACCAAACGATAAATCCTGGCTGCGGTGATCGGTTGAAATTAGTTCAAGCTGACTCGCGCTAGGTTCCGGCAATCGTTCAATGACCCGAGTGGATGCGATATATAAGTTTACGGTGTCAGGGGGTATTTCCAGTTTTACCGAAACTCGCTCGGCCGTCGTTGTGACACCCTTCGTCGGCCCCCTCGTCGTCGGTCCCCTTCTCGTCGTCAATGATGGCTGAGCGGCGTCCTGGGCGGCGTCCAGATATTGCGCCCAATTGGTTGCGATGTCCGCTTGCGCGCGGTCCAGGCTCATGGCTCCCGACTGAATTTGGGCGACCAGGTATTGATTCACCAAAATTTTCTGTTTGAAGTAGCGTTGTGCCAGTGGCGCGCCCGCGGGTCCGCATAGTGGCCAGATGTTCTCGAGCGAATCGGCTCCGCCTAGTTCAAGCGGGATGAGGTAATCCAATTCGCAGGTCTGATTAGCGCCCGTGTTGTTCGCCGGCAGCGCCAGGTGATACCAAGCAGAGGTGGCCGCTCTATCGCGTCCTGAAAGACGCCTATTGGCTGAACACGCGGCACGAAAGTGTCCGCCGCGGAGAAAATCAAGCGTGACAGTTGGATTGACTGCGCCCGGCGTGCAAGCAGGGTCGGGAACAGGATAGCCATTGACGAACCGAATTGAGCAACCGTCTTTGGGCGGTAACGAAACGCTTGCCAAAGGATGACTAGCGCCGGAGTCTACCTTGTCGCAAGTTTGTGCTTTAGCAGTTCCAGACGGAACCGCCAGGACGCAAAACAAAAGGCATCCTAAAAGCCCAGTTCGCGCCGACATCATTCCCGCTCCGAGATCAATTGCAAACAGTTCGCAACGAATTGACGACCGGAAGTATCGCGCAGAGAGTTCAATCCCCGATTATTGTTCGTAACCTTTGCATCCGAGAAAGAGCGCCTCTTCGGGATTCCGGTGAATATCATAATGCAAAATAAAAAAAGCCGCGACCCGCTACGTGCTGGAAGAACTTCCGGTATTAGGCCTTAATCTCCGCGAAACGGTCGCTATCGGGGGAAAACCGGATATTCCACGATGCACCGACACGACGGCGGAAATGGCGCTTTAGGCGGGGGCCCTTCTCGGCTTTCGGCGAATGTCCGTTATCGGGAAAACCGGACGCGACAGCGGACCTCGGGAAAACGACGCTCCTGACCCAACGCGACATGCCGAACGAAATCTCAACCCTTGATCTGCGCCAACACGCCGGCGATGTCGCCCATGCCCCAGTGCTCAACGATCTTGCCGCCGGCGACGCGAAAGATGTCACAGGAGGTGAAGCGTAAGCTTTTCCCAGTCGCTGGCACGCCGAACAGCACGCCCTGATGCGTGCCGGAATAAACAAAGCTCGCCGCGACGTGATCCTCCGTCGCGACCAGCACCTCAATGGCCACCTTAAGATCGGGGATGCCTTTTAGCCGCGCGGCAAAGAACGCGATCGAACCCTGCTTGGGTGTGACGCCAGCGGCCGGCGGTGGTGCCGCGGCGCTGTTCTGATGATTGACATAGTCCTCGGCGAAAAGAGCTGCGAAGCTGTCGATGTCGTGCGCGTTCAGCGTTGCCGCGAATTGGTCCGCGAGGTCGCGCGGGCTCGCCGCCGAAGCCACCGTAACTCCTGTCACGCCAACTACAGCACTGGCGCCGATCAAGGTTAGAACCAATCTACGGTCCGTCATGCGAGCCCCCCAATGGCGATTGTGACGACTTCGCGGAAACCTGTTTCGGTATACGGCCGAAGCAATCACGATATACCTTATGGCAAGAAGGCGAAAAGGCAGGCTGTCTTCATTGGCCCAGAGGCCGCGGCGATGTAACTTGAGTGTTAGTCTTCTTTAATCCAATCGTATTTGCCTACGCCCTGAATGATTAGAAAGCGACAATCTGAGGCATCTCGGTTTGCGGTCTGGTGGGGGGTTCCTGCCGCTACTTGATAGCGGTCCCCAGGGCCAAGAGTATGGTGATCGTCAGGCGCACGCGTCTCGACGATTAACTTACCGCTCAATACGAAAAAATAGTCCGTGATCTCGCTGTGGGAATGCCAAGGGATAATCTCGCCGGGCGCCAGCGTGAAAATGCGCGCCTGAATGTCTCTCCCCGCTACGACGGTCTCGACGCCTTTAACGATATAATTTGCCTGCCTTGATTGCACATTCGTCGGCATGGCCTTGCCTCTCCTTGCTCCGAAGCTTCATCTTACTTCTGACGTTACCACGTGCCGCGGCGCATGAGTGGCCCTTAGCGGACAATCCGATCACGCCGGCGAATGTCCGTTATCGGGAAAACCGGACGTGACGCGGACATTGGGTTTGGCGACTGGCCCTTAGCGACGCTTTCAGATTTCCGCGAAACGGTCGCTATCGGGGGAAAAGCGGACCTCCCGCGGTGCGCACTCACTGAGCAAGATTTATAAGTGAGCGTTCGCCCCAGGGCCGCACGCCCTGCGCTGATAAGAGGGGATGTGCAGGTGAGCGAGGAATTGCTGCTCGCTGGTCGAGTTGCCATCGTCACCGGTGGCGGGCGCGGGCTCGGTCGAGCCATGACGCTTGGACTTGCCCAGGCTGGTGTCACGGTGGTGGCGACGGCCGCGCGCGAATTGAGCGAGGTCGAACGTGTAACCACCGAGGTCGGCGCGCCTGGCCGCATCCTGCCCATCCTCGCCGACGTGACCCGGGACGAGGATTGCCAGCGCGTCGTAGCCGCGGCGTTTGAGCGCTTTGGCCGCCTCGATGTTCTGGTCAACAACGCCGGGCGCGGCATGAAATACGTGAGCGAAAAGTTCATGACCGAGCCAACGCGTTTCTGGGAAGTGGCGCCCGAGACTTGGCGCCTCGTGATCGACACCAATGTCGTGGGCCCCTTCCTCATGGCCCGGGCCGTGGTGCCGAAGATGCTGGCCGCTGGTTGGGGCCGCATCGTCAATGTCTCGATCAATGCCGAGACGATGCGGCGGCGCGGCTTCTCGCCTTACGGTCCGTCGAAGGCCGCGCTCGAATCCGCGACCATCATCTGGGCACAGGATCTCGCCGGCAGCGGCGTAACCGTCAACGCGCTGCTGCCGGGCGGTGCGGCGCTGACTGGAATGATCCCGGCGAGTTACCCCGATCGCCTTCGCGCCAATTTACTCGACCCTGCGATCATGGTGCCGCCACTGCGGTGGTTGGCAAGTGCACGGTCCGATGGAGTAACCGGCAGACGCTTCATCGCAACCCGCTGGCGGGACGAAAATCCCGAGGCGGCGGCGGAGGCCGGCTGGTAGGGCGCCTCTTGTCTTTGACGAGCCAGTTGAGGTTTGCCGGCGCCCTGACCAGCCTCATTCCGGCGCTGTCGTGCCGATCCTGCCGGCCGCACGCGCCGTTCGCCGAGCTCGTGCGTCTTTCCGATAAAAGTGTCGTCGACGAGTTGCACGAGGAACACACGCGCCAGGTGTTGGGGGAATGAGCGACGAATGGACGACTCCGAGGGTAATACGCGAAGGGCATTATGGCCATTGGGCCCTTGATTGCGCCGCCGAGTAGGACATAAACGGCCTTGGGCAAATCCAAGGTCATTTTCTGCAGGGAAACTGGAAGTGAATTTTTTAAGCGACAACACGGCGCCGGCTGCGCCCGCCGTCGTCGACGCCATCGTGGAAGCGAATGACGGGTTTGCGTCCGGCTACGGCGATGACGATTGGACCCGATCCGTTGAGCGGCGTTTGTCGGAGATTTTCGAGCACGAAGTGGCGGCCTTCCTGGTGCCAACCGGGACAGCGGCGAACGCGCTGGCGCTCGCGCAGGTCACGCCGCCCTGGGGCGTCGTGCTGTGTCATGCTGACTCCCACATCGCTACCGACGAGTGCGGGGCGCCGGAATTCTTTGGTGGTGGTCTTAAGCTGATCGGGCTTCCCGGCGCAGACGGCAAGGTCGCGGCGAAAACGGTAGAAGGCGCACTAGCGGGCAATAGCGGACACAGTCCGCATCAGATGATCGTATCGGCGCTTTCTATCACGCAAGCAAGTGAAATGGGAACCGTCTACCGGATGGACGAGATCGCAGCACTTTGCGAGATCGCGCATGAGCGCTCGCTTGCCGTGCACATGGACGGCGCGCGCTTTGCCAATGCGTTGGTCCGGCTCGGCGCGACGCCAGCGCAGATAACGTGGCAGTCCGGCGTCGACGTCTTGTCATTCGGTGCGACCAAGGCCGGTGCGCTCGCTGCGGAAGCTGTCGTCTTCTTCGATCCGTCCCGCGCCGCTTTCATGGCCGAACGCCGTAAGCGTGCCGGGCTTCTCCTGTCCAAGCATCGTTTCATCGCCGCGCAATTTGCGGCCATCCTGGCGGAGAGCAGATGGCTCGCGCTTGCGCGGCACGCCAATGCCATGGCCGATCGGCTGTCAGGCAAGCTCGCCGCGATCGGCTTGGCGCCGGTGTGGCCGGTAGAAGCTAATCTCGTGTTCGTCGCTTTGCCACGTGAGCTCGATGCGCGGCTCAAGGCCGCCGGCGCTCGATATTACGAGCGCCCAAGCGCGAGCCTCAATCTTGGCGTCGACCAAATCTTGGCGCGCCTCGTCACTTCCTTTGCTACGCAAGAGAGTGAGATCGACCGTTTCGTGCACCTGTGCAAAAGCTCCTGAATTGCAACAAGCGCCGCCGTCGTTTTGGGGATACATGCCATGGGAATCAAGCTTCATTATCATCCGCTTTCGACCTATTCGCGGCGGGTCCGCATTGCGTTGACCGAGAAGCAGATTCCGCACGAGCTCGTTGTGGTCGACATGGCAGCGCGCCGGCATCGTGAGCAGCCGTATCTGTCGCTCAACCCTTATGGCCGTGTGCCGACGCTCGAAGAGGATGGGTACGTACTTTTCGAATCGACCGCGATCCTCAATTATCTCGAGGCAACCCGGGCCGTCCCGCCGCTGATGCCGTCCGATGCACGCGGCCGCGCGTTGGTCGACATGCACATGAAGCTATGTGACCTACAGTTTACGCGGCACACTGGAACCATCATTTTTCCCAAGCGCTTTCTGCCTAAGGAACGATGGAACACTGCCGCGATGGCGGACGCCAAGACGGAAATCGAGAAGCACCTAGCGATACTCGACAAGCAACTCGTCGGTAAGACCTACTTGGTGGCCGAGCAGTTCTCCCTCGCCGAGGTATGCTACGCGCCATTTGTGGAGTTTCTGACGCTGATGGAAATCACTCCTCCAAGGGAGGTCGCCGCGTGGAGCGAACGCCTACTTGCACGTCCAAGCGCGGTTACGACACGGCCGGAGAAGTAGTTCGAGGCAGGCTAAAGAAGGCCCTCGTCGTCCAATCTTCATCCAAGGGATCGTTGTGTCGACTCTGAAGGTCGTTTTTGCGGGTGCTGGCTTTGCGTTGGCGGGCTGCCTTTTATTTCCGTGCTCCGCCGCCGCGGATGTGGGGGCGTGCGGGCTCGAAAACGGCATGTGGGCCACGCCCAAGGAGGCGTGCCAATATGCCGGCCGGCCCGACGAAGCCGCCAAGCGGTTCGGCGAAGATGCGCTGCTCGAGTGGCGTCTTGGCTACTACCTTTTCGAGGGTGCGAATTGCTCCGTCTTCTCGTCCAAGTTGGTGGAGAAGCAATGCACGCTTCGAGTCGAATGTTCGTACCAGGGGCTCCGCACTGTAGCGGAGTGGGGAATCGAGGTCCAAACGAGCCAACAATTTCGGTTTGGTACCCGCCCGAACTCGCCGATATATTACTACTGCGCTTCCGATGTAATGCCACGATAGAGTCCCTGCGGCACCCGAATGTCGATCTTCGGACGGTCGACCGGCACCCGCTCGCGGCGCTGACCAGCCTCATTCCGGCACTGTCGTGCCGATCCTGCCGGCCGCAAGCGCCGTTCGCCGAGCTCGTGCGTCTTTCCGATAAAAGTGTCGTCGACGAATTGCACGAGGAACACACGCACCAGGTGTTGGGGGAATGAGCGACGAATGGACGACTCCCGGGCGTAATCCGCGGAGGGCGTTATGGCCATCGGGCCCTTGATTGCGCCGCTGGAGACCAAATCGTCCATGAGGGCCCGGTACCGCTTCGATCGCTCGGCACTCGGCGTCACGCGTGACGCCGGCGGCTCGGTCGGACCGTCACGCGTGACGGGTCCGTTGCCGTCATCGAAGATAAGCTTCGTCACGCGTCACTCTCCACGCTCAAAGCCCGTCGGCGGCTGGTCCTCGGCCTCCAAGAGTTTTGGGCGCTTGATGATATGGATGCGCCCATTTCGGAAGCGGACTTCCATAACCTCGCCGGCCAGGATGGTCGCGCCGTCCGGCCAACCCTTTTCAGTTACACGGATTTTGCCTTCCGGCAGCCGCGTTAGGACGAGCGTCGTGCCCTCTGTCTCGAGCAGCGTCTCAGGCCGTTTCTCGACTAACGAAAGTCCCCTTCGTTCGGCCGGTCTAACTGGCGTTACGCGTAACAATTCTTGCCACGCGTAACTCTGCAGCGCCCAATGGGTCGGCCTGTAGATCGCGCGGAAGTGCTGGGAAGGACCAAGCGGACCTTGGAACTCACCGAGAGGCGTTACGGGTAACCGGCCAAAGGGTGATCCGCGGTGACGCGTAACGGAGTCTCGGGAGTGATGCCCTTCGCGCCGCGTGCTCATAAATGGAGGCCGATGCACTTTGGTTGGTGCGTCCGCTTTGTCCCCCAAAAGCGGACATCCCTTGGCGCCTTCCCGGTGTCCGCTTTGGGCCACAACTGGACACCTTCACGGCGATGCGATTCCGGCGCATACGTCGATCTCGGGCGTATCCTCGGCGTAACCTGCGAGCCGCATCTCCTCGCGGCTCAGCGTGGTCAAGCCGCGCAGCCGCCGGGTGCAGACTTCGGCCACGAGGTCCTTCGTCGACATCATTGCGATGTGCACATCCCAGATCTGCGCGGTATTGTCGCTTAATGCCTTGACGACGCGCGAGCCATCGGGGCTGAAGGCGGCGGAGTTCACGTGCGCATTAGGCCCGCGCAGGACCGCGACCTCCTCGGCGGCTGCGGCGTCCCAGATGCGCGCGATATAGTCCCATGATGCCGTGACGATGCGCGTCCCGTCGGGGCTGAAG
>CAYVPC010000060.1:0-17608 GCA_964453555.1 uncultured Hyphomicrobiales bacterium | reverse complement strand
AGCCGAGCTGGCGGAAGCGCTTGATCTCGCCGATCGTCATCGCCTCGTAGCCGGTCAGATGCAGGAGCGCATAGAGCAGCATCGAACCGTGCCCAGCCGAGAGCACGAAACGGTCGCGGTCGGGCCACGCCGGATCGGCCGGGTCGAATTTGAGGAAACGCGTGAACAGAACCGTGGCGACGTCGGCGGCGCCCATCGGCAAGCCGGGATGTCCCGCCTTCGCCTGCTCGACGGCATCCATGGCGAGCGCGCGGATGGCGTTGGCCATGCGGTCGTGGTTGGTGCGCGCGCTCGCGGCTACGCCTGTGGAGGGAAAATGTTGCGTCTGGGCGAGAGTTGCGCTCGCCGCGGCAAGACGGTCCGGCATCGTCATGGATCGGGCCAAGTGATCTGGCCGAGTAACGGGCCAGGCGCGGCGCGCATCGCCCGCCGCGGTCACGGGAACAAGCGGGCGCACCATTAGCATGCAAGGCCCTTGAGTCAATTGCGCGGGCCGCCGGCCAAACGCGTCATGCACAGGGCGCGTCGGCGAGCGCTTTGGACGTTGACGCTCTTGCTCGATGCGACGTAAAGTTCCTTTTGTAAATAGTTGCCGTCGCACGCTTTTCACCGTCGTTGCCCGGCGATTGTGGCCGTAGTGGAAGGCCAAAATGAGCGACTCCGATTCGATCGAGATCGCGAGCCGACGGCTGGCGCTTGCGCTCGACGCGCTCGAAGCGGCGGCGGAGCGGCGTGGCGAGACCGATCGCAGCGAGCAAGCGTTGGCCACGCAGATTCATGCGCTCGGTGCCGATCGGGCGCGGCTTGCCAGCGAACTCGACGCGGCCACGGCGCGCTCGCGCGGGCTTGAAGCCGCCAACCGGGAAGTAGCGGAGCGGATCGCCCAAGCGATCGAGACGATCCGCGGCGTGCTGGAGCATGGCGACTGAGAAAACGCTGCCGGTTGGTCAGCCGAGGGTCAAATGTCCCAGGTCAACGTCACCATCAACGGGCGCCAGTTCCGCATGGCCTGCGAGGATGGCCAGGAAGCGCATCTGACGGAATTGGCGCAGCAGCTCGACAGCCGGATCGACGGTCTGCGAACGAAATTCGGCGAGATCGGCGATACGCGGCTGACGGTGATGGCGGCGATCACGATCGCCGACGAGCTCGAGGAGATGGGGCAGCGTCTCAAACGGCTGGAGGAGGAACTGGCGGCGACGCAGGGCGCGCATGTGGCTGCCGCCGACGGCAACCGCAGCGCGCAGGCTGCGCTGGCCGCGGCTTTAACCTCCGCAGCCGAACAAATCGAAAGTGTCACCAAAAAACTCAACCGCGGCATCGGCGGCTCCGGTGTCGCGCTCGGGTGATGGCGCGGCGTCGCTATTGGCATTACATTGGGCATGCGGGGCTGCCTGGTGCGTAGGAGACAAACACCTCGGGGCCTTACGATCCTAACGGGAGCTGTCCCTGACCGAGCCCCTGGGTTCGGACACATGGCGCCCACCTACTTTTGTAGGTTCCCGGGATCAGCGCTCTTACGGCCGGCGCGGCTCCGCACCCACCGATCATGACGTCATCGACAAGCGTTGAGGATGCCAAGGTAGCGCTCCGCCGCGAAGCGGTCGCGCGCCGCGACGCGTTGCCGGCGTCAATGCGCGCGGCTGCGGGCGAGACAATTGCGGCGCGGCCATTCCCGCTTCCGTTTGCGCCGGGCGCCATCATCTCCGGCTTCATGCCGCTCGAGAACGAACTCGACCCGCAGCCGCTGATGCGCAAGCTTGCCGGCGAAGGCGCGCAGCTCGCGCTTCCTGTGGTCGTCGGGCGCGGCAAGCCCCTCGCGATGCGCGCATGGCTGTTCGGCGATCCGCTGTCGGTCGGCGGCTGGGGCATCCGCGAGCCGAGGCCGGAGGCCGCGAGTGTGGAGCCCGAAATTCTGCTGGTGCCGTTGCTTGCCTTCGACCGTGCCGGCAACCGCATCGGCTACGGCGCTGGCTATTACGACCTCACCATCACGCTGCTGCGCGCACGCAAGGCTGTCACGGCCGTGGGGCTTGCGTTCGCCGCCCTGGAGGTTCCCGCCGTACCGGTAACGCCCCGCGACGCGCGCCTCGATCTCGTGCTAACCGAGCGCGAGGTGGTTGATTTGCGAGGCCGTTGAGCATGCGCATCCTGTTCGTCGGCGATGTTGTCGGCCGCAGCGGGCGGACCGTCGTCGTCGAGCGTCTGCCCGGCCTCATTCGCGACTGGAAGCTCGATTTCGTCGCGGTCAACGGCGAAAACGCCGCTGGCGGTTTCGGCATTACCGAGGCGATTTATCGGGAACTGCTCGATGCCGGGGCGGACGCCATCACCGGCGGCAACCATTCGTGGGATCAGAAAGAAGCCCTGGTCTTTATCGAGCGCGCGCCCAAGCTGCTTCGCCCGATCAATTTTCCCGGCGGCACGCCTGGCCGCGGCGCTTCCGTGTACGAGAGCAAGAACGGCGCCCGCGTCCTCATCATCAACGCCATGGGCCGTATCTTCATGGATCCGCTCGACGATCCGTTCGGCGCGGTCGATCGCGAACTCGCCGCGTGCCCTTTGCACCAGGGCGCCGACGCCATCATCGTCGATTTCCACGGTGAGGCGACGAGCGAGAAGCAGACCATGGGCCATTTCTGTGACGGCCGCGCCAGCCTCGTGGTCGGCACGCATACCCACGCGCCGACTGCCGACCTGCGCATCCTCTCCGGCGGGACCGCATTTATGAGCGACGTCGGCATGACTGGTGACTATGACTCGGTGATCGGCATGGCCAAGGATGAGCCGTTGCAACGTTTCACCCGTCGCATCACGTCCGGGCGCTTCGAGCCGGCCTCGGGCGAGGCGACTTTGTGTGGGGTCGCGGTCGAAACGGACGCCAAAACGGGCTTGGCGCTGCGCGTCGCTCCGGTGCGACTGGGCGGTTGTCTGGAACAAACCGCACCAGCCTTCTGGGGTTGAGTTTTTCAGCGCCAACGCATTTAATTTTTATAATTTCCGCGACGGAACACGAGTCATGGCCGGACATTCTCAGTTCAAAAACATCATGCACCGCAAGGGGCGGCAGGATGCGATGAAATCCAGGCTGTTTGGCAAGCTTGCGCGTGAAATCACCGTCTCCGCGAAAATGGGCCTGCCTGATCCGAACATGAATCCGCGGCTGCGCGCCGCTATCATCGCCGCACGCGCCGAAAACATGCCGAAGGACAATATCGAGCGGGCCGTCAAGAAGGCCTCGGGCCCGGACACCGCGAACTACGACGAAATCCGCTACGAGGGTTACGGGCCGGGCGGCGTCGCCGTTATCGTCGAGGTGCTGACCGACAACCGTAACCGAACCGCCGGCGAAGTGCGGGCGACCTTCACCAAAAGCGGCGGTAATCTGGCCGAGACCGGCGCGGTCTCTTTCATGTTCGATCACGTCGGCGCCATTGAATATGACGCCGTGGCGGCGAGCGCGGACGCGATGTTCGAGGCGGCGCTGGAGGCCGGCGCCGATGACGTGGTGTCGAGCGAAAACGGTCACGAGATCTACGCCGCGCAGGAGCGTTTTGGCGCGGTCGCCAAGGCGCTGGAAGCGAAATTCGGCGAGCCGCGCAAAGCGGCTTTGGTCTGGCGGCCGCAGAACACGGTCGCGATCGATGACGAGCAGGGCGAGAAGCTGTTGAAGCTGATCGAAAGCCTCAACGAGCACGATGACGTGCAGAATGTGTATGCCAACTTCGAGATTTCCGACGCGCTGGTGAACCGGATGAGCGCGTAGGGCATGATCCGGAAAAGTGGATACCGGTTTTCCAAAAGATCGTGCTCCAACGAAGAGCTGGATCATGATCCGATTCAACCTGATCGGATCAGGGTCTAGCGGGCAAAGCCGCTCGCCGTCCAGCCATGCTATGAACACGCTGGCATGACGCGCCCGATTCGCATTCTCGGTATCGATCCGGGGCTCCGCCGCACTGGCTGGGGCGTTGTCGAGATTGCCGGCAGCCAGCTGGGTTTTCTCGGCTGCGGGTCGGTGACGACGCGCGACGACGAAACGCTGGCGTTGCGGCTTGTTGCCATCCACGACGGGCTCATGCGCATCCTCGAAGAGTTCCGCCCCGACGAAGCGGCGGTCGAGGCGACCTTTGTCAACAAGGACGCCACGGCGACGCTCAAGCTCGGACAGGCCCGCGGCATCGCCGTGGTAGTGCCGGCAAAGGCCGGCCTGCCGGTTTCCGAATACGCGCCCAATCTGGTGAAGAAAAGCATCGTCGGCGCTGGCCACAGCGACAAGGCGCAAATCCGCATGATGATCGGCGTGCTGTTGCCCAAGGCCGATCCGTCGTCCGACGATGCCGCCGACGCGCTCGCCATCGCGGTGACGCATGCGCATCACCGGCAGAGCATGGTGCTCAAGGTGGCGATGCGATGATCGGCAAACTGAAGGGCATCATCGACTCTTACGGCGAGGATTTCGTCATCGTCGACGTCAATGGCGTCGGCTATCAGGTGCATTGTTCGGGCCGAACTTTGCAGGAACTGCCGCGGGCCGGCGAGCCGGCAACTTTGTCAATCGAGACGCATGTGCGCGAAGACCAGATCCGCCTGTTCGGCTTTCTAACCGACATCGAGCGCGAATGGTTCCGGCTCCTGCAAACCGTTCAGGGCGTCGGCGCCAAGGTCGCGCTCTCCGTCCTCGGCACGCTGAAACCCTCCGAACTCGCATCCGCTATCGCCATGCGGGACAAGGCCATGGTATCGCGGACGCCCGGCGTCGGGCCGAAAGTCGCCGAGCGGATCGTCACTGAACTCAAGGACAAGGCGCCGCCTTATACCGACATCGATCCGGCGCTGGTGCGCCTCTCCGGCGCGCTCGACGAGAAGCGCGCGCCGCAGCCGATCAGCGATGCGGTCTCCGCGCTGATCAATCTCGGCTATGCGCAGCCGCAGGCCGCCGCCGCCATTGCCGCGGCGGCGCGCAACGCCGGCGATGCCGCCGAAGTGAAGACCCTCATCCGGCTCGGCCTCAAGGAACTGGCGAAATGAAGCGGCCGGCCAAACTCGGCAAAGCGGATCGCGAACTGATCGCGGTCGCAAGCGGCGCCATTACCAAGCGTTATCGCGACGACTGGCAGGAAGTTGGCGCGGCTTTGCGCACCCGCTCCGGCAAGATCTTCACCGGTGTCAATCTCGACGCCTATCTCGGCCGCATGGCGGTCTGCGCCGAGGCGGTTGCGCTCGGCCGTGCCGTGGTCGATCTTGGCGAAACCGGAATCGAAACGATCGTCGCGGTGCGCCATCCCTCACCGACGGAAAAGGATCAGACGATCGCCGTGGTTTCGCCGTGCGGCGCCTGCCGCGAATTGATCTTTGATTACGATCCGCACGCGCGGGTGATCGTGCCGAACGGAAAATCGCCGGCGGTGGTGCCGATCGGTGACTTGTTGCCAAACAAATACAGCCGGGGGTCGGAAGATTGAGCCTGGGTGCCGGACGCAAGCTGGTGACAGCCGAGCGCCGCGATGAAGACGCGGCGGAGGCGAATCTGCGTCCGCAGCGTCTCGCGGAATTTATCGGCCAGGAGCAGGCGCGCAAGAACCTCGGCGTGTTCATCGAGGCGGCGCGCGCCCGGCGCGAGGCGCTCGACCACGTCCTGTTCGTTGGCCCGCCCGGACTCGGCAAGACAACTTTGGCGCAGATTGTCTCGCGCGAACTCGGCGTCAATTTCCGCGCCACCGCCGGGCCGGTGATCGCCAAGGCCGGCGATCTCGCCGCGCTGCTGACAAATCTTGAAGAGCGCGATGTCCTGTTCATCGACGAGATTCACCGCCTCAATCCGGTGATCGAGGAAATCCTCTATCCGGCGATGGAGGATTTCCAGCTCGACCTGATCATTGGCAGCGGGCCGGCGGCGCGCTCGGTGAAGATCGACCTCGCCAAATTCACACTGATCGGCGCGACCACGCGCGCGGGGCTCCTGACCAATCCGCTGCGCGACCGCTTCGGCATTCCGGTGCGATTGAACTTCTATTCCGAGGCCGAGCTTGAACAGATCGTCAACCGCGGCGCCCGCGTGCTTGGCATCACGGTCACCGCGGACGGCGCCAACGAGATCGCCCGCCGGGCGCGCGGTACGCCGCGCGTCGCCGGCCGGCTCCTGCGCCGGGTGCGCGATTTCGCCTCCGTCGCCGGCGCGGCGGCCATCGACCGCGCGGTCGCCGACAGGGCTCTGGCCGCGCTCGAAGTCGACGCCGCTGGCCTCGACGCGATGGACCGGCGCTATCTGAATACCATCGCGGTGAATTATGGCGGCGGTCCCGTCGGCGTCGAGACGCTCGCCGCCGCGTTGTCCGAGCCGCGCGACGCCATCGAGGACATTATCGAGCCTTATCTGATCCAGTGCGGCTTCCTGCAGCGCACGCCGCGCGGCCGGCTGATCACCGGCCACGCCTTCCGCCATCTCGGTTTGCCCGAGCCAACGCGCGATCCGTCGCAGTTCGGTTTGTTTGCCTCCGACCAGGAATAGAGTTTCCGGCGGTCGCTTTTATTTCAGATCGCGCCGCGTGATGGGCTTGGCGAAAACCGTGACGACGGCGGTGCAGCCCGTTACTCCCGAGACAATGACTTCGACTTTTGCCAGCATTGCCTTGTTTTTCGCATAGCCGGCGTACCAGCCCTCCGTCCCGCGAAATCCATCGATCTCGGCGAGCGCGAGAGCGGCAGGGTCGTCGAACCACACGAGCTTCGGATCGGCCGACTGTAATGCGGCTTTTGCGGTCTCGGCGATTTTCTTCGTTTGCTCCACCGAGCGGGATGGCGCCGAATCGCAACGGTACTCATAGCGGGAAGCTTCACCCCGCTTGTTAATGGTGCAGGATTGCATCAATCCGGCGATTGGCTGCGTGCCCTCCCAGACCGGATCGCCTCTCGGATCAAGCGTGGGCTTTCCCTTGATCTTCGCGAAGCTGCCTGATCGCGCGTCAAGGATTTTTTGGATCGAACCGCATACGTCGTCGGTACAGTCGGCGAAAGCAGCGCCAGGGAGCATCAGCGCGAGAAGCGACGCAATGATCAGCTTTGGCACAAACTACCTCGTGCGATTGACATGCGCCGCTGACGCCTCGCGGCACCTATGATACACGGGTGTCGCCGATAACGTAATTCGCTTTGGAGCAAACATGCCAGAGACGATGTCCGGCGGTTGCCACTGCGGCCGCGTCCGCTTCCGCGTCACCGCCGATCTTTCCGGCGTCACCGAATGCAACTGCTCGATCTGCGTCAAGAAAGGCTTTTTGCACCTGATCGTTCCGCCGGAATCGTTCGAGCTCCTGAGCGGCAGGGACGCGCTGACGGCGTATCGCTTCAACACCGGCACCGCCAAGCACACCTTCTGCGCCACCTGCGGCATCCATCCGTTTTACGTGCCGCGCTCGGACCCGGACAAGATCGACGTCAACGTGCGTTGCCTCGACGGCGTCGATCTAACCGCGCTCAGGCCGCACCGTTTCGACGGGCGGAACTGGGAGCGCGCCAATGCTGAACCGGTGCCGTGGAGATAGGGCGATGAAAGCCATTCCCCTTGACGGCGTTATCCACGACGGCCGGCATACGCTGATCGTGCGAGTCTACTATGAAGACACCGACTTCACGGGCATCGTCTATCACGCCAATTACCTGCGCTACATGGAGCGCGGGCGTACCAATTATCTGCGGCTGATCGGCGCCGATCATCGCGCGCTGTTCGAGGCGGCGGAGCAGGAGGCTCCGGGATTTGGTTTCGTGGTGCGTTCGATGAATATCGATTTTCTCAAACCCGCGCGCATGGATGACGTGATCGACGTGATCACCGAGCCTGAGGAAGTGCTTGGCGCTTCCGTTACGCTCCGCCAGAAGGTTATGCGCGGCGAAGAGCTCCTTTGCACGGCGGGCGTACGCGTCGCTTTTATCAGCGCCGGCCGGGCTCGGCCGATTCCGAAGCCGCTGCGCGTCGCCATGAAGGCCGACCTGGACAGAGCGCAGTAATCGGGCTGCGCCGGACGGCGCATCGTCTTATATTGACGCGATCATGAGCGTCACGGCTTATGCACTATTCGATACGGCGATCGGCCGTTGCGGCATCGTCTGGAGCGAGTGCGGCATTGCCGGCGTGCAACTTCCCGCGGCGGACGAACGCGCGACCAAGAACCGCATGCTGCGCCGCTTTCCCGCAGCGCGCGAGGCGTTGCCGGGCGAGAATGTACGGCATGCGATCGCCGACATCGTCGCGTTGCTTGCTGGCGAGCGGAGAGATTTAAGCGGCGCTAAGCTTGATTGCGCCGCGATGCCGGATTTCAACCGCCGGGTCTATGACGTTGCGCGGACCATCCCGGCCGGCAACACTTTGTCCTACGGTGAGATCGCCGAACGGCTCGGCGATCGCAATCTGGCCCGCGATGTGGCGCAGGCGCTTGGTCAAAATCCGTTTCCGATCATCGTGCCCTGCCATCGGGTGATGGCGGCGGGCGGCAAGATGGGCGGCTTCTCCGCACCTGGCGGCGTGCGCACCAAACTGCGGCTTCTCACAATCGAAGGTGCGCAGCCTTTCGGTCCGACTCTATTTGCCGATTTGCCGCTGAAAGCCGCGCCACGCCGTCGTGCCTGAGCGCCGCAATCGGCAATCGACGCACCGGCCGGACTCATGTAAAGACTATTAACATGAACTGGTCAAAGGAAGATAAGGAAGCGCCGCGCGGCTACCACCACGGCAATCTGAAAGAAGCGCTGGTGCGCGCCGCACTTGAACTGATCGCGCAGAAAGGGCCGGCCGGCTTCACCTTCGCCGAGGCAGCGCGCTGGGCAGGCGTCAGCCCCGCGGCGCCGTATCGGCATTTCCGCGATCGCGATGAGTTGTTGGCGAGCGTGGCGCTGCGCGGTTTCAACCAATTCGGGGTGATGCTTTCGCGCGCGTGGGACGACGGCCGCCCGGACGTGTTTGTTGCATTCGATCGGCTCGGCAAGGCCTATCTGAATTTCGCCCGCACCGAGCCGGCCTATTATTCGGCGATGTTCGAGGGCGGTGTTCCGCTTGCTACCAATCCCGAACTGCGCGAGGCGGGCGATCGCGCCTTTGCGGTGTTGCGCTCGGCTGCGGAAAAGATATGTGCGCTTGCACCCGCGCGGACCAAGCCTCCCGCGTTGATGGTCGCGTTGCACATCTGGGCGATCTCGCATGGCATCGCTTCGCTGTTCGGCCGCGGCGATGCGGCGCGGCGCGCCTTGCCGATGTCGCCGGAAGACCTGCTGGAGGCGCAGGTGTTGGTCTATCTCCGCGGGCTCGGTGTGCCCGATGCGAAATAGGCTGTAATTCGGTTTGGCGGATTTCGCCGCCGCGCCCCGCATAGCGGAAAGCCCGCTCCCGCCTTCACACTTTCGGTGGCCCCTTGACAGGCGAGTGCGTGATGTTAATGTTATTTACATTCACACTTGGGAGGTCCCCACATGGTCCTCGTCGACAAACTGGATGAACTCGGCAGGCCGGCCTGGATCGCACTCGCGGTCCTCGGTTTCATCGCTTGGTGGCCGCTCGGCCTCGGCGTGCTGGCGTTTTCAATCGGCAGCGGAAGATTATGGAGCGGAAGAATGGGATGCTCGCATCACTACGGCGATGGCCGTTGGCAGAGCCGTTGGCAATCGAAAATGGAGCGCATGCAGGAGAAGATGGACCGCATGCGCGCCAAGATGGACGGAACGCGCGCCGGCAGCGATTGGTGGGGCACGCCGCCGTCAAGCGGCAACAAGGCCTTCGACGATTATCGCAGCGAGACGCTGCGGCGGCTCGAAGACGAGCAGCGCGAGTTCAAGGAATTCCTGGAACGGTTGCGCTTTGCGAAGGACCGGGCGGAGTTTGATCAGTTCATGAACGAGCGCCGCGACCGTCCGGAGCAAGAGGGTTCGCAGCCACAGCCGCAAGGTTGAATTTTCTCCCCGCAGACGCCACGAACCCGGGCCGTCCGCCTCAGCCAAGGTGGACGGCCCGTGCATTTTTGGCGATCGCCGTCTCCCGCGGGCGCCGCCATTAACGGCGCATTAAGGACAACCGGGCTTCGTAGGCGTGAACGACCGGTGTTGCGCCCAAGTTTGGACACGTTTGGCGATGATTTCGGTCGGGCCGGTGGACGGGTCCGGCTCGGGTCCTCGCGAAATTTTCGGGTTGTGGTCGGCGCGCTTTGAAGGGGCTGCCCCAGCCTTTGGTCCCGGCGCCGGCGCGCCACTTCGGTCATTGGCCCCGGCCGGATCGCCGGGAAAGGAACGCGCCCATGACTCCTGCCGACATCAGCTCGTCGGCCCTGCCGCTGACATCCTCGGATCTGTCGCTCTTCCACCTGTTTTGGCAGTCCCACTGGCTGGTCAAGACGGTGATGACCGGTCTGATGGTGTGTTCGGTTTGGGTATGGGCGATCGCCATCGACAAAACGTTCCTGTTCAGGCGCATCCGCAAAAGCGGCGAAGGCTTTGAGAAGGCATTCTGGTCAGGCCAGTCGCTGGAGGATCTTTACACCTCGCTTGCCGCGAAGCCTGGCCATTCCACCGGCGCGCTCTTCGTCGCCGCCATGCGCGAATGGAAACGAAGCTTCGAGGGCCATGCCCGCTCTTTCGCCGGGCTGCAAATGCGCGTCGAGAAGGTGATGAACGTCGCCATTGCGCGCGAGGTCGAGCACATGGAGCGCTGGCTTCTGGTGCTGGCGACGGTCGGCTCCGCCGGCCCATTCATCGGCCTGTTCGGCACGATTTGGGGCATCATGACCAGCTTCCAGTCGATCGCCGCCTCGAAGAACACTTCGCTGGCCGTGGTCGCCCCCGGTATCGCGGAAGCGCTGTTTGCGACCGCGATCGGCCTTATCGCCGCCATTCCGGCGACTATTTTCTACAATAAGTTCATTACGGAGGTGAACCGCCAGGCGCAGCGTCTGGAGGGGTTTGCCGACGAATTTACGGCGATTCTGTCGCGGCAGATCGACGAGCGCGGGTGAGGGGACGGTTATGGCGGCCAATGTCGTGAGCGCGGTGCCGAGCGGCAGGCAGAGGCGCCGCCGGCGACCGGTCATGGCTGATATCAACGTGACGCCGTTCGTCGACGTCATGCTGGTGCTGCTCATCGTGTTCATGGTGTCGGCGCCGCTGTTGACAGTCGGCGTGCCGCTCGATTTGCCGCAGAGCCAGGCCAAGTCGCTCGATCAGGATCGCGAGCCGCTCACCGTCTCGGTGAATGTGCAGGGCCAAGTGTTCCTGCAAAACAGCGAGATCAAGCTCGACGATCTGGTGGCGAAACTCAAGGCGATCACCGACGCCCGCGGCGGCGCCGACGAGCGCATCTATGTGCGTGGCGACAAAAAGGTCGATTACGGTACCATGATGCGCGTCATGGGCCGGCTATCGGCGGCGGGCTATCATCGGGTAGCACTGGTAACCGAGGTCGAGCAGGGCGGGGGATGAAGCGGCCTCTGATCATATCGAGCATCGCGCACGTCGTGGTGCTCGCCTGGGGGCTGGTCGCGTTCGCCGCACGGCCGAGCGAGGCGCCACAGGCCGAGCCATTGCCGGTCGAGTTCGTATCGGCAACCGAGTTCTCGCAAATGACCGCCGGCGTGAAGAACGCCCCGAAGGCGATCGAAGACCCGAAGCCGCTGGTCGACAAAATCGGCGATGCGAAGCCGGTGAAAGAGCTGGCGCCGAAGGTCGCCGACAAGCCCGAGATCAAGACCGACTCCAAGCCTGCGGCTGAATCGAAGCCGGAGCCGAAAACCGAGTCGAAAGCGGCGGAAAAGACCGAAAAGCCGAAGGACAGCAAACCGAAGACCGACCAGATTGCCGACGAACTGAAAAAGGACGAGAGCAAGAAGCCGCCAAAGAAGCCGCCGGAGTTCAAGCCCGACCAGATCGCCGCCCAGCTGAAGAAGGATGAGGCGAAGAAGCCCGCTCCGAAATACGATGCCAACCAGATCGCGGCGCTGCTCGATCATCGCGAGCCGCAGCGGCAGGTTTCGACCGGCGCCACCTTGAACGGCGTCGCCGCGCTGGGTACGCCTGCCGGGAGCGCAGCCCACCTCTCGCAAAGCGAGCTCGATGCGTTGCGGGCGAAACTGATCTCGCTGTGGAATCCGCCGCCGGCCGTGAGCAGCAACCCCGATCAATACGTCGTCACCATCCGGATCAGGCTCACGCGCGATCATCGCCTTGACGGCCAGCCGGAAGTGATCAGTAGCGGCGAAGGGCCGCTGTTCGAAGCCACCCGCGACAGCGCCATGCGCGCCGTCTTGCAGGCGCAGCCTTACGACATGCTGTCGCCGGCGACATACGATTTATGGAAAGACATTACATTGACGTTCAATCCCCGCGAGGTCTTCGGTGGCTGATCGCCGTCGCCTTGCGGCGCCGTCCTTCCTGTGCCTGAACCGCCGTGGCGTTCTGTTGCTCGGTGGATCGGCGTTCGCCGGCCTGATCGTCGATCCGCGCCGGGCCGCGGCCGCAATCAATCTCGACATCACGCAGGCCAACGTCCAGCCGATGCCGATTGCGATTCCGGATTTTCTCGGCGGCACGCCCGGCGACAATGAAACGGCAATCGGCGTCTCGCAGATCATCACATCGAACCTCAAGCGCAGCGGTCTGTTCGCCCCGATCGATCCGGTTGCGTTCCTCGAGAAGATCGCCAGTGTCGACGCGGTGCCGCGCTTTCCCGATTGGCGCGCGATCAACGCGCAGG
This sequence comes from uncultured Hyphomicrobiales bacterium, assembly GCA_964453555.1. Taxonomy (GTDB): domain Bacteria; phylum Pseudomonadota; class Alphaproteobacteria; order Rhizobiales; family Xanthobacteraceae; genus BOG-931. The sequence continues at coordinate 4,881 of CAYVPC010000060.1, read as the reverse complement.
CGCTCGCGACCGGGCGCGTTACGCGTCAGAGCGACGGCCGGCTGAAGGCAGAATTCCGGCTGTGGGACGTGCCCGGCGGCCAGCAACTTGCCGGCCAGCAATATTTCACCACGCCGGACAATTGGCGCCGCATCGCGCATATCATTTCGGATGCCATCTACGAGCGCCTGACCGGCGAGAAAGGTTATTTCGACAGCCGCGTCGTGTTCGTCGACGAGACCGGGCCCACCGATCGCCGCGTGAAGCGACTCGCCATCATGGATCAGGACGGCGCTAACGTCCGCTATCTGACGCGCGGCGACGAACTCGTGCTGACGCCCCGCTTCTCGCCGTCGACGCAGGAGATCACCTACATGGCCTACGGGCAGGGCGATCCGCGCGTTTTTCTCCTCAATATCGAAACCGGGCAGCGCGAAATCGTCGGCAACTTTCCCGGCATGAGTTTCGCGCCGCGTTTCTCGCCGGACGGGCAGCGGGTGGTCATGAGCCTGCAAGAAGGAAGCAACTCCAACATTTTCGTCATGGACTTGCGTTCCAAGGCGATGACGCGGCTGACCGATACGCCAGCGATCGACACCTCGCCGTCCTACTCGCCGGACGGTGCGAAACTTTGTTTCGAATCCGACCGCGGAGGCCATCCGCAGATTTACGTCATGCTGGCGTCGGGCGGACCGGCGCAGCGCATTAGCTTCGGCGAAGGCTCGTATTCGACACCGGTATGGTCGCCGCGCGGCGACTACATTGCGTTCACCCGGCAGGCTGAAGGAAAATTCGCGATCGGATTGATGAAGCCGGACGGCAGCGGCGAGCGCATCCTGACCGAAGGCTTCCACAACGAGGGGCCGACCTTTGCGCCGAACGGCCGGGTGATCATGTTCTTCCGCGACCCGGGCGGCACTTCCGGGCCGTCGCTTTTCACCATCGATGTCGGTGGGCGGAACGAGCAGCGCATTGCAACGCCGGGCTTCGCCTCCGATCCCGCCTGGTCGCCACTACTTTCGTAAGCGAAAGCTCGGGGCGCGCCGGCAGTCCCACATCGTTGCCGCATTCACGCGCTATTAACCACCGCCGAAGCTTTACGGGTGATCGGTAGTTTTGAGCCTTCTTTGCAAGGCCGCATCAAGGTTGACGGAACGTTCGTTTAACGAAAGCGCGGCTAGATCGCTCCAGGGACCAGCCTTGTCCGGACACGATGGAACAGTAGAGGCACCGCAATGAATATGGTGAGCACCATCCGCGGCGCAAAATTCGCGGTCATTGTGCTGGGTGCGCTGGCGATTGCCGGCTGCGCCAAGCAGCAGCCCGATCAGAATGTCATGGCGGGCGCCGCCGCACCCGGCAGTCAGCAGGATTTCATCGTCAACGTCGGCGATCGCGTGTTCTTCGACACCGATTCCTCGGAGCTTTCTGCGCAGGCGCGCGCCACGCTCGACAAGCAGGCGCAGTGGCTCACGCAGTACAGCAATTACGCTTTCGTCATCGAGGGCCATGCTGACGAGCGCGGCACGCGCGAATACAATATCGCGCTAGGCGCCCGCCGCGCGCAGACCGTGCGCGAATATCTCGTTTCACGCGGAGTCGCGGCGCAACGCATGCGCACGATCTCCTACGGCAAAGAGCGGCCGGTGGCGGTGTGCAACGACATCTCCTGCTGGTCGCAGAACCGCCGCGCGGTAACCGTCCTCAATCAGAGTTCCTAGCGCGCGATGCTTCGGCTCGAAGCATCAGTCTGAGCGAAGCACTAGGCAATCCGGCGGCAATGCTGGATTGCTTCGTCTTTTATGCGCCGCGCAACGCCGTTGCGGCGGGCGCCGATTGGCGTAAAAGCTTTGCCCAAACAGGGCCGCCCGAATGTGGCGCATAGTCACAATTTAGACGCAGCACGGACTATGGTAGGGACTGCCCACGCTCCGCAAATGTCGCCGGCGATGATCCGCTTCGTTCTTCCGCTTATGGCTGCTCTGGCGTGCGCGCTCGGTGCGGAACCCGCGCGCGCGCAGGCGAGCGACGCTGACCTCGTGACGCGTATCGGCCGCCTGGAGGCCACGATCCGCGAGCTCACCGGCAATATCGAGCAATTGCAGTACCGCAATCAGCAGCTCGAGCAGCAGGTGCAGCGCTTGCAAGAGGAGGCGGTGCAAGAAGGCAGGGCTCCGCCACGCTCGCCGCCGCCCGCCCCGCAACGGCCGGTCGGGCAGTATCCGACGCCACCGGCGGCTGCGCCCGTTCCAGTCGCGACCGCGCCGCCGCCGCCCGCTCCGATCGAATCCCCGGTGCCGCCTGCGGGCACGCGTCGCGGCGACGCGTTCGATCCGACGCTTAATCCGGCCGCGCCGGGCGCCCCGCGGCCGCTCGGCAGCACCACGGCGGCGACCGAACCGCCACCGCCGGTTTCCGACGGGCCCGCTCCTGGTTCCCGTCAAATCGGCGCGCCGCTCGATCTGTCCGTGCCAGGCTCGGTCACCCCCGGCGAATTGCCGCCGCCGCCGGCGCCTAATCCCAGTGCGACCGGCACTCAGCAGGCGACGTTGCCGCCGACCAACACGCCCAGAGACGCCTACGATCTCGCTTACGGCTACATCCTGCACAAGGATTATGGGCTCGCCGCCGACAGCTTCCGCTCGTTCCTGCGCCAATATCCGAGCGACCGCCTCGCGCCGGAAGCGCAATACTGGCTCGGCGAGAGCCTGTTCCAGCAGCAGCAATATCGTGATGCGGCCGAGGCGTTCCTGGCAGTCTCCACCAAATATGATACGACCGCTCGGGCACCCGAGGCGTTGTTGCGGCTTGGCGAGTCGCTCGCGGCGTTGGGCGAGAAGGAAGCGGCTTGTGCTTCGCTCGGTGAAGTGCTGCGTAAATATCCGCGCGCTGCCGCGAACGTAAAGCAGGCCGTGGAGCGAGAACAAAAGCGTGGGCATTGCTGACCCGGCGGTTCGCGACGAGGAAGCGAACGCGCTGTTTAGCGGCCTTGAAGACGTAAGCGGGCTTCTGCTGGCGGTTTCCGGCGGTTCCGATTCCACCGCGCTTCTTGTCATCGCCGCGCGCTGGGCCAAGGGACTCAAAAAGCGGCTCAAGCGTGCACCAAAACTCATGGCGGCGACCGTCGACCACGGGCTGCGGCGGGAATCCGCGCGCGAGGCCGCCGCGGTCAAGCGCCTGGCACATCGGCTCGGCATTCACCACCGGACCCTGCGCTGGCGCGGCAAGAAGCCGAGGACCGGCTTGCAGGAAGTGGCACGGCAAGCGCGCTACCGCCTGCTGGCCGAAGCAGCGACCCGCGCCGGCTACGAACACATCCTCACCGCACATACGCTCGACGACCAGGCCGAGACGGTGCTGTTTCGGCTGGCGCGCGGCAGCGGCCTGACCGGACTTGCCGGAATGGCTCATGCGGCGCCCATCCCTGGCGGCAAGGCGATGGCGATCTTTCTTGTCCGTCCGTTGCTCGGCGTCCCCAAGGCGCGTCTCGTCGCGACGCTTCGGGCCGCACGCGTGGCTCACAGCGAGGATCCAACCAACCGCGATCCGCGCTTTGCCCGCACACGGCTGCGGGAATTGCTGGCGCTGCTTGCCGGCGAGGGGCTGGACGCGCGCGGCTTTGCCCGGCTGGCGGCGCGCATGCGGCGCGCCGAAGCTACCATCGAGTTTGCGGTCGCCGCCGCCCGAGCCGCTCTTGCGCCCGACCCCTGGCGCGGTCCGATCGGCTTTGACGCGGAGCGATTTAGCGACCTGCCTGCGGAAGTGGCGCTGCGACTCCTCGGCCGCGCCATTGCGCACGCCGGCAACGAGGGGCCGGTCGAACTCGGCAAGCTCGAATTGCTCTATGAGGCGCTGCGGCAGGCCGGAGCGCCGCTCCGGCAGACGCTCGCCGGCGCATTGGTGAGCCTTGGCGGTGGCCGGCTCGTCATCGAGCGCGCTCCGCCGCGGCGTCCGTCCGCAAAACCGACCGGCAACCGGCGATTTACGAAATAGGGACTACAATAAACGGCTTGCCCAATCCCCGGGTTCCCTTGGCAGGCGGGGGCGCGACGCCTACATTTCGGGGGGTGAGACGTGATGCCGCCACGATTCGTCAACACTTTTAAGCGGTTGGTCGCCGGCAGGTTGCCGGCCGAGGACCTGTGATGAATGCCAATCTTCGCAATTTTGCCCTATGGGTCATCATTGTCCTGCTGTTGCTGGCGCTGTTCACGCTGTTCCAGAACCCGGGCCAGCACACGACCTCACAGGACATCTCGTTCTCGCAACTCCTTAACGAGGTCGATCAGGGCCGTGTCCGCGATGTCCTGATCCAGGGACCGGAAATTCACGGCACCTTCACCGACGGCCGCACCTTCCAGACCTATTCGCCAAGCGACCCGAGCCTGATCCAGCGCCTTTACAACAAGGGCGTTTCGATCACGGCGCGGCCGCAATCGGACAACGTGCCTTGGTTCGTGTCGCTTTTGATTTCATGGCTGCCGTTTGTCGCGCTGATTGGCGTGTGGATTTTCCTTTCGCGGCAGATGCAGGGCGCCGGCGGCAAGGCGCTCGGTTTTGGCAAGTCGCGCGCGAAACTTCTGACCGAAGCGCATGGCCGCGTCACCTTCGAGGATGTGGCCGGCGTCGACGAAGCCAAGCTCGATCTCCAGGAGATCGTCGAATTCCTGCGCGATCCCGGCAAGTTCCAACGGCTCGGCGGGCGCATCCCGCGCGGCCTCTTGCTGGTCGGCCCGCCCGGCACCGGCAAGACGCTGCTCGCCCGCGCCATCGCCGGTGAGGCGAACGTGCCGTTCTTCACCATTTCCGGCTCCGACTTCGTCGAGATGTTCGTCGGCGTCGGCGCCAGCCGCGTGCGCGACATGTTCGAGCAGGCGAAGAAGAACGCGCCCTGCATCATCT